>JAEUHP010000070.1 GCA_016795295.1 Planctomycetota bacterium | reverse complement strand
TCAGGACACGGCGGCGAAGCTGGTGTCGGCGGCCGGGGTGGTGGTGGAGCAGTACGAGTACGATCCGTATGGGCGGGCGTCGGTGTACGTGGGTGCGAGCACGACGGCGGTCGCGACGTCGAGTGTGGGGCTGCCGTTCCTTTGCAAGGCGGTGCGGCTCGATGCAGAGACTGGGCTGCTCTACATGCGGAATCGGTACTACTCCACGGGGCTGGGGCGGTTCTTGACCAGGGATCCGCTCGGGGTGTGGGGCGATGTGTGGAACATGGGAGGGGAGTCGGCGTATGCAGGCTGTCGTCCGTTGGTCATTGGCGACCCCTTGGGTCTCTTTACAACCGTGATTATCGTTACATACAGCGATCCCACCGCGGCGCAGCAGGCTGAGTTCGCAAAGGCCCTCGAAGCGGCGCTCAATACCGCCAAGAACGACCCGGAGGGCGGCGAAGTGATTGTGATCGAGTCCGAGGGCGATAAGGGTAATCTTCGCAGTGGGATGTCTGTTACGCCGAAGTCTGGTAAGATTCCCCCGCCCAAAGGCGAGCGAAAGTCCCGTAAGCTTGTTGTAATGCTGCACCACGGCGGGGAACCGGAATTGCCCTCAAGCCTCGCAACTGATGAGCCCGCGACGCATGGCAACAGCGCCATCGAGGCTATGGTGTGCTTGTGTGGGCCAACCTACGACTCGATCCTTGTCAGCGCGTGCTGGCTTGCCTTCGAGCCGCGAACCGACGATCCCGATATGCTGCGCGAGAACATGACGCAGCGCCTCGCTAGGATGAATATCGGGCCGGTATGTGGCTTCGACCGCAAGGTGATGCGCCGGAACGACGGTGCGCACGTGCTCCCGGATGGCACCCCCGACGACGCTACTGACAACCCGCTCGCCGAACCCAAACCCGTCCCCGGCAAGGGGCAGAACGCCGGAGGCGGCAGGTGATGGCTGCCGGCAGTCCCCTCGCTCGATGGTTGGTGCGCGACTGGACCGCACTCGCATTGTCGTGCTGTGGCCTGGTGTCGCAGGAACCGGAGGGAGTATTCCAGGTTCGGAGCCAAGCGCCGGACGGTCGCTGGAGCGTTGCCGAGCATGGCGGCTCCGACAGCAGCGACGTGCGCGCATCGGCACTGATGACCCTCGCCTGCATTGCCGACGCCGAGAGAGCACAAGTCTATGTCAAAGCCGTTGGGCCCGCGATCGATTGGTTGCGCAAATTGCCTGACAAGCGTGGGCGCATCGGGTTTCGCGACGATCCCGAATGGGGCGTTGACCACGCGATCGTCACATGCTGTCTGCTGGAGTGGGCGCGCAGTCACCGCGCCGACGATGTGCTCGTGAGTGCCGCTGCGGCTACGAACGCGCTGGTGACCCTACTGCAGCAACTCAACGGGAAGGCGAGCAGCGAACTCGTCGTATGGTCACGCGCCTGTCTCGCTGCAATACGCAAAGCACGGGCCGACGACAGCGCGAACCGTTGGGGTGGATTTCCAGATGGAGCACTAGAGCGCGCATGTGCGCTCGGTCACGCCTCTGCAACAAATGCGCAGGAGCGTGCTGCGGCCTTGCTGCTGGCCGTTCTTGGTGATCGCGGCCTGCGCACTGAGCAATTGCGTGAGGTCGCGTGGCCATCGGAGGATATCGCGGAGCCGATGACCGCGCTCTACCTGACGATGGCCTATGCCCTGGCAACGGAACCGGGCAGACGCGCGGCAAAAGAGGCTGACGGGCTGTGGTCTGTGGCGGTAGAACGCGCTGAGGCGGTTAGGGTGATGGCGCATACCAAGGGCAAGTTGCGCGGCTCGTGGGATCCAAAAGGTGACTTCGGGCAACGCTACGGCCGTATTGGCACGACAGGAGCTGCGGGCCTGCTGTTGCTCACGCGGTGGCGAAAATGCTACTTGGCGCTTTGGATGTAGGAGACCGGCGCGCCAGGCAGGCTTCGGGTGGGAGTTTGGATTCGGGCAATTCATGCGGCATTCATGAGGGTGTCCCACGTCCCCCGCCGTGCAAGCATCAGTGAGGTGGTTCCAGTTCGACAGTGTAGAGCGGCGGCTCGCCGCACCGGGCGGGCTTGAATATTCTGTCCACCGCAGGGTGCGGAGCCTACTTCCGCAACAGCTTCCTGCGGCGCCGTGGTCAGCCTCGCACCTGGCCGTGACCGCTGCAGGAGGTGCGCATGGTGATCCGCAACGAAGTCGAGCTGGAGAGCCTCCGTCTGCCCGATGTCGAGAAGTGGCCGGTCGGCACGATTGCTGCGCACTTGCAGGTGCACCACGACGTGGTGACGCGCGTGACCGCGAGTGGCGGCGTGCCGCCGGCGCGCCCGCAGCGACGGGCACGCATCGACGCGTATCCGCCGTTCGTCATGGAGTCCCTGCGGCGCTACCCGGGCCTGCCGGCGAGCCGGCTCTACCAGATGTGTCGCGAGCGTGGCTATCGCGGCAACGGCGAGCACT
>JAEUHP010000022.1 GCA_016795295.1 Planctomycetota bacterium | reverse complement strand
CCGCAGTCGGCGGCTGGGCCGGCGACGCGGGTGGGGGCGAGCGTCGGTTTGCGCGTTCGGGCGCCGGCGGCCGCATGGCCGCCTAGCCCGAAGGCGTCGAGCCAACGCAGAGCCCGCAGCCGCAGTCGGCGGCTGGGCCGGCGACGCGGGTGGGGGCGAGCGTCGGTTTGCGCGTTCGGGCGCCGGCGGCCGCATGGCCGCCTAGCCCGAAGGCGTCGAGCCAACGCAGCGAGCGCTGCCAGTTCAGCGACGCTTGGCGGCAGGCTTCGCGGCTTTGCGGGCGGTTGCCTTGTTCGCGGTCGGCCGAGCCTTGGCCTTCGCGGCGGCCTTGCTCTTCACGGTAGCCTTGCCCTTCGCGGCTGGTTTGCCCTTGGCTGCCGCCTTGCCCTTCATGCTCTTCGCCGGGGCCTTGCTTTTGGCAGCGGGCGTCTTCCCAGTGGCTTTGCCCGCCTTGTTCTTGGCGGCTGGTTTGGCGGCGCCTTTGCTCTTGGCGGCGCCCTTGCTCTTGGCGGTGGCGGCGCTCTTGGCGGCTGTCTTGGCCTTCACCGGCGACTTGGCCTGGCCCGACGCGGCCTTGGCTTGCTTCGTCCGCGCTTTGACCGGCGCAGCGCTCGGGGTCGCCGGCGCAGCCGTGCCGGCCGTCTTGCCGAGCAGCTTGCGGATCACGGTCTGCAGGATGCCGCCGTTGCGGTAGTAGTCCACTTCGACCGGTGTGTCGATGCGGCACTGCACTTCGAAGGTCGTGGCCTTGCCGCTCGCGTCGGTGGCGGTGACGGTCACGAGCTGGCGCGGCGCCAAACGGTCGTCCACGGCGACGTCGAAGGTCTCGGTGCCGCGCAGGCCGAGGCTGCCGAGGTTCTGTCCGTCCTGGAACTGCAGGGGCAGCACGCCCATGCCGACCAGGTTGCTGCGGTGGATGCGTTCGTAGCTCTCGGCGAGCACGAACTTGACGCCGAGCAGGAATGCGCCCTTGGCGGCCCAGTCGCGCGAACTGCCGGTGCCGTATTCCTTGCCGGCGAACACGCACAGTGGCGTGCCTTCGCTCTGGTAACGCATCGCAGCGTCGTAGATGGCAAGCGTCTCGCCGCTCGGCAGGTGCACGGTCAGGCCGCCTTCCTGCTCGACCAGCAGGTTGCGCAGGCGGATGTTGGCGAAGGTGCCGCGGGTCATGACCCGGTCGTTGCCGCGGCGCGCGCCGTATTGGTTGAAGTCGGCAGGCTGCACGCCGTGCTCGAGCAGGTAACGCCCGGCCGGGCTGTCCTTCTTGATGTTGCCGGCCGGCGAGATGTGGTCGGTGGTGACCGAGTCACCGAGCACGGCGAGGGCTTTCGCGCCGCGGATCGCCGCGATGGTGCCGACTTCGCGGCCCATCGTGGTGAAGAACGGCGGCTCCTGGATGTAGGTGCTGCCGGCGTCGAACGCATACAAGTCGCTCTTCACCGCCGTGATCTTGCGCCACGCTTCGGGGCCCTGGTCGACCTTGCCGTACTGCTGCACGAAGGCCGCAGGCGACATGCCCTTGTGCATGGCTGCCTGCACTTCGCGTTGGCTCGGCCACAGCTCGCGCAGGTACACGGGCTGGCCCTTGCGGTCGGTGCCGAGGGGTTCGCGTTCCAGGTCGATGGCGACCGTGCCCGCGAGTGCGTAGGCGACCACCAGCGGCGGCGACGCGAGGTAGTTGGCCTTCACGTCGGGATTGACGCGGCCCTCGAAGTTGCGGTTGCCGGACAACACCGCAGCGGCCACCAGGTTGCCCTGCTTGATCGCGGCGGAGACCGGTGCTGGCAGTGGGCCGCTGTTGCCGATGCAGGTGGTGCAGCCGTAGCCGACCACGTGGAAGCCGACTTGTTCGAGTGCCGGCAACAGCCCGGCCTTCTGCAGGTAGTCGGTGACCACGCGCGAACCCGGCGCGAGCGAGGTCTTGACCCACGGCTTGCGCGCGAGCCCGCGTGCGGCGGCCTTCTGCGCCAAGAGGCCGGCGGCGACCATCACCGACGGGTTGCTGGTGTTGGTGCACGAAGTGATCGCGGCGATGGTCACGGCACCGTGGCCGATGCTCGTGCTGCTGCCTTCGATCGCCGCGGTGGCCGCGAGCTGGTCTTGGGGCAGGCCGAAACCGCGCTCCTTCGGGTCCTTGGTCAGGGCCTTCTGGAACTCGCCAGCCATGGCGGCGAGCGGCACACGATCTTGCGGGCGCTTCGGCCCGGCGAGGCTCGGCACCACGGTGCCGAGGTCGAGGCGCAGCGTCGAGGTGAACTCCGGCACCGGCGCTTCCGGGGTCCAGAACAAGCCCTGGGCACGCATGTAGGCTTCGACCAGGGCGGCGTGGGCCTGCTTGCGGCCGGTGGCCAGCAGGAAGCGGCAGGTCTCGGTGTCGACCGGGAAGTAGCCCATGGTCGCGCCGTACTCGGGGGCCATGTTGGCGATGGTGGCGCGGTCGGCGAGCGACATGGTGGCGACGCCACTGCCGTAGAACTCGACGAACTTGCCGACCACGCCGTGCTTGCGCAGCAATTGGGTGACCGTGAGCACCAGGTCGGTGGCGGTGGCGCCTTCCGGCAGGGTGCCGACCAGTTCCATGCCGACCACTTCGGGCAGCAGCATGTAGGTGGGTTGGCCGAGCATCACTGCTTCGGCTTCGATGCCGCCGACGCCCCAGCCGAGCACGCCGAGGCCGTTGATCATGGTGGTGTGCGAATCGGTGCCCACCACGGTGTCCGGATAGGCGACCACGTCACCGCCGTCGCGCTTCAGCAGCACGCCGCTGGCCAGATACTCGAGATTGACCTGGTGCACGATGCCCATGCCGGGCGGCACCACGCGGAAGTTGGTCAGCGACTGCTGGCCCCACTTCAAGAACTCGTAGCGCTCGCGGTTTCGTTCGAACTCGAGCTTCAGGTTGTCGCGCTCGGCGCTCGGGCTGGCGAACGCATCGACCTGCACCGAGTGGTCGATCACCAGATCGCAGGGCACCAGCGGGTTGATCTGCTTCGGATCGCCGCCGAGGCGCCGCATCGCTGCGCGCATCGCCGCCAAGTCGACCACGCACGGCACGCCGGTGAAGTCCTGCAGCACCACGCGGCCGGGCAGGAACGGAATCTCGACCTGGCCGGCCGTGGTGGGGCCCCAGTTGGCGATGTTCTGCACGTCGGCGGTCGACACCACGTAGTCGTCGTGGTTGCGCAACGCCTGTTCGAGCAGGATGCGGATCGAGTAGGGCAGGCGCGCGAGCTGCGCGAGGCCCGCCCGTTCGAGCGCTTGCAGCGAGAAATACGTGTAGGTCTGACGGCCGACCTGCAGGGTGGTGCGGGAGGAGAAGGGGTTCCGGCTGGCCATGGTCGAGGGGGGCGTGCGAGGTGCACGCGGGGCAAGGGTTCTATCCGGGGGGCGGTTCCGGCGCAAAATCGCCCGGCGTGGGGCGCGGGTCGGCCCGGCGCGATTGACCTGCCGCCGCGCGGCCTCCAAGCTGCCGAGATGCTCCGGAGCGCCGTCGTCTGTCTGGGCCTTTTGGTCGCCCAGTCGGTCCAAGACCTGCCCGCCCAGAACTCGACGCGCAAGCTGCGCGCGGCGCCTTCGGCCCTGGCTGCGCGGGTGGGGGAGGCGATGCCTTGGCAGCCCGATCTGGCCACGGCGTTGGCGGTGGCGCAGCGCACCGGCAAGCGGGTGCTGTGGTACGTGCCGACCGTGGCCGGCTCGCCGATGGATCGCAAGGCCGAGATCGATCGCTACCTGCGCGGTGGGCCGTTCTCGTGGCCGCCGACGGTGGCATGGCTCGGCGAGCACTTCGTGCCGGTGGCCGAGGTGCCGAAGGGCGCGCTGCAGCAGCGCTACGGTCTGCTGCGCCAGCGTTTCATCGAACCCGGGTATCTGGTGCTCGACGCCGAGGGGCGAGAACAACTGCGCGTCGACCAGATCACCACGCTGCAGCCCGAGTGGTTCGAAGCGCCGCTGCGCGCGCTGGTCGGCAGCCCGCGCGAGGGGCCCCTCGGCGAGGCCGTGCTGGGGCCGGCGTGGCAGCGTTACCGGGCGCTGGATCGCCAGGGCGCGATCGATCTGGCCGAGGCGGTGTTGGCCGCCGATCCCGGACCTGGCATCGCCGCCGAAGCCGAGTTCCTGGTCGGTGCCGCGCTGTGCCGCGACCAGCAGCGCGAAGCGGCGAACGTCCGCTGGGCGGCGGCCGCGGCGCGGCTGCCGGAGCAGCCGTTGGCGTGGAAAATGGCACTCGAAGCCGAGGATCTGGGGCCGTTCGGCCGCGGCTTCGAGGACTTTCTGCCGGTGGCGGCTGCCGAACTGGCTGCCCCGCCGGTGGCGGGCAGCCGCGCGGTGGCGCCGTGGCCGGTGGCGGCGCTGTGGCAGCGTTCGGTGCAGTTCCTGACCGACCTGGATTGGGGCGATGGCGTGCTGCGCGACAGCGCCTACGACTTCGGCGGCACCGACAGCCTGCCGAACGTGCATGCGGCGGTGACGTGCCTCGCCGGCCGCGCCCTGTTGGCCGCCGAACGGCGTACCGCCGCGGGCCGCCTGCAGTTGCCGGATGCCCTGCGCGCGCGGGTTGCCGCCCAGCTGGAGCGGATCCGCGGCCAGGCCGAGAGCGAAGCGTGGCTGGCGCTGTCGGATCGCGACGAGATCCTGTGGGCGCGCGCCTATGCGTTGCAGTTCCTGGTCGAATGGCGCGCGCTGCGCGGCGGACGGGCGGGCGGGGCGGGCACCGATGCTGGTGCGGCCGGTCCGGGAGCCGCCGGTCCAGGGACCGCGGTGCAACGCGCAGCGGCGGCGCTGCTGGCGCTGCAGCCCGACAGCGGGGCCTGGTTCCACGAGTACGCCAATCCGTTCGCCAGCGCCACGGCGCTGCTGGCCCTGCACGCGGCGCAAGCGGCCGGCGCCGAGGTGGATGCCGAGCGCATCGCCAAGGGACTTGCAGCCCTGGCGCACAACCGCACCGCGATGGGCGCGTTCACCTATGGCCACACCACGCGCGGCGCGCCGCGCGCCACGGTCGAAGCGGCGGCTGGGCGGATGCCGCTGTGCGAGCTGGCGCTGTTCGTGCACGGCAAGTCGGACCAGGCCGCTCTGGCGCAGGCAGTGACCCAGGGTTTCCGGCACCACGGGCTGTTGGCGGCGGTGCGCAAGTACGACGACCACGCCGACCAGCACGGCTACGGCGGCTTCTTCTTCTGGTTCGACATGCTGGGGCGCGCCATGGCCACCATGCAGCTCGCCGATGCCGAGCTGCAGAAGGCCATGCGGGGCGAATTGCTGCAGCAGGTGCTGGCGCTCCCGGAGTTCGACGGCGTGTTCGTCGACTCCCACGAACTGGGCCGTGGCTACGGTACGGCAATGGCGTTGTTGTGCCTGGACCTGCTCGACGGCTGAGCCGGCCGCCGGCTCACTCGCCCGGCAGCTCCAGCAGGGTGCGCAGCCCCGGGGGCAGCGGCGTGCCGGCCGCCGCTGCGGCAGCGGCGCAGTCGTGCAACGCCGCCGCGCCGAGGTGCATGGCCAGAGCCGCCAGATCGGCGATCGGGCAGCCTGCGGCAGTCCGGGAGCCGAACCATGCCGCATTGCACTCGCGCGCGACGAGTTCCTGGACGGTGTTGGCCAGTGCGGCCGGTACTCCTGGCGCGGCTGGGAGCTGCTCGAGCAGCCACGTGAGTCCCTGGGCGTCGCCGTGCCGCAGCATGCGCTGCGCCAGGTCGGGCAGGGCGCGTCGGAGAGCTGCGGCGGTGGCCTGTTCCGGGTCGAGCCGGTCGAGGTCTTCGAGAATCAGGCGGGCAGCGGACCAGGGCAGGTTGGTCAGCTGCGCTCGGGCCAGGACGGGTGCATACTGCTGGGCCGCTGGGCCGGGCGGCGGCAAGCCGATCGTTGCGGCAGCCCGGTCGCCGCCAGCACTGGATGCCGCGCGCCAATGCAGGGCTGGGATCGCGGCCGTGTCGAGGGCCAGCCAGGGCTGCTCCGGGTCGAGCGTCGCCAGCGCCCGGACCAGCCGTTCGGCTTCGGCTTCGTCCAGGCCTTGGGGCAGGCACAGGATGCCGATGCCGGCGGCCGCCAGCACATCGAAGGGCACTTCCCCGGGCGTCGTGGAGAACAACTCCACCCCGTCGATGGCGACCCGGCCGTCGGTGCATTCGATGGCCAGTTCCTGGTGCGCCGTGGCGCGCACCAGCCCCGCGGCGCAGTCGCGGACCGTGGGGTCGGCGATCGCGGCTTCGCCGCCGTGGCGCAGCAGGACCGCGAGGCCGTGCCGCAACGCCACCAAGGCGCTGCGGATCTCCGCCAATCCGGGGGGTTGAGTCGCAGGGGGCACGGTGCCATATCGGCCGAATCCGCCCACGCGCCGAACCGGAGGTGCCAATCCCCCCCGAACTCTGCTACACCATGGAGACCGTGAACTTCCGTCAACTCACACCTGCCGGCCGTTGGTGGTGGGTCGTCGCGTTCCTGTGGGCCGTGGTGTTGCGCCTGCCTGGACAGGAGCCGACCCAAGCCGTGCCGCAGGTCTACGTGGTGACCTTGCGGGGCAAATTGGGTTCGGCCGAGTTGGCGCGCTGCCACCGGGCACTGCGCGACGCCGAAGCGCTGGGGGTGGGCTACGTGGTGTTCCGCTGCGATCAGGACACCGGCAGCTACACCGAAGATCCCGCCGACCTGCAGAGCCTGTTCGACCACGTGCAATCGAGCAAGGTGGCGAGCATCACCCTGGTGCGCGGTCGAGCGACCCAGGGCGCTGCCTACCTGGCGTTGGTCACCGACCGGGCCTTCTGCATGCCCGGGGCTTGGCTCGGGGAACTGCAGAAGCCCGAGCAGGACTGGGGCGAGCTGCTGTCCAGCGATCCGGACGGCGCCATGGGCCGCCGCCTCGATGCTGCACGGGCGAACCTGCAGAACCGGCTGCAGCAGCGCAAGACGCCGCTGCGCAGCGATGCGGTGAAGATGGCCTTGGCGATGGTCGATCCGCGCATGCAACTCGTCACGGCGACCGTGCGCGAAGGCGGCCTCGAACGTCGCGCGGTGCTCGAGGTGGGCGAGATCGGCCCACTGCAAGCGGGCGGCGCGCAGGTCGTGAACCAGGAGAAACTGACACGGCCGCTGCTGGTCGATGCGCGGACGGCCGAGGAGGCCGGCTTGGTGCACGGCATCGTCGGCGACTTGGACACGCTGTGTGTCGACGTGCTCGGTTGCCAACGCGGCAGCCACGCGGAGGTGGTGGACACTTGGTCCGAGCACATGGTGGCGTGGCTGTCGATGCTGCAGCCGTTCCTGCTGGTCGCGGGCCTGCTGCTGATCCTGTTCGAGGTGAAGACGCCGGGCGTCGGCCTGCCGGGCGTGCTCGGCGCGGCCTTCCTGGCCCTGGCGCTGTTCCACAGCTATCTGGTCGGGCTGGCCGACGTGGCCGAGATCCTGGTGTTCTTCCTGGGCCTCGCGGCGATCGGCGTCGAGATCTTCCTGTTGCCCGGCACCGTGGTGTTCGGGGTGGTGGGCTTCGTGTGCCTGGTGCTGGCGCTGGTCTTGAGCCAGCAATCGTTCGCCTGGCCGAACAGCCCCGCCGAAGAAGACATCCTGGTCGGCAACCTGCTGCAGCTCCTGCTCCAGTTCGTCGCCGTGTTCCTGCTCGCGGGCCTGTCCTGGCGCCTGCTGCCACGGCTGCCGTGGTTCCGGCGTTCCTTGCTCGCCGAGCCGCCGGTGCCGGCCATGGCCACGGGTGGCGCTGCCGACCAGACCCTCACGGCACTGGTGGGGCGGCTCGGCACTGCGGCGACGGTGCTGCGCCCTGCCGGAGCGGTCGAGTTCGACGACGAACGGGTCGACGTGGTCACCGAAGGCGAGTTCCTGCCGGCTGGCAGCCGGGTGCGCGTGCTCTACGTGCAGGGCAATCGCGTGGTGGTGGGGAGTGCCGAAGACAGCCAAACCAAGGCCACCAAGCCGGGTGCCGGTCCGCGCCCGACCGGCGGTCGCGAGCACGGCAGCGCCGGCGTCGTGCTGCTGTTGGCGCTGGTCGGTCTCTGCCTCTTGGTGGCCGAGGTGTTCTTCGTCTCCTTCGGGGTGATCGCCGTGATGGCTGGCGTGGCGCTGGTCGGTGCGGTGTTTCTGGCGTTCCAGGAGGCGATCGCGTTCGGCATGTGGGTGCTGATCGGCGAGGCCGTGGCGGCGCCCCTGGTGCTCACGCTGTCGTTCCGCTGGCTGCCGCGCACGCGGCTCGGCAAGCAATTGATCCTGGAAGGACCGAGTGCGCCGCAGGCTGGGGACGCCGAGGCCGCGTCCTTGCTGCACCAGCAGGGTGTCACCACGACTGCGCTCCGCCCCGCTGGTTTCGCCCGCATCGCCGGGCGCAAGGTCGACGTGGTGACGCGCGGCGAAATGCTGCCCGCCGACTGCCCGATCGTGGTTCTCGAAGTGCGCGGCAACCACGTCGTGGTCGCGCGCCGCTGATTTCTTTCTGCAAACCCCTCCTCTACCGCAATGCTCGCCCAAGGCATCTTCGAAGGTTCGCTGAAGTGGGTCGCCATCGGCCTGTTGGTCCTGCTCGGCGTCCTGGTCCTGATCCTGCTCAAGTTCATCGGTCTCTGGGTTCAGGCCTTCATGTCCGGCACCCGTATCAGCCTGTTCCAGCTGGTCGGCATGTCGCTGCGCAAGGTCAACCCGTCGGTGATCGTGCGCGGCGCGATCGCCGCGACCCAAGCCGGCCTGCAGATCAACGTGCGTGAGATCGAGGCTCACTACTTGGCCGGTGGCAACGTGCTCAACGTGGTCAACGCGCTGATCGCCGCCGACCGCGCCAACCTGGGCCTGGACTTCCGCCAGGCCACGGCGATCGACTTGGCCGGTCGCGACGTGCTCGACGCGGTCAAGACTTCGGTCAAGCCGAAGGTGATCGACTGTCCCGACGAAGGCAAGGTTGCGGCGATGGCCAAGAACGGCATCCAGGTGCTGGCCAAGGCGCGCGTCACGGTGCGCACCAACATCAAGCGCCTGGTCGGTGGTGCCACCGAAGAGACGATCATCGCGCGCGTCGGCGAGGGCATCGTGTCGACCATCGGCAGCGCCGACACGCACAAGGACGTGTTGGAGAATCCCGACCGCATCAGCAAGGGGGTGTTGGCCAAGGGCCTCGACGCCGGCACGGCGTTCGAGATCCTGTCGATCGACATCGCCGACGTCGACATCGGCGACAACATCGGCGCGCGCCTGCAGGCCGACCAGGCCGAGGCCGACAAGCGCGTCGCCCAGGCCGCGGCCGAAAGCCGCCGCGCCATGGCCGTGGCCGCCGAACAGGAGAACATCGCCGAGATCGCGGCCAACCGCGCCAAGCTGGTGCTCGCGGAAGCCGAGGTGCCGAAGGCGATGGCCGATGCGTTCCGCAGCGGCAACCTGGGGGTGATGGACTACACGCGGCTGAAGAACCTCGAAGCCGATACGCGCATGCGTGGGCAGATCGCGGCCGGCGAGGAAGCCCATCTCGCCACCGAGAGCCAGCGCAAGAAGATGCCGGGACAGGAGTGAGCCGTGGGCAGGTTGATCCAGTTCCTCGTCGAGCACCCGGTCCTGCTGTTCGTGCTGGCGGCCTGGCTGTTCGGCGGCATCGGCAAGATCGGCAAGGCGGCGCAGCGCGCTCGTTCGGCGACGGCTCCCAAGGCTGGACCGCGGGCCGGGCAGCGGAGCGCCGAGGAGGTCGCCGCCGAAATGCGCCGGATTCTCGGCATGGACGATGCCGAGGCTGCGCCTGAGCGCCCGGCGCCAGTCTCGACGCCGGCGCCAAGGGAGGTGGTGGCACCCGAGCCGCCGCCCCAGCCCTTGGCCACGGCGTTGCCGCGGTGGCAGCCAGCGACGGTCACAACCCACGTCGGCGAGGGCATCGAGCGGCGCCAAGCGCCCGCGAGCGGCCGGGTGGGTGCGTCCCAGGACCTTGGTGCCCTGGGCGGGCGGACGCTGGCGGCTGGTCGGGTGCGCCGGGCCGACGCCAGCCTCGTGGACCTCGCCGACCTGAAGCGCGTGCTGGTGATGAACGAAGTGCTCGGTCCGCCCCTGGCGCTGCGCGAGCCCTACGCGCGCTGAGCCAAGCGGGTTCCTCGCGCAGCTACTTGCCGCCCTCGGTGGCTGGGGCGCTGGCGGCTTTCCCCCCGATCAGCGGCGCCGCCGGCTCCTTGGCTTGTTTGCCGCGGTAGTTCTGCCACAGCACCGGATCGACGAGCGGGCGCTCGTCCTGCACACCGAGTTCGAAGGCGATGTCGTAGACGTAGGTGGCGACCCGCAGCAGCTTCTCGTAGTGGATCTTGTCCGGCGTGTCGGTCGTCTCGTGGTAGTCGCGGTGCAGGCCGGTGAAGAAGAACGCGATCGGCACGCCGTACTTGGCGAAGTTGGCGTGGTCGCTGCGGCCGAACATGCCTTCCTGGTCGTACTCGATGTCGAACGCCGCGGCGTCGTTCTTCTTCAGGCACAGCTCGTGCAGCGCGGGCGCCAACTTCTGGGTGCCCACCAAGTGCAATGAGGTGCGGTTGTCCTCGGCCCGTTCGCCGCGGTTGCCTTCGCGGTTCTCTTCCTCGTCCCGGCCGATCATGTCCATCTGCAGTTCGCCCACGATCGAGGCCAGCGGCACCGGGCAATTCTTGGCGAAGAAGTCGGAGCCGATCAGGCCGTCCTCTTCTCCGGCGAAGCAGACGAACAGCACGCTGCGCTTGGGCCGGTTCGGGTTCTTCACGAACATCTGCGCGACCGCCATCACGCCGGTGGTGCCCGAAGCGTCGTCGTCGGCGCCCGGGTGCAGGCCGCCGCGCGTGCCGACGTGGTCGAGGTGGCTGCCCACCACGACGTACTCGTTGCGCAGCTGCGGATCACTGCCGGGCAGTACGGCGAACACGTTCATCGCCGGGGCCTGCTCGGTCTGGACCGCGACCTCGAACTTGGCGCGCAACGTGATCGTGGGGGTCATCGCGGTGCCTTCGAGCACCGCAGCTTCTGCGCCGCCCAACTTCAGCATGGTGGTGAGGTCGGTGCCGCCGAACGCCAGATCCGAAGGCACCCGGCCTGCACCTGCCACGGCCGGGTTGCCGGCGCGGCGGCTGGCCGAGCTGCGACCGCGCAGGCCACCGGCCGGCTGCTCCTGCTGGGCGAACAACACGGCTGCGGCGCCCTTGCCCTGCAGACTCTGGGTCACGGCGAGCCGACCCAGAGCCGACGGCAGGCCGTCGCGAGCCGGCTTCACGTAGGCGACCACGACCTTGCCCTCGACGGCGAGGTCGGCGAGGCCTGGGATCTTCGGCACCCGGAAGCGCTGGCCGTCGGCCGGCGCCGCCGGAGATTCGACCACCAGGAACACCACTTCGCCCTCGGCCGAGCTGTTGCCGACCACGTTGCCGGCCAGTCGATCCGCCGGAATGCGGAGTGGCTCGGCGCCCGCGCGCTGGAACTCGAGGTACGAATTCTCCGGCACCACCTTGGTCACCGACCACGGCACCGTCTGATAGAAAGTACCGTTTTCGCCCCGCGCCTCCAGCCCGAGCTTCTGGAAGTGGGCACTGACGAATTCGGCAGCTTTTTGGAACCCGGGCTGGCCCGTCTGCCGCCCTTCGAACTCGGGCGAGGCGAGGGTGAAGAGCCACTTCTTGCAGTCTTCGATCGACACGGCGGCGGTGCCGGCCATGCGGTCGGCGGGCAGCTCGTGCGGTTTGGCGAAAGGCGACTGCGCAGCGAGTGCTGCGGTCAGGGTCGCCGCGACGGCAACGGCCGTCAGGGTGGCGCGGATGTCCGCGGGGGATCGGGTGGGCCAGAGCATGGTTCGAACTTGGGGGGAGGAGTGAGCAGTGTTCTACGGTCTGTCCAGGGCACCCGCGAGACCCGCCTGCAACCTGGGGGAAATGCGACAACTCCGCGTGGGCGCGGCGAGGCCGTGGCGTTGCCGCGGCGCAGACCTGCTGGGGGGCCGAATGCCAGCGGGTCCGGACGCCGGCAGAGCAGAACTTCTTCAGGTCAGAACACGCGCCAGCCAGCGGTCAGAATGGCAGCCGCCGCCAGATGCGCTGCCAGAGAGTGGCTTCCGGACGCACATCCCTTGGATCGGTGCGGTGGGCGCGGTCGCTGGGTTCGTCCAGGGGCGGTCGGTCGAGGCGCAGGGCTTCTGGGACGGTGTCCAGACCCTGGGCCAGGTTCGATGTGGCCGCTTCGGGGCCAGGCAGGAGTGCTTGGGCTGCTTGCGGCAGGCGGCCCAAGCGCTCTCCTTCAGCGGCGGCAAGCTCACGCAGGCGTTGCGGCGCCGTCTCGGCGGTGTGCTGGCTCCGGGCGAGCCGCTCCGGGCTTTCCGACCAGCGATCCAAGCGGCCGAGTTCCGACCGGAGGCCGGCCTGGGCGCGTTCGACGCCCGCTGCGCGCGTGGCGAATCCCGAATGGGACAGGTCTGCGGCCAAGAGGCGCTGCAGGGTGGCCGCCACGCGGGGGTCGTCGCGCTCTGGGGTCGCGTAGCAGGCCGCCAGCAGGAGCGGCGCGAGCAGGAGGATTTGGCGAGGCATCGGCAGGCCCGGCATTTCGAGCGGCGGCTCGCCCGAGCGGCGGCTTCGAGGCGATCAGCCTACCTGAAGAAGCCCACTACCTGAAGCGGCCCACTACCTGAAGCGCCCCAGCGCAAGAACTCCCATCCCACGAAGCCGAGCTACGGACCAACCTGGGGAGCTTCCCTCTAGGCGAGCTGCCTCCAGGCAGAAAAAAATGGCTCCTCGAGTAGGACTTGAACCTACGACCCGGTGATTAACAGTCACCTGCTCTACCGACTGAGCTATCGAGGAACACGGTCCGGGTCAGACCCGAACGGGGCGAACAGTTTAGCGGTTGGCCGCTCGGCGTCAAGATCCCTGCGCAAGGGTCGCCCGCCGCGTGGGTGGGCCACCCGCTCCGGGACCGGGACTCAGACTTTGAACCGGCCGACCACCTGTTGCAGACCGCTCGCCAGCTCCGCCAGCGACTTGCCTGCCATCGACGTCTGCTCGGCGCCGGCCGCAGCCGCCTGCGCTTGGCGGTCGACTTCGGCGATGGCGCTGCTGATCTCCTGGCTCGCCGTGCCGCCCTCGCGCACGTTGGTGGCCACCGTTTCGACGGCCTTCACGCTCTGCGCCAAGTTGGAGGAGATCTCCTGGGTGGCGGCGCGCTGCTCCGCGACCGCGGTGGCGATCAGCTGGCTGCTCTGGTTGACCTTGGCGATCACCTGGTCGATTTCCGCGATGGCCTGCACCGATTCCGCGGTGCTGCCTTGGATGCGTTCGATGCGGGCCCGGATGTCCTGGGTGGCTTCGGCGGTCTGCCGGGCGAGGTCCTTGACCTCGTTTGCGACCACCGAGAAGCCCTTGCCGGCTTCGCCGGCGCGCGCGGCTTCGATGGTGGCGTTCAGGGCCAGCAGGTTGGTCTGCTCGGCGATGTCCTGGATGGTTTCGATCACCCGGCCGATCTCGTCGGCGGCGGCGCCGAGGGCGCTGACCTTGTCGTTGCTGGCGCGGGTCAGGGCGGCCGCCGTGCCTGCGACCGCGGCGGCGTCGTTCGCCGACTTGGCGACCTCGGCGATGCTGGCGGTCATCTCCTCGACCGCTGCGGCGACGGTGCGGAACGTGCCGCCCATGGTCTCCGACGAACGGCTCACCGAGGCCATGTTGGCCGCCATCTCTTCGGACGCGGCGGCGACCTGGGAGGTCTGGGTGCGCGAGCGCTCGGCACCGCTGGCCAACGACTGGGCGGTGGCGGTGAGTTGCGTGGCTGCCGAGCCGACTTCGTTGGCCTGCTGGCCGATGTGCCGCACGGTTTCCTGGAGCTTGGCCAGGAAGCTGTTGAACCAGTGGCCGAGTTCGCCCAGCTCGTCGCGGCGTTGCTCGTCGAGACGGGCGCGCAGGTCGCCTTCGCCGGCGGCAATGTCCTTCAAGGCCAGCACCGAGCTGCGGATCGGCTGCACCAGTTGCCGCGCCAGCAGCCAGCTCAGCACCGCGAGCACGGTGCCGCAGCCCAGCACCAGGCCGAGGGTCCACTGCCACATGCCCGTGGCCGTGCTGTCGCCGATCTTCGCCATCTCCTGCACGCCCGACAGGATCTCGGCCGTCTCGAACTTGGCGAGCATCGCCCATTGGGTGCCGAGCACCTGGACCTGGGTCCAGTGCGTGACCTCTTCCGCGCCATCCACGTCGCGGATCACCCCATCACCGCTCTTGCCGGCCAGGGCGTCGCGCACCTGCGGGGTGTCGAACGAGCCGCGCTGTGGGTCGCGGAACGACGCTGCGACGCTGTGGGTGGTGGGGTTGTGCCGCGAATCGGAGCGCATCAGGCGGTCGCTGCCGACCAGCAGCACTTCGCCGGTCTTGCCCATGCCTTCGGTGGCCGTGGCCACGGCATTGATGCGGTCGATCGGCAGCTGCACGACCAGGGAGCCGACGCGTCGGTCGCCGTCGAACAGCGGCGCGCCGAGGAACGCGGCTGGGCCGTCGTAACTCGGTCCGTAGCGCTGGAAGTCGGCGAACATCGTGGTGTGGTCTGGAGCGGTGGCGAGTTTGCGCCACAGGTTGGCCAGGCTGCTGTCGGCGAACGGTCCGTCGGCCAGCGAAGTCGCGAAGTCCGTCTCCTTGAACACCGAGTAGACGATGCGTCCGCTGGTGTCGATCAGGAACAGATCGTAGTAGCCGAAGCTGCGCTGGATCGCGGCCAGTTCGGGGTGGGTCACCGCGTGGATGCGGGAGTACTCCGAGCCATCGTTGCTGGTGGTCAGCTCGTTCTTCTTGCCGAGCGGGTGCGGATTGCGCTGCAGGTAGAGCAGTTGCGCCGCCACCGCCGGGGCATCGAGCCGGGCCAGCAGGCCGTCGGGGGTGCCGGGTCGGCCGTTCTGCCGGGTGAACTCCTGCTGGAACGGCCCACGGTAGTACTGGGCGAGTTCGCGGCGCTGCCCGTCGGTGTCGGCACCTTCGGCGAGCTTGGGCATGGCCGCGGCGAGTTGCTGCAGGCCCTCGAGGATCGAGCGATTCTCGGCCTGGCTGCCGACGTGGGCTTGGACGTTCTGGAAGTAGTGCTCGATGTCGGCCTTGCGGGCCGCCGTCACGGCATACAACTGGTCCCGTGCGCGGGTCTCGATCTCGCGGTTGGCGGCGTCCAGGATCGCAGCGTTGCCGGACCGGGCGATCTGGTAGCTGGCGACCCCCACGCCGAGCATGGGCAGGAGGCCGCAGGCGAGCAGGACGGAGACGAGGCGGGTCTGGATCTTCATCGCGGGTTCCCCGGTCGGCCACCGGGCGTGCTGAGCCCCCTGGATCGGCAGCGGTAGGCGCCGGACGTGAGCCGGGGGCGTGGCGCCCCTGCCATCGGCGGCTCTGGGCCAGCGTCAGGCTTCCCGGACGACCATCGCCGGGGCGCGCAGACTGCGAGCCGGAGTTCCCGGCGCCTGCAGCAGCTTCTGCCAAGTCCCGATGTCGTGCCAAGCGTCGAACTTGAAGCCGGCTTGGCGCACCACCCCGCAAGGCTGGAAGCCGAGGCGTTCGTGCAGGGCCACGGAGGCGTGGTTGGGCAAGGTGATGACGCCGATGGCGGCGTGGAAGCCTTGTTCGGTGAGCACCGCCAGCAGGCGTTCGTAGAGCGGTCGCCCATGGCCGCGGCCCAGTCGCTCGGGGGCCAGGTAGATGCCGGTTTCCGTGCTCCAGCGGTAGGCCGCCCGGGTGCGGTAGACGCCCGCCTTGGCGTAGCCGACCACGTTGCCCTCGACCTCGGCCACCAGCCAGGGATACAGATCGTGGTGCTGGCGCCAGAGGTCTTGCAGTTCGCCGGGCGTCACCGCTTCGTAGCCGAAGTGGATCGCGGTGTTGCCGATGTAGTGGTTGGTGATCGCGGCAATGGCTGCGAAGTCGGCCGCCGTGGCGAAGCGCAGCAGCGAGGCACTCATGGTGTGGTGGTGGGGGCGACGAAGGTGCGGGCGACCAATTGCCGGGCGGCCGCGCTCGGCAGCAGGCGACCCTGCTGCACCTCGGCGCGGGCTTCGGCCAGCGCCGCGGCATGGCCTGCGGTGGCGAAGAATGCCGCGACCAGCTGCTCGCGCAGGGCACTCTCGAGCCAGGCGACCTGCTGGCCGCTGCGGCGCGCCGCGAAGCGGCCGGAGGCACGTTCGTTCTCGATCCAGGCGCGCAGGGCGGTCCACAGTTCTGAGATGCCCATGCCGGTGCGCGACGACGCGACCAGCACCGGTGGCACCTGGCTGCCGGCTCCGTGCAGGATGTGCAGGCCCATCCGGCACTGTTCGGCGGCGCGCTGCGCCTCGGTGGCCAGCTCGCCATCGGCTTTGTGCACCAGCACCAGGTCGGCGAGTTCCATCACCCCGCGTTTGATGCCCTGCAGCTCGTCGCCGGCGGCCGGCGACAGCAGCAGCAGGAAGGCATCGACCATGCCGTGTACCGCGGTTTCGGACTGCCCGGTACCGATGGTTTCGACCAGCACCACGTCGAAGCCGGCCGCTTCGCCGACCAGCAGCGCTTCGCGCGTGTGCGCGGCCACTCCGCCCAGCGTGTCACCGCCAGGCTGCGGGCGCACGAACGCCTGCGGGTGCCGGCTGAGCTCCACCATGCGGGTTTTGTCGCCGAGGATGCTGCCGCCGCTGCGCATGGAGCTCGGGTCCACGGCGAACACGGCGGTGCGGTGGCCCTTTGCACACAGGTCGAGGCCGAGTCGTTCGATCAGGGTGCTCTTGCCGACGCCGGGCGCGCCGGTGATGCCGATGCGGATGCTGCGGCCGGTGTGGGGCAGCAGGTCGGCCAGCAGTGCCTCCGCTGCAGGCCGGTCGGCAGCGCGGCGGCTCTCGACCAAGGTGATGGCGCGGGCCAGCGCCAACCGATCGCCGGCCAGAACCGCCGCGGCGAGTTCGCGGGGCGCGTTCACCGGGAGCCGTCCGCCGGCGCTCCTTCGAGCCGGTCGAGCAGGGCCAACGCCGCTTTGGGGATCACGGTGCCAGGGCCGAACACCTGCGCCACGCCCGCTCGGTGGAGTGCCGGCCAGTCGGGCTCGGGGATCACCCCGCCGGCCACCACCAGGATGTCGGGGCGGCCCAGGCGGCGCAGGGCCGCGATCAGGTCCGGCACCAGCTGCTTGTGGCCGCCGGCCAGCGTGCTGACACCGCAGACGTGCACGTCGTTGTCGACGGCCTGCTGTGCCACTTCTTCGGGGGTCTGGAACAACGGGCCGATGTCGACGTCGAAGCCGAGGTCGGCGAACGCGCTGGCGACCACGCGTGCGCCGCGGTCGTGGCCGTCTTGCCCCATCTTCGCCACCAGGATGCGTGGTCGGCGGCCAGTCCGCGCCAAGAACTCTTGGCTGCGCTGCTGCACGGTGGCGATCGCGTCCATCGACTTCGCCGCTGCAGCATACACGCCGGCGACGGTGCGCGGCGCCGCCTGGTGGCGACCGAACACCACTTCGAGCGCCGCGGACACCTCGCCGACCGTGGCGCCGACCTGCACCGCCGCCACGCTGAGTTCGAGCAGATTGGCGTTGCCACGGGCGGCCTCGGTCAAGGCCGCGAGCGCGCGCTGCACGGCGGCCGCGTCGCGGCCGGCTTTCAGCTCGGCCAAGCGTCGGCGCTGCGTGGCCAGCACTTCGGCGTTGTCGATCGACAGGATCGGCAGCGGTTCCTGGCTGGTCGGTTGGTACTTGTTGACGCCGACGATCACTTCGTGGCCGGCGTCGATCGCCGCTTGGCGACGCGCCGCGGCCTCTTCGATGCGCAGCTTCGGCAGGCCGGCTTCGATGGCCTTGGTCATGCCACCGAGCGCTTCGACTTCTTGCAGCAGCGTCCAGGCCTTGCGGGCCAACTGGTCCGTGAGCCACTCGACGTAGTGCGAGCCGGCCAGAGGATCGGCGACGTGGGCGATGTGGCTCTCTTCCTGCAGGATCAACTGCGTGTTGCGCGCGATGCGCGCGGAGAACTCGGTCGGCAGCGCGATGGCTTCGTCGAGGGCATTGGTGTGCAACGACTGGGTGCCGCCGAGCACCGCGGCGAGTGCTTCGAGGCAGGTGCGCACCACGTTGTTGTACGGATCCTGGGCCTGCAGGCTCCAGCCGGAGGTCTGGCAGTGGGTACGCAGGGCCAGCGACTTCGGGTCCTTGGCGCCGAACGCCTTCACGATCTTGCTCCAGAGCAGGCGTGCCGCGCGCAGCTTGCACACCTCGGTGAAGAAGTTCATGCCGATCGCGAAGAAGAACGACATGCGGCCGGCGAGTTTGTCCACGTCGAGGCCGGCCGCGATGCCGGTGCGCAGGTACTCGAGGCCGTCGGCCAGGGTGTAGGCCAGTTCGAGGTCGGCCGTCGCGCCGGCTTCGTGGATGTGGTAACCGCTCACCGAGATCGAGTTGAACTTCGGCATCCTGGCGCCGCAGAAGGCGAACACGTCGCGCACGATGCGCATGCTCGGCCCCGGCGGGTAGATGTAGGTGTTGCGGACCATGAACTCCTTCAGGATGTCGTTCTGGATGGTCCCCGACAGTTGTTCCGGCCGCACACCTTGCTCGGCTGCCACGGCGATGTAGAGCGCCAGGATCGGCAGCACGGCGCCGTTCATGGTCATCGACACGGACACTTTGTCGAGCGGGATGCCGGCGAACAGGATGCGCATGTCGGCGATCGAGTCGATCGCCACGCCGGCCATGCCGACGTCGCCGGTGACCCGCGGGTGGTCGCTGTCGTAGCCGCGGTGGGTGGCGAGGTCGAAGGCGACGCTGAGGCCTTGCTGGCCTGCGGCAAGAGCTTTGCGATAGAAAGCGTTCGAGGCTTCCGCGGTGGAGAAGCCGGCGTACTGGCGGATGGTCCACGGCTTCTGCGCGAACATGGTCGCGTAGGGGCCGCCCAGGTAGGGCGGCACGCCCGGCAAGCCGCCCAGGTGCGGCACCTGGGCGTCGGCTGCGGTGTGCGCCATGCGGTGGGCGATGCCCTCCGGCGCGAGCCACGGGTTGGTCGCACCAGCCGCCTTCTGCCAAGCGGACAGCGTGGTCGGTGCGAACTCGTCGAAGCCGTAGGGGAGTTGGGTGAAGTCGGGGCTCGGGTTCATCGGGCGCCGGGAATGTAACCGCCGGCTTGGCCCAATGCTCCGGGGCTCACCTCTGCTCGCGGCGCGACTCGTAGCGTGACGATGTCCGACTCTTCGAGCCGGGGGCATGGCCACGGCGGAAGCAGGGATTCGCCCATGATTGAGCCGCTGGCTGCCCAAGTCACCTGAGCACGGAAAACACCGTGTTGGTGTACCTCGGCTGCTGGGCAGTGAAGTAGTCCAGCCCTGCGGTCCAGATCTGCACGCCGGCGAACGCGGTGTTGGCCGGCATCGTCATTTGGAAGGTCGCGATCGGGTCGTGGGTTCCCACCGGCATGGTCAGGAAGGCAAACGTGATCGCGTTGTAGAGGTCGATGCCAACCTGGCCATAGGGTCCGGTGAAACTCCCAGGCTGGAATGCGGCGGCCAGGAACACCCCGTCGCCCGCAGGCGCGGCTACTTGGAGCCGCCAGGGCATGCCGAGCCTCGGCTCTTCCTGCTCGACCAGAAGCGGGAGTCGCATGACGTGTGCTGGTGGGTCCAAGACTCCGAGAACGACGGGTACTTGACCATAAGCATCGAGACGGATGTAGCCGTGCTCCGGCCCTGGCGGGCTGCCAGGCCAAGCGAACCCCGGCCTGGCCTGGACAGTGCCGCGCACGATCAATCCCGATCGCCCACGCAACAGGATCGAGCCACCCGAGCCACTTCCCGAATAGAAGGAACCCGCTCCTCCGTTGGCGTTCACGGTACCCGACACGTCGATGACCCCGTCCGCGTCCAGCACCAAGGTGCCGCCTCCGCCCCCCCCGAAGTAGGCGTAGAGGAAAGTGCATGGCGTAAATGGATCCCCTTGGCCATAGACGAAGCAGTGTCCGCCGGGGCTGCCGCCCTCCAGGCTGAATGGGAAGGTGGATCCATAAACCCCAGCGTGCCTTCCAGAGCTTGCCGCCTGAGAAGAACCGCCACACAGGAAGCTGGTGTACAGGACTCCTGAACTTCCGGAGCCAGTGGATACCGCCCCAGGACCCGAGCGGGCTCCATTGGCTGCCACGCTGATCTCCCCGACGATGTTCGCACTGCCAGTGCAGCGGATCTGGATCGGGTGGCTGCCGCTGAAGGTGACCGTCACTCCCGCGGGAATGTCGATTCTCGAATACGCCAGTTGTCCCATGGTCGCCGAAGCGTCAATGGTGATGCTGCCCGTTGGCGCAAGAGGCGCCCCCTGGGCACCAACCACTGTGCTGAAGACGAAGAACGAGAAAGCGGAAGTCGAGCGCATGGGAATCGTCTCTGGTCTTGCCTTGTGGAGTGTCATCGCGAACATGGGCCGCCCCATGCCAATCGCCAGCTGGAAGTAGCCTATCCAGACTCCATGTCTGCGTCCAGATTCGCGGGAATGGGACGGCGACCTAGGACGGCTGGCTGACGAAGTGATGCCGCAGCGGGCGGGATGGAACGCTCGTTCGCAGCCGTTTGCCCGCTCTGCTGCGACTCCCGAGTGATCGTGAGCAGTGCCGCCCGCAACCGCGGACGGGCAACTCAGAACTGCCGGCGCCGCGTGCTCGAATCGATGCCCAAGGCTTTGCGGTACTTGGTCACCGTGCGCCGGGCCAAATGCACCCCGCGCTTGCCGAGTTCTTCGACCAACTGGTCGTCGGACAGCGGGTTGTCTTTGTCTTCGCCGTCGACGATCTGCTTCAGCGTGTCCTTCACCGCTTGCTGGCTGACCATGTCGCCGGCGTCGGACATGGTGCCGCTGCTGAAGAAGCGCTTCATGTCGAACACGCCCTGCGGCGTCTGGATGAACTTGCCGGAGGCGGCTCGCGACACGGTGGAGATGTGCACGTGCACGGCGTCGGCGATGTCCTGCATCTTCATCGGCTTCAAGTGCTGCACGCCGTGGCGCAGGAAACCCTCCTGACGCCGCACGATCTCGGTGGCGATGCGCTCGACGGTGTTCTGCCGCTGGTGCACGGCCTCGATGAACCACTTCGCGGCTTCGATCTTGCGCCGCAGGTACTCGTAGACCTTCGGGTCGTTCTTGGCTTCCTGCAGCAGGTTGCGGTAGACGGGCGAGATCGACAGCTCGGGCAGGGAACCGCGCTGGGACTTGACCTCGAACTTGCCGTCGACTTCCTCGACCACCACGTCGGGCGTCACGCCCGCGGCGGCCGGGGCGCCGAACTCGGAGCCTGGATGCGGATTGCAGTGGCTGCGCAGGAACTCCCAGCTCTCCTTGATGTCGTCGACCGAAGCGCCGGTTTCCTTGGCGATCTTCGGCAGTCGGTTCATCGCCAGATCGTCGAGGTGGCGTTCCACCAGGGTGCGGGTCAGCGGCCGCACGAACGACAGGTGCGCGAGCTGCATCAAGAGGCAGTCGCGGAGATCGCGGGCGCCGACGCCGATCGGCTCGAGGTCGCGCACCACGGCAATCGCTTCCTCGGCCAGCGGCAGCGGCACCAGGAGTTGCTGGGCGACCTGCTCGGCGGTGTCGGCGAGGCGGCCGTCTTCGTCGAGCGAGTAGACGATGTGCTCGACCACGGCAATCAGCTCGGGGTTGCGTTCCTGCGTGCGCACCTGGGTCATCAGGTACTCGGCCAGGGAAGTGGCGCGCCCGGGCGTGTTGTTGAGCGCTTCGAGCTTCTTGTCCTCCTCCTCGCCGCCGAGCAGCGGGTTGCGCAGGCGGAAGCCGGGGTCGGCGCGCGCCTCGAGCTGCTCGATCTCGGCGGCGAACTCGCGCTGCAGCTTGTCCTCGACCGGGGCCGAGGTCCCGCGTTCGTCGGCGTATTCCTGCGCGTAGTCGCGCCCGTCGTCGCGGGCCTCGCCGTCCGCGCCGCTGCTGGCTTCGCCACCGCCGTCGCCCTCGTCCTTGCGTTCGAGGAACACGTTCTCCTGGAGTTCTTGCTCGACTTGCTCCTTCAACTCGACCAGGGGCAACTGCAGCACCTGCATCGCCTGGATCATCTGCGGCGACTGCATGAGTCGCTGTTCGGTGCGCAGGGATTGGGACAGGCCGAGTCGCATGAGAATGTTGTAGCTCATGCCAGCCTCCTGGTCACTGCCCGGAAGGCAACTCGAGCGTTGCCGAGTTGGCAGGTTTCTCGGCGGGCCGCTGGCGGCGGCGCGGGCCGCGACCTCAGCGGCCGCCGCCCATCAGCTTCACGAAGATGGTACTGTAGACGAACTGCACGTAGGCCATCACGGCGATGGCTGCGAACGCATACATGGCGACGCCAAACCAGCGTGCCAGGGTCTCGGCATGGCGCGCCATCTGCTCGCGGCGGCGCCGTAGCGCCCGCTGCAACGCGTCCTCGAGCTGGCCAGTGTGCTCGCCGGTGGCCAGCAGTTGGCGAGTTTCGGTGTGCAGGGCCAGAGCTCCGTCGAGTGCTTCGTGGAACCGCTGGCCGGCGGCCAGGGTGCGCGCCGCGATCTGCAAGCGCGCGGCCAGGTCGGCGGTCGGCACTGCGGCGGTGGCCGTGGTGTGGGCTGCGGCGATCGGTACCCCCGAAGCATAGAGGGCGTGCATCGCCTCGAGGTAGGGGACCTCGGCGGTGCAGGTGATGAGTTCGCCGATCACCGGCAGGCGTTGCACGCTTGGGCCGCCGCGGCGCAGGGCCCGGTAGCCGAATGCGACCACCGCGGCGAGCGCCGCCACGCCACCGGCGAACAGCAGCGGCATCCAGGTCGCGCCGAGGATCGGGCCGACGATGGCGCTGGCCATCGTGGTCAGTGCCAACAGCATCACTGGGTAGCGCAGGCTCGACCAGATCTTGCGGCGCAGTGCCGCGCGCTGGCGCCGGCGTTCCGCCGTGCCGCGCAGCAACACGGGGGCGCGGCCCGCGCGCCAGCCAGCGGCCAGTGCCGCAGCCTCGAAGGCAGCCAGGGTCACGCCACGGCGCTGCAGGATGTTGGCGACCACCTGATCGCCGGCCCGCGGATCGCCGCCGAGCGACGGGAGGGGCAGGCCGGCGTCGAGCGCCGAGGCGAGGTCGTCGCACTGCACGGCGGCGTGGTCGTCGGCTGCGGCGGCGCCGAAGATCATGGCCGGAAGTGTTTGCTGAGTTTGAGTGCCTGCCCCTGGTAGTGCGAACTGAGGCGCCGGTCGCCGTAGACCACTTCGGGCAGTTCCTGGGTGCGGAAGAACTCGAGCTTGAAGAACACCTGGCCGTCCTCCAACAGGAACGGCACGTCGTGCGGGCGCACTTCGAGCACCGCGCGGGTGCCTTGGCTGCCGCCGAAGCCGTTGTCGAAGAAGCCCGCGTAGTTGGTGCGCAGTTCGCCGATGCCGACGTCGTAAGCGACCATCTCGGCGGCGAGGTGGCGCGGCACCCGGATGCGTTCCTTGCTGGCGAAGATGTAGAACTCCTCGGGCTCGACGATGAACCGGCCGCCCGGCGGTTCGGGCAGCGGATCGAAGTAGGCCGCGGCGTCGTGGCCGGCTTCCAAAGCCATGTCGACGACCCCGGTGTAGCGGCGTGCCACGTGGCCGACCGGCCCTTGCAGGTCGCGGTCGCGTCGCAGGGCCACGCCCATCATCAGGCCGTTGTCGATGCGCAGCCGTTCGAGCGGCAGCGGCTGGCCGTGGTCGTCGAACAACAGGCCGCCGTTCTGGTGTTCGGCGCGCAGTTCGGCGTCGGAGAGCGATGCCGGGCCGTCGGCGAAGCGGATCTGGCACAGCGACAGCCCGGCGCGGACCTTGATCGGAAAGCTGCGCGGCACGATCTCGAGGTACAGCGGGCCGGTGTAGCCCGGTGGCACCTGCTCGAAGCGGCCGCAGCGGTCGGCGAGCAGGCGGGTGAACAGGTCGAGTCGGCCGGTCGACGACTTCGGATTGGCGCGGATCAGGTGCGGCAGCGGTGCGGCGATGCGCTCCAGCAGCGGCACGATGTAGCAGTGCCCCTTCTCCAGGACGGCGCAGTCGCCGAGGTCGAAGGTGTAGAGCGTCATCTCCTCGAGCCGGTCGGCGACGCGCACGTTCTCGGGCAGAAACCCCGAACGCACCCGGTAGCCCCGTGACGCCAGACGCAGATCCAGCGAACTGGGCTGGATCTGGCTCGGCGCGATCGCGGGGGTCGAAGTGATGGCGCCGCTGTCGATCAGGGCGCGGATCTGTTGGTAGACGAGAATGCCGGCGGACACACGCCGCAGGCTAGCCGGCCGGTGCGCTGGCCGCACCTGCTTGCTCGGGGAATGCCGCAGCCGGCCGCTGCCCCAGGTACTCCGCCAGCGTGAAGCTGTCGACGGCGATGGCATCGCTGCGAGCCGCCTCGGCGGCCTGCACCAGCCGCCGTTCGGGTTCGGACAAGAGGCCGGCGGCGACCGCCTGGTCGAGCACCTGCTCGGGGCGGGCTTTGGGCAGGCGCCCCTTCTTGATCGCGTCCTTGAGCTGTTTGTGGATCGGCTCGGCGTCGGTGCAGAGCTGCAGGGCACGTTCGAGCCGGCCCAGGGCCTGCTGCGGGTCGTCGGGTACGAAGATGCGCCCGGTCAACCGGTCGCGTTGGGCGCCTGGCTGTTGCAGGAGTCGGGCGCAGCGCTGGCCGACCGAATCGCTCGGCCCGCTGCCGAACGGGCGCAGCTTCGCCCACAGGCCCAGGGTCCAGCGCAGCACGTGGCCCAGGCCGGGCAACCGCAGGTTCTGGTAGATGCCGCTGCGGGCCGTTTGCATGCGGGCGAACGCCTGTTCGGCGACCCACTGCAGCAGCGGCAAGTCCTCGCGGCGCCGGCCTTCGGCTTCGAAGCGGCGCAGCGCGGCACTGAGCAGGAACTGCCACGAGAACCAGTCGGCGAAGCGGCCGGTCAGGGCCTCCTTGCGCTTCAGTTCGCCGCCCAAAGCCCCCATCGCCAGGTCCGCGGCGAGCGCGAACTCGGCCGAGGCGAAGGACAGCCGCCGCCAGTAGCCCTTGGCCGCGCCGCGCACCGGGGCCAGGCACAGTCGCCCGCCGGACAGGCCGAGCAACAGGGTGCGGCAGGCGACCCGCAGCACGTGGCCCAGGTGCGGCCAGAACGCCGCGTCGAACTGCACCGCGTCCCCCTTGGCCAGCGCGTCGAGCTCGCGGTAGGCGTAGGGGTGGCAGCGGATCGCACCCTGGCCGAAGATCATCAGCGTGCGGGTCAGGATGTTCGCGCCCTCCACGGTGATGCAGATCGGCGTGCCGATGTAGCCGCTCGCCAGCAGGTTGCGCGGGCCGCGCGAGATGCCGGCCCCGCCCAACACGTCCATCGCGTCGTTCACCACCGCCCGCCACAGTTCGGTGCTGTGGTACTTGGCGATCGCGGTGACCACTGCCGGCTGCTGGCCCTGGTCGAGTGCGCCGTTGACGTAGCGCCGGCAGGCTTCCAGCAGGTAGGTGTGCCCGGCGATGCGCGCCAGCGGCTCCTCGACACCTTCGAAGCGGCCGATGGCGAGGCCGAACTGCTGGCGCACTGCCGCGTAGGCGCCCACCGTGCGTGCGGCGAGCTGGGCCCCGCCGGTGGCGGTGGCCGGCAGCGAGATGCCGCGGCCCGCCGCCAAGCACTCCATCAGCATGCGCCAGCCCTGGCCGATGCCCGCGGTGCCGCCGATCACGGCGTCTTCGAGTGGCACCACCACGCCGTGGCCTTCGATCGGGCAGTTGTAGAACGGCACGCCCATCGGGTCGTGGCGGCGGCCGCGCCGAACGCCTGCGGTGTCGGCCGGCACCAGTACGCAGGTGATGCCGGGGAACGGGCCCTTGCCGAGCAGGTTCTCGGGGTCGTGCACCTGGCACGCCAGCCCCAGCACGGTCGCCACGGCGGCCAACGTGATGTAGCGCTTCTGCCAGTCGAGGCGCAGGTACAAGCGCCCGTCGTCGCCGCGGAACACGACGCCGCGGGCCTGGATCGACCCGGCGTCGCTGCCGGCTCCGGGTTCGGTCAGGGCGAAGCACGGCAGTTCGCGGCCGCTCGCCAGCCCCGGCAGCCAGCGCTGCTTCTGCGCTTCGGTGCCGTAGTGGCCGAGCAGCTCGGCCGGGCCGAGCGAGTTCGGCACCATCACGGTGATCGCCAACGGCAGCGAGCGCGACGCCAGCTTCTGCACCACGGCGCTGTTCGCCGACGGCGAGAAGCCGAGGCCGCCATAGCGCGGCGCAATGGTGAGGCCGAAGAAGCGTTCGGCGGCCAGGTAGTCCCACACCGCACGCGGCAGGTCGCGCTCCTGGTGGACTTGCCAGTCGTCGGTCATCGCGCACACGCGTTCGACCGGGCCCTGCAAGAAGGCGCGTTCGCGCTCGTCCAGGTCCGGGTAGGCCGCCTGGGCCAGTGCGTGCAGGTCCGGGTGGCCGGAGAACAGTTCGCCGTCGAGCCACACCGAGCCCGCCGCGATCGCCACGCGTTCGGTGTCGCTGATCTGCGGCAGGAAGCCGCTGCGGCGCAGGAACTGCAGGATCGGCGTGCTGAGCCAGCGGCGGCGCAGCGGCACCCACTGCAGCAGCACCAGTGGCAGGCCCACCAACAGCCACAGCCACCAGGGCGCGCCGGTGGCGTGGCCCAGGGTCGCGAGCAGCAGCGTGTGCAGCCACAGCGGCGCGCCGAAGTGGGCGGCGAACAGCACCAGCAGCACGGCCCCTGCCGTGGCCCAACCCGGGTGGCCAGCGAACGCACCGTATGCGAAGTAGTCCATGGCGAAGTGCCCGCGGCACGGCGCCCTGGCCGGCCGGTCGTCGGGCCAACGGGGGGTATCGGCTGCCCGGACCGGGAGGCTGAGGCGGCGCACGGTGGTGGCCGTGCGGCCGGGGTCCATTCTGCTCTAGTCGTCGCTGCCGTGGCGGCTACCGCACCGCGGGCGGAACCCGGACTGGCACGGAAACCCCTGAAGTCCGGGTCCTACAAGGCGCGGGCGAAGAACGCATCGCAGCCGTGGTGGCCGGTGGCACCCTCTGGCCTCGGCAGCGGCAGGAAGCCGTGGGCCTGGTAGAGATGCTGGGCGGCCTGCATCCAGGAGGTGGTCTCCAGGTAACAGCGCCGGTAGCCGGCTGCGCGCATTTCGTCCAGCAGCAGATCCAGGAGCGCGTGCCCGAGGCCGAGCCCGCGCGCGGCGGGCCGGAAGTACATCTTGCGCAGTTCGCAAGTGGCCTGTGCCACGTCGGTGCCGCAGAGGCGCGCAAAGCCAGCCCCGCCGAGCACGGTGTCGCCGCGCACCACGACGAAGTAACGCGCGTCGGTGCCCGGGTAGTTGGCGCTCATGGCGTCGACTTCCGCGTCGTGGATGGCGAAGCCCGCACCGCTGCAGCCGTGTTCGGTCATCACTGCGCGGATGGTGGCGGCGACCGCTGCATCGTCACTGGGGCGGATCGGGCGCAGGATCCATGTCTGGTTCGGTGCGGTCATGGGCGGGTTCGGGCGAGGTTGCGGGCTTCGCGCAGCAGGCGATCCCACTGCAAGGCGGGGCCGGGGTCCTGCTTGTTGGCTTGCACGTGGTAGTGGCCGACGATGCCGTCGAACCGGCGCAACTCCGCTTCGCTCAGTGCGGTGGTGGTCACGGCCCCCTTGGGGTCGCGCGGCGCTTCGAGGCGGATGCGCGGCAGTGCCTGCGACAACGCGGCGCACAGCGCGGCGAGGCTCCGGTACTGCTGAGGTGTGAAGTCGAACTGGTGGTAGAGCTGGCCGTGGATCGTGCCGGCGATCGGTTCGGGGCGGTCGGGGCGGCCGACGAAGTTCGGGGTGCGGATGCCGGGCTCGACGCGGCCCTTGGGAAACCGCAGGCGGAAGCCGTGTTCGTCCTGCTCGTAGAAGCGGCGCATGTCGGCGCCCAGGCGTCGGGCGAACGCGCCGGGATGGGCGATCTCGACGCCGACGGCGGCGTCGTTGGCGATGGTGGCGTGGGCGGCTTTCTCGCGCAGGTCGAGGGTCTGGTAGAGCGTGCCGTCGACGTCGAGCAGGAAGTGCACGGACAGGCGGCGTTCGTCGTGCAGCACCTGGAAGCAGCGCGCGGCGGTGCCGGCGGCGTCGTAGTGCAGGACCAGCAGGTGGATGTGTTTCTGCAGGGCTGCGAGGTCGGGGCCGCAGGAGCGCGTGCTGTAGCGGCGGCCGCCGTTGCTTTGGCCGTTGGCGGCGAACCAAGGGGCTTCGCGGTAGGCGTCGTAGCCTCCCGGCTGGTCCCAGCGCACCACTGGGGCGGCGATGGGCATCAGGGTGCCGGCCGTGGCGAGCGCCGGGGCCGAGTCCGGCTGCGGCCGCGGGCTCGCCCAGCAGCGCACCGACACCAGGACCACCGCCGCCAGGGCGAGGGCGAGCAGGCGCTGGGTGCGGCGGGGCGGGCGGGGCATCCTGCGCATTGTGCCGGGAGGGGGGCTTGTTGCTACGGTTCCCTGGCCCCGCTCTGCCATGGCCCACGCTCCGCACCCGACTTCTGCCGAACCGCTGCCCAAGGATCCGTTCGCGTGGCTGCCGCGCCCCGACCGCCACCGCGCCAAGGGCGCGCCCGTGCGCCCGTCGCGCGCCGGCAAGTACCGCGCCGCGGTGTTGGTCCTGGTGCACGTTCTGATCGGCCTGCACATCGCCCAGTGGCTCGCCACCGGGGGCTCCACCCTCTCGCCGGTCGAGCCCAGCGAGGCCATGCAGGGCCTCGAACAGGGCAAGGTGAACGCGGGCTTCCTGTTCTTCGTGGGGGCGATCGCCCTCACGTTCGTGGTCGGCCGGTTCGTCTGCGGTTGGGCCTGCCACCTGGTGGCGCTGCAGGACCTCTGTGCGCACTGGCTCGGCAAACTCGGCCTGCGGCCGCGGCCGCTGCGTTCCCGGCTCCTGGTGTTCGGCCCGTTCCTGGTCGGCGGCTACATGTTCGTCTGGCCGCAGATCGTGCGCTGGACCGGGCTCGCGCAACTGCCGTCGATGAGCTGGGAACTCGATCTCTACGTCGACGACCTGTGGCGCACGTTCCCCGGCTGGATCATGGCGCCCGTGTCGGTGTTGGTGGTCGGGTTCCTGATCGTCTGGGTGCTCGGCGCCAAGGCGTTCTGCACGCACGGCTGCCCGTACGGGGCGTTCTTCGCGCTCGCCGATCGGTTCGCGCCGGGCCGGATCCGCGTCACCGATGCCTGCGAACACTGCGGCCACTGCACGCAGGTCTGCACCAGCAACGTGCGCGTGCACGAAGAAGTGGCGAAGCACGGCATGGTCGTCGACCCGGGTTGCATGAAGTGCCTGGACTGCGTGTCGGTGTGCCCGAAGGACGCGCTCTACTTCGGCTTCGGCAAAGTGGCGCCGTTCGCGGTGAGCCAGCAGCGCATCGCCCAGCGGGCCGACGTGTCGTGGGGCGAAGAGCTGCTGCTCGCGGTGGTGGGACTCGCCGCGTTCTTCGCCTTCCGCGGCGCGTGGTTCGGCGAAGGCGTGCCGCTGTTGCTGAGTGCTGGCCTCGGCGCGATCACTGCGGCGCTGGCGCTGGGCCTGTGGCGCTTGCTGCGGCGCTCCGAGGTGACCTTCCAGCACACGGCATGGAAGCGGGGTGGGGTGTGGACGAGGTGGGGCAAGGTGGCCTTGGTGGGCATCACCGGCTGGCTGTGTTTCACGGCACACACCGGGGTGGTGCGCTGGGCGGGCGAGTCGGCGGAGCGCTCGGCGTGGGCTCTGCTGCGCCAGCAGCGCGAGAGCCGCGACGTGGCACCTGCGGCGTTCGCCGCGGCAGCCGAACGGCTGGCCTGGGTCGATCGCTGGTCGTTGGCCACGTCTCCGATCGTGCTCGGTGTGCACGGCCTGGTGCTGCGCGAACTGGCTGGGCGCACGTCGCTGGAGCAGCATCAGGTCGCGATCGCGCAGCTCGAACGCATGGTGAAGAACCGCCGCTTCGACCGCGCGCGTGTGCCGCCGGCCGACGTCGCGCTGGCCAACTACCACTTGGCGCAGGGCAAGTTGGACAGCGCGCAAGAGCTGGCGCGCGACGTGCTGGCGCACGTGCCCGGCGATCCGACCGCCCTGGCGATCTTGGAGCAGATCGAACGTCGCCGCTGAGGGGTGGCAGGCCGGTGTGCCACGCGTGGGGCACCCCGAGGCGGAGCGCTTGGTGTGCTGCGGAGGGCCCGGAAAACCAGCGCGCCCCAGCACCGCTGGCGCGGGGCTGGGGCGCTTGGACGCACGTTCGACGTGCGTCAGGGACTCACTGGCAGGTGCTGCCGGCGAGCCGCACCAACAGGCCGTTGCTCAAGCCATAGGAGCCGAACAGCGGGCCGCTCGGCAGGATCGTCGCCGCCTGCCAGTGCAGGTCGAGCGGTGCGAAGCCGACGGGCACGCCGAGCGGGATGCTGCTGTTGCCGCTGCCGTCCAGCAGCATGAAGCCGTGCGCGCCGATCAGGCCGGTGTCGAGCCACTGGGTGCAGCCTGGCGCCACCGGCACGTTGCCGCCGGCGAAGCTGTAGAACACCAGCGCACCCATGTTCGGGGCGCCCACCATGTCGATGGCAAAGCCCGTGTTGCCAGCCGACGGCACGCCATTGGCGCGCAGCTCGAGGCCGGGCGCACCACAGCCGATGCCGGTGTAGACACCGTGCTGCAGGCCCGGCACCTGGGTCGGCACGGCGAAGCTCAGCGCGCCGGCGCCGATGCGCGCCTGGTCGATGGTGGCCGAGCCACTGCTCGGGGCTGCATCGCTGTCGAACCAGAAGTTGAACAGCATGTTCCAGTTCTGCGGGTTGGTCGACGGTGCCGTCCAGGCGATCTCGCCGTTGCCCACGGTCGCGGTCCAGTTGTTCAGCGCGTTGGTGTCGATGTCCCGGAAGCCGAGGTTCTGCACGCGAGCGGTCGGGCAGACCGGCAGGCGGAATCCGGCACCCCCGCGGTGGTTGTCGAGATTCAGCACTGCATACTCGTAGTGCCAGAGGCCGTTGACCGGTCCCGTGATCTTGCTGGCGATCAGGAAGCGGCCGTCGTCGTTGCCGTTGCCGGCGCTGTCGATCTGGGCCCCTGGCCAGCGGGTCAGGATCGTGCCGGTGGTCGCGGCGGGCAGGCCGGTCGTGTTCGCCGACCAGGCGGTGCCGTTCCACGTCAGGTTGAATGGCCGCGACATCGTGTTGTTCGCGCGGTTGCTCGCCGGCTCACCTTGGCAGACCACCTGGATCTGGAAGAACAGGTTGCCGGACGGCACACCCAGGACTTCGTTCTCGCGCACCGTGACCCGGTTCTTCACCGCATCGGTGCCGACGTTGATGGTGCTGCGCGCGCCGTCGGTGTTCCCGGGCACGCCGACGTCAGGGTCGCCGCGATCGAAGTAGCTGCCGACGGGCCGCCAGTTGCCGAGCCAAGGATCGATCTCCTCGGGCGGGCCAAGGTAGTTGCGGTCGCCGTTGTTGCCGTTGCTGTAGATGTCCGAGCACCTCACGCCGAGCTGTGAGCCGCCCGCGGGTGGTTGCACGCAGGAGCCACCGCACGTCGAAGGACTGTTCAGCGACAGGAAGGCGTGCTTGCAGTACGACCAGTCGGAGACCTGGACGATGCGAGTGGCGTCGAGGCGTGCCACCATGAAGCTGAAGAACGGGTGGTCGGCCAGCATCGGGGCCCGCCACTCGATCGGGATCGAGCCTGGATTGCACAGCTGGTTCTGGAATGCCAGTCCCACTTCGCCCCCGGGGTGGGCGGCACCGCGCCGGCCGTAGGCGCGAGGACTGCTGATGTTGGACAGGGCCGCGTCGTAGCCGGGGCCGCGAGAGTTCGATTGCGCAAAGGCTTCACCGCAGACGGCTGCGGAGGCGAGCGCGAGCAGCAACGTTCGATTCATGGTGGGTGGGACGAAACGGGGAGGCTTCAGGAGTCTACGCGCTGCAGCCCAGGGATGTTGGGGCAAAGTGGGGCCTAGGGTTGGCTCCGTCCCGCGAGCTGGTGCGCTGCTGAGCTACGGCTTGGCGTAAGCCTGCGTCTATGGACTGGTGAGCGGCCGCCAGCGCAGCGTGCCGATCGCTGCCGCGGTCGCGAAGCTGGCGATGCCAAGGGGGCGACTCGGCAGCATCTCCGCGCGCAACCCGAGGGTCGTGCCGCGGCGGGTGGTCTGGCACAGGCATTGTCCATCGACCAACGCGCGCACGGCATCGGCGGTCACTTCGACACGCACCGCGACCGGCTGTCCGGTCGGGAAGGCGCGCAAGGTGCGCGTCGGATTGTGTGCCGCGTCCATGCCATCGAGGTTGGAAAGGCCGCACACCGTGCCACCCCAACCGCCGAGCACCAGAGTCAGGTGGTCTGCACCCACGGGAAAGGTGAGGCCGCAGAAGAAGTCGCCGCCCGCCACCCGCGTGGCCACCACCTCGAGTTCGTAGGGTTCTGCGGGCAGTGTGCCGGTCCAGGTGACGCCGGTCAGGGGACTGCCGATGCCGAGTTGCAGGGCGCCGTCACGGACCGTCACTTCGCCTTCGCCGCCGAACTCGGTCGGCACGAAGCCCGTGAGCGAGTGGCCATCGAACAACTCGTGCCACGGTGCTGTGTCTGGCGGAGCCGGGCTCGCCGCGCCTTGGCTTGGCTCTGCCAGGTGTGGCGCTGGCCCCTGGCAGGCAGCGCACCAGGCGACCAGCGCGGCAACCAGCCAGCCGCGCAGCTTCACTTGCCGGTGAGCACCGGCAGGGTGCTCTGCTTCAGGAACAGGATCGCCATCGCCGTGTCGTCCATGGCCCGGTCGTCACCGAAGCGCACCAGCTCGACTGGCCACGATCCGTCGTCGTTCTGCACCGTGGTCAGCACCATCGCACCTTCGAAGTACCAATCGCGGTCTTGGATCAAGGCGATGCCCGACAGCAGCGCGGCGCGTTCCAAGCCGTAGAGGAAGTAGTAGTACCAGATCTGCTGGCGCTCGATCGCGCCTGGATGGCAACGCACGGTCAGGTGCTGCGCCAGCCAGCCGAAGCCGTCGCTGCGCGCCTTGCTGATGTCGGCGATCAGCCGTGCACGCTTGCCGAGACCGAACTCGGTGAGAGCCGCTTGGCAGATCGACAGACCGGTGATGCCGGCACAGGTCATCGAGCCCCAGGTCGGCGTGAGCTCGCCGTCCGACTTGGGGCCTTCGTAGCTCCAGCCGGCTGCGCGCGCCGTCAGCTTCGAGCCGGTGCTGCGCAGCTCGGGATCCGCCTGCCGCCGGGCGAACGTGCGGTAATCGACCAAGTCGAGGTCCAGCTTGCTGCCGCCGGGGCTCTGGCAGCCCAGCAGGTGGTTCGCGGCGGCCTCGAAGGTGGTCGCCGGCACCTCGAGACCGCACTGGAACGCGGCGTAGAGGCCGAGCAGGCCGTACTGGTTCACCGAGTTGTCGAAGCGTTCGCCGCGGGTGTAGTTGAAGCGCAGCACGAACGCCGGGTCGACCCGGGTGTCGACGTTGGCCAGCAGTTGCTCGGTCCACTTCTGCATCAGCACCCGGTCTTCCGGGCTGGGCGTGCGTTTGCGGGGGCGGTCGATCAGACCCTGTTTGAGGTCGGCGAACTCGTTCGGTGGCGCATACAGCGCCTCCAGGGCCTGCAACGCATTGCCCAGCGAGTAGCTGTCGATCAGCTTGCGTTGGCGCAGTTCGGCGTAGCCCTTCTGCACCACCGGGTCGTCCTTCGGCACGCCGCCCTTGACCAGGGCCAGCAGCGCCAGCGCCAGTCGCCCACTGTGGTAGCTGCGGTCGGCACCTTCGGCATCGGCCACGAGGTCCGCGTGGCGCAGATTCTGCACTTGCCCCTTCAAGTATTCGGTGCCGCGGTCCAGCGCCTTTTGTACTGCGGCGCGGAACGCCGCGTCCTGGTTGTCCCGGAACTCGCGGAACTGCCAGTTCTCACGCTGGGTCAGGGTGGCCGCGTGTTCCTTCCAATCGCGGCCGCGCAGGATGCGGCCCTGCAGCTCGGTGGTGAACTCGGCGACCAGGACCTGGTTGCCGCGTGTCTCGAGCCGGCGGCGCACCAAAAGCCGCCCGTCGAAGCCGTACCAGACGTGCGGTTTGACGAAGCGGTCGACGAAGCGTTTGCCGTCGTCGCGCGGAGCCGGCTCGGGCGTGCTCTTGACCGTGACGTCGAGCACTTGCCAGCCGTTGGCATCGACCGCCGCGGCGCGGCCTTTGAGTTGCAGGTCTCCGAGCCGGAACAGGCGGCCAAGGTCGCCCTGGATCGAGCCCCCGGTCGGACCGTTGGCCACGTTCATGGCCAGCCAGTGGCCCAGATCGCGGAGGTCGCCGGGGGCGATGCGCACCGCGGTCCCGGCTGCATCGAGATCGCCGGCCAGCAGCAAGGCCGGTGCGCGCAGCGGGCCGAACAGCTCGCGCCGCACTCGCTCGACCGCTTCGCGGTCCTCGCGCAGCGCCTTCTGCAGGTCGTCCGCCGTGCGGATGCCGGGTGGCAAAGTCTGGAACAGCGCCATGCCCAGATCGAAGTGCTGCCAGCCGCCGATGTTGGTGCAGCGGGCTGCGAGCAGGTTCTCACCGCGCTGCCACGCTTCGCCCCCTTCGCCGAAGGCCACGAACTGCCGCCCCGTGCCGTGCCCCCGGTCGTCGACCAGCTTCTTGCCGTTCAGCCAGACTTGCACACCGTCGTCGTGGTCGATCTGGAACAGAATCGCCCGCGGCTTGCGCTGGCCGAGATCGATCCGGGTGCGGACCGCCAGTTCGGCGGTGTTCCACAGCGTGCGGTGGCCGGGTCGTTTGCCGGGCTCGGGACTGAAGGTGCCCTTGCCGAGGGTCCAGGCACTGTCGTCGAAGCCGGGTTGTTCGAAGCCGGCCGGCAGCTGGTTTTGAGCCGCGGCGAAGCAGCGCCACTCGGGGCCTGCTTCGCTGGGCGGCGTCGGCACCAGCCATTCCGCGCGCAGCTTGCTCGGTGGGCCGCCCAGTTCGAATGCTTGCGTGGTGCGCGTGTAGACGATGGCGCCGCGCGCCGGCACGGCGTGCGGTGGGCTCTGGCCGCGGAGCGGGGCGAGCACCCCGGCCATCACGAGCCAAACGGCCAGCAGTGGCGCCACTGCGCGGCGCAGTTCGCGGGGGTGTGGGCGGCTGCGCGGTGCCATCAGCGTGTCACCGGAAACGCAGGCCACACGAAGGGCAGCGGTCGGTGCCGGCGGTGGCGAACTTCGCCTGGCACGCTGGGCACTCGGTCTCGGGTGCGTCGAAGTCGGCTGCGGTGTTGCACACCGGCAAGCCTTCCCGGCGCACCATGGAATCCTGATGCTCCTGGAACAGCGCTTGGGCGCGCTCTTGGTCTCGGCCCGCGACCGCGAGCCAGGCGTGCGTTCCCCAGCCACCGCCGGGGAGCGGGCCCGTGTGCGGGGCGAGCCCCTCGGCCGCGAACAGGCGCGCGATTTCGGCCACGTAGTCGGTCTTGCCGGTGAGCACGACCTTGGTGCCAGGAGGTGGATGCACGTGGCCCAGTCTACGGATCCTGCGCGGCCGTGCCACCGCCAGATCTCGATGCCGACCATCGCGCGCGGCGGTCGCCGCGATGGCAACGTCGCGACGCGCTGGGCCGCGCGACGCGCGGGACACCCTCAGCCGAGTTCGAACTGCCGGCGGGCGTCGACCACGTCGCGGTTGATGGCCACGACGGCTTCCTCGAGCCGGGCCGCGAGCACTTCGCCCTTGCCCACCTGCAGGCGCACCTGCCGCATCATCTGGACCGCCATGCGCAGGGTGCGCACCACGTCGCCCGCGTCGGTGTGGGCCAAGCGTTCGAGGTCGTCGACCGAGCCGCCGCGGCTCCAGCTGTCGACGGCCGCGGCGATGCCCCAGTCCGGCTCCTTGAGCGGGGTCTGCACGCCGTGCAGCAGTTCGATCGCGACGAAGCGGCGCACTGCCGCAGTGGTCTCTTGCATCAGCGGACCGGGCTCGCGGCGGTGGCCGTGCAGTTCGGCCCGGCGTCGCTCTTGGTGGATCAGGGCGGTGAACGTGGCCGCCAGCTGGTGTAGGTCCATGCGTTCCAGGACGCCGCTGAACAGCAGTTCGGTGGCCTGGATCTCGTAGCCGTTGATGCGCTGCGCCACTTTGCCGCGCGGCAGCAGGGTGCGGTCGTCGAGGTAGCCGGCTTCGCGCAGGATCTGCACCCGACTCAGCAGCGCAGCCCGCGCTGCGGCCCGCTTCTTCGCTCGCGTCGCCGCCGAGCCGGTGGCTGCCTGGTAGGCGGCGAAGCTGTGGTCGTAGGCGTCGAGCAGGCCTTTGCCGCCGAGCCGGTCGTACAGGTTCAGGATGGTCGAATAGGACAGGTTGAACCGGGACGTGATCGGTTCGACTTTGCCGCTGTGGTAGCGCGACAACGGCGCTTCGCGCAGGTCTTCGTCTTCGAGGATCGAGATCACGAGGCCGCTGCGGTCGAGGCCCTGCCGGCCGGCGCGGCCGGCCATCTGCAGGTAGTCGCGGCTCTTCATGTAGTCCATCTGCACACCGTCGAACTTGCGCAGCAGGTCGAACACCACCGTGCGCGCCGGCATGTTGATGCCGAGTGCGAACGTCTCGGTGGTGAACAGGAGCCGCAGCAGGCCCGAAGTGAACAGCCGCTCGACCACTTCTTTGTGGATCGGCAGCATGCCGGCGTGGTGGAAGCCCACGCCCTGCAACGCGCGGCCGAGGATGCCTTGCAGGCCGGGATCGGCCGCCGGGTCGAGTTCGAAGCGTGTGCAGATCTCGTCGAAGAGGTCCTGCATGCGCTGGCGTTCGGCGCGGTCGAGCAGGCGGCGGTGCATGCTGCGCTCGGCCTTGATCTCGCATTCCTTGCGCGAGAAGCAGAAGTAGAGAGCCGGCAGCAACTGGCGCTGCTGCACTTCGTCGAGCAGGACCTGGTAGGGGCGTGGTCCCACGGCGATGCGGCGGTTCTGCGCACGCTCGGTGCGGTCGCCCCAGCGCGCCCGTTCGCGTTCGCGGCGGCCGATGCGCGTGCCGTGTCGGCTGCCGCGCGCTGCCGCGCGCTCGTGGAAGGCCAAGGCCCGGCTGCGCTGGGCCAGCTGGAACACTCCGGCGTCGGGGTGGAACAGGCGGTGCGACAGGGGCACGGGGCGCTTCTGGTGCTCGATGACCACCAGTTCCTGTTCGCGCACCGATCGCAACCAACCACCGAATTCCTGCAGGTTGGCGATGGTTGCCGACAGGCCGACGAAGCGCACGTGGGGCGGAGCGAAGATCAGGCTCTCCTCCCAGACGGTGCCGCGGTCGACGTCGTCGACGAAGTGCACTTCGTCGAACACCATGCACTCGGTGTCGGCGAAGCGCCCCGGATCCTCGAACACCGCGTTGCGGAAGATCTCGGTGGTCATGATCAACAGCGGCGCGTCGGCGTCGAGCGTCAGATCGCCGGTCATCAGGCCGACGCGCTGGCCCTCGGCCCGGAAGTCGCGGAACTTCTGGTTGCTGAGGGCTTTGATCGGACTGGTGTAGATCGCCCGACGGCCGAGCCGGAGGGCCCGGGCGATCGCATACTCGGCAACCAGCGTCTTGCCCGAGCCCGTGGGGGCCGCGACCAGCACGTTCTCTCCGGCTTCGATCGCGGCCGCGGCCTGCACCTGGAACTCGTTGAGCGTGTAGCCCTTGAATTCGCCGGGCGGCGGGAGGGAACCTTGGTCTGCCACACGTCCAGCATCGCACAGCGCGCTGGTGCATGGAACACCGAATCGAATGCCCTGATCGAGGCCGTCGCAGGGCCTGTGGAATCTTCTCCACGAAGTGTGAGGTGGCCTGGTTCGCGCCGCGAGTCGGGCATCGTTGGAATCGGCAGCGCACCGGCTATGCTCCGGGGGGTGCGCTGCGCGTTCGCGGCGTGCCGCCGGGGGGCGCCGCACGGGTGGCCCCTGGATTGGCCAGCGCGGTTGCTCCCGCCTGGCCGCGTAGCCCTGACCACGTGCCTTGACCTTGCGCGCCCCGCCGGCCGCAACCTCCCGAAACAACCATGGAAACCAAGCCCGAAGTCAACGTCGGCAAGTTCGTCGGCCGCCACCTCTCCCAACTCAAGATCCTGGCCCGGCTGCTCGAGCACGAACTCGAAGCGGCGAAGGGCGGCCGGGAGTTGACCGTCGACCGCCACTTGGTCGAGAACGTGCTCGACACGCTGGAGATCTTCGTCGACGACTGTGAGTCCGCCAGCGGCATGCAGCGCGACCGCGCCAAGACCGAGCCGAAGCCCGTGGTGGCGCGGCTGAACTGAGTCGGCTGGATCCGAGTCGACTGAATCAGGGTCGACTGAATCTGCTTGGACTGAATTTGGGCCGCGCGCTGGCGGGTCGCTGCGCGCGGCATGTTTCTGCAGGTTGCGGCCCGGGCGATGCGCGGCCTTCCGGCGCCCCCGAGTTCGGTCCTTCCCTTGGTGCGTTCCTCGGCAAATGGTGGCACTGCGTTCGCCCCCGCCTTGCGCTGGGTGGTGCGCGTGGCCGTGCTGTCGGCCTTCGCCGCGACGACCATCCTGTGGGGGCCTCGAGCGGCCGCAGTGCTCGCGGCGCGGTTCGAGCGCGCCCCACAGCACAGTCCTTTGGTCGCGTTGGACCGAGTGGGCTTCCTCGGCCAGCCGGATTGGCTGGACCAGCCGCTGCTGTTGGCCGTGACCAGGGACTTGGCACCTTGGCTCGGAGACGAATTGCCGATCCTGGACGACGCCGCGGGGCAGCGCCTCGTCGAAGGTCTGCGCACGGTGCCGTGGGTGCGGGACGCGAACCTGCTGCGGGTGTTCCCCAATCGAATGCGGCTGCAGCTCGAGCTGCGGCGCCCCGTGCTCGGTGTGCGCAACGCAGCGGGTGAGCCGTTGTGCTTGGTCGACCGGCTGGGCGTGGCGCTGCCGTGGGCCGAGACCCCTTTGCCAGCGGTGTGGTTGCACCGGGAAGGTGGTGGGGACCAGGTGGCCGTCACCTACGGGCGTCCGGTGGCCGAGCCGCGAGTCACGGCCGCCGCCGCCATCGCCGTGGAGTGGCGGGACCAGATTGCCCCACAGGTGCCCAACTGCCCTGCTCTGCTCGAGGTCGACACCACCAACCTCGGGGAACGCTGGCGCCGCGGTCGCCCGTATGCCGAAGTGCGGGTCAAGTTGCAGCGTCAGGACGGCGACGGGGCGGTGTTCGCCTACGACCGTCCTGCGGACAGTCCGTGGCCGCGGGTGCCAGGCGCCACCAAGGCGGCGGTGTTGCGCGCGATCCTCGAGCTGCATCCCGGCCTAGCGGGGTTGACTGGCGGCGACCTGCGCATGATCCACCGCTTCCGCGACTACTTGCAGCCGGGGCCCGCAGGGGCAGCGGACCCGGATGGCCCCTGGGCCGATCTCGGGGCGACGCATGCCGGGCGCTGACGCCGGCCGCGCCGCGGCCGGCCGCCGGCTGGCCGGGTCGGTGGCGTGGCTGTCCTGGTTGGTGCTGGCTGCCGTCTCGGTCCCAGCCCAGGCTCCGGCGACTGCTCCCGTTGGGGCGGTCCCCGCGCCGGTGGCCGCTCCGACTGCGGTGGTGTGTGGCGATCTGCTGGCGTTCGCGGCCTGGCTGGGCGCCACGGGCAGCCTCTCGCACCTGCCAGACGTCGATTTCTCGCGCCACTGGGTGCTCGGCTGGCCCTGGTTGGCCCGCCGCATCGAGTGGGGCGCCTCTGTGCCAGCCGGAGGTTCGGGGCGATTGGTTTGCGTTGCCGACCCCGCCGCAGCGCGCCCCCAGCCGGGCCGCTACTGCGTGGTGCCGCGCGGAGTGGCGGGGGTGGTGCTCGGTGCGGTACCAGGCAACGGCCGGACCGTGCTGGGGAGGCCGGAGACTGCCGCCGCTGCGCGCCTGCCGGTGTTGCGCTGGCTGGTGTTGCCGGTCTGCGAACCCAGCGCTGCCGCGGCTGCGCCGGCACCTCGGTTGACGGAGGATTGCCTGCGCTTCGCCGAGGCCCACACCTTTGCGGCTTGGTGTGGTGAGCCCAGCCGCCGGGTTCGCTCGCCCGAGGCTGCGCGGGTGGCGCAGGACTGGGTCGACTTCGGCGCTGCAGTCGTTCTGGTCGTGACGGCGCCCGGCCTTGCCGCTGCCGCGACGGCGCTGCCGCAAGTGAGCGAAGAAGAAGGGGTCGATGTTTTGACGTTGCCCTGGGCCGGCCCTGCGGCGCCGGCGGCGACCGTGCTGTGCGCCGTGGCGCGGCGCCCGCACCAGCTGGCTGTGGTCTTGCGACCGACCGACGCAGCGCTGGGGGCTGGCGCAGCGGAACGCACGGTTGCGGTGTTCCCTGCCGACGGAACGGCTGGCTCCTGAGCCGGCCCGGGTCGAGAGCCTGGGTACGCACTTCGGCACGGCGCCACCCGTCGGCCGTTGTGCTCCACTTCCGGCATGACCATCCACGCCTCCGCGCCGGCTGCGTCCCGCACCATAGCGGCGATTCGCCAGTTGGTCGGCAACACGCCACTGCTCGAAGTGCTCTACCGGTTCCGTGGCCGCGAGCGGCGGCTGTACGCCAAATACGAGTCGATGAACATGACCGGCTCGGTCAAGGACCGCATGGCGTGCCACATCCTCGCCGAAGCCTACGCGCAGGAGCAGCTGCAGCCCGGCGCGACGATCGTCGAGGCATCCAGTGGCAACACCGGCATCGCGTTCGCCGCACTCGGTGCTGCGCTCGGCCATCCCGTGCGCATCTACATGCCCGATTGGATGAGCCGCGAGCGCACCGACCTGATCCGCAGTTTCGGTGCGGAGATCGTGCCGGTGAGCAAGGCCGAAGGGGGCTTCCTCGGTTCGGTGCAGCTCGCCGAACGGTTCGCGCGCGAGCACGAGGGGGTGTTCCTGCCGCGGCAGTTCGAGAACCAGGCCAATGTGCGGGCCCACGCCAGCGGTACTGGTCCGGAGATCCTGCTGCAGCTCGAGGCGTTCGGCGTGCGGCCGGCGGCGTTCCTCGCGGGGGTGGGCACCGGGGGGACCGTGATGGGGGTCGGGCGGGCGTTGCGCGCTGCGTTTCCCAAGGTCGCGGTGCATCCGCTCGAACCGGCGAACTCACCGACGCTGCGCACCGGCCACAAGGTCGGTTCGCACCGCATTCAGGGCATTTCGGACGAGTTCGTGCCCGCGGTGGTCGACCTCGCGTGGCTCGATCCGGTGGTCGATGTCTGGGACGGCGACGCGATCCTGATGGCGCAGGCCCTGGCGCGCACGCTGGGGCTCGCCGTGGGCATCAGTTCCGGCGCCAACTTCCTGGGCGCCGCGCAGCTCGTCGAACGGTTGGGGGCAGGGGCCGCCGTGGTGACCGTGTTCTGCGACTCGAACAAGAAGTACCTGACCACCGACCTGTGCCGCGACGAGCCGGTGCGCGACGAATACTTGGCGCCCGAGGTCGAGTTGCTGGGCTTCCGCGCGGTGCGGTGAGCCGTCACGGACCAAGTCGGGCCCCACTCCCGTGTCGGGGCTCACCGCTGGGAGCCGTGACGGTGCCGGATCCCAGCCAAACGATCACTTGCCCTGCTTCTCGTCGCCCTTCTTCTGGTCATTGCCACCGTCGGCAGCCTTGGCCTTGGCCATCTTCTCGAGCTGCGGCAGGATCATCTCCACCTGCTTGCCGATCGGTGACTCGGCGTTCAGAGCCAGCGCGGCCTTCAGCAGTTCGACGGCGGCAGCCGGATCGTTGCGCGCCTCCATGGTCACCATGCCCTTGAAGAACAGCGCGATCTGGTGCTGGGTCGGGTTGGCGGGCTTCTGGATGAAGGTGTCGAGCTTGGCCAGTGCCTCGTCGTGCTTCTTCGCCTCCATCAGGCTGTCGATCGCCTCCTGGACCACGCGCGCTTCCTTGGCCACTGCGGCCATTGCGGCGCGCTCGGCGGCGGCTTCTTTCGCGGCCTTGAGCTGGTCCGCGTACTTGGCCTTCAGGCCAGCCTTGCCGTCGGCGTCGAGCGTGCTGATCTCCTCGAGCAGCGCGATGTGGTGTTGCGAGACCACGGCCTCTTCGAGTGCATCGAGTGCCTCGGCCAGCGATTTGGCGCGCTCGGCACCCTGCTGGTCCTTGGCCTTGCCCATCGCTTTGCCGAAGGCTGTCCCAACCGCCTTCAGCTCGGCGAGGTGGGTGTTGTAGTCGTCGGCGCCACCTTCCCGGTACCCGGTCTGGGCGTAGACCACGCCATCACAATCGGTCAGCAGGATGGTCGGGTAGCCCTCGATCTGGTAGCGGCCCTGGAGCTCTTCGTTCTGCGCGCGCACGGCCTCGGTGACCAGCGACTTGTCGTTCGGGTAGTCCAGCTTGACCAGCACGAAGTGCTTCGGCGCCTCACCTTGGAAGGCTTCTTTGGCGAACACCTCCTCGTCGAGCTTGATGCACCACGAGCACCAGTCCGAGCCGGTGAAGTCCAGCAGCAAGTGCTTGTTCTCCGCCTTGGCCTTGGCCTTGGCAGCGGCGAAATCTTGCAGCCAGAGGTCGGCCTTCTTGGCCGGGGCGGGAGCCGGATCCTGGGCCAAGAGGGGGGTGATCAGAGCAAACGCAGCGAACAGAGCAGCAGTGGGTTGCATTGGTTTCGATTCGGGAGCCGGAGCCTCCGGCAGCGGGCCATGCTACGACGGCGCGGCGGCGGCGGCGCGAGGAATCCCGGGGGGTTGGTCCAGCGCACTCCCTTGCGCTGGACCGTGGTCGGGGTTTTCGCTGCGGGCGTGGCGGGGGCGCCGGCGGGTCGCTACGCTCTCTGGGATCCCCCACGCACTGCCATTGGCCGGCTTGCCGGCCGGTGGTGGCGTCCTGGGGGCTCAGCAGCCATGGAAACCCCGGAACTCGCCCTGGTCGGTCTCACCTGCAACGTGGTTGGGGTGTTCTTTCTGGCCAACTCGATCCGCTTCCGCGAGCCGCGCAAAGCCATCGAAGATGCCCTGGGGGTCAGCACGCGCAGCCTGTTCAAGGTGCGCGACACGGCGCTGAACAACATGCAGGTGATCCTGGGCTTTCTGTTCCTGACCACCGGCTTCCTGCTGCAGGTGGTGGCCCGCTGGGATCAGGAGTGGCTCACCCTGGCTTGTTGTCTCGGCATCATCGTGTTCGCCGGGGTCGTGTACACCATCGGTGCCTACAGTTCGCGTCGGGCCTTCAAGAAGTTGCTGCGCGAGTTCTTCCAGAAGCAGCCTTGGTCGTTCACCGACGACATGGCGTTGACCAAGGAAATCGGTGAGGTCTTGGGCGTCCCGCATGCCAAGGACATGACCGTGGAAGCCTACGTGCAACAGGTGCGCCAAGCGTTGGGTGTGCCGAACCAAGCCAAAGCCACCTCTGCGGCGGATCGTGCGCGCCGGATCGCTCTCCCCGGTCGGTGAGGGGGCTTGATCGGCGTGTTGCCGGGCAGGCGGTGTTACCGTGTCGCGGCGGATTTGTTGTCGGAATCCGGCCGGCTCGTTGTCTCGGGATGTGGCGATCTGTCGAAACGGCACTTGGCGACCGCTCCAGCAGCTGGGCGTTGCCATTCTGGACCTCTTGGCGCCGCCAGCGTGTCCCGTCTGCGGTGTGAGTGCCGACCGAATGTGTCGGCCGTGTGCGGTTGCCCTGGGCGAGCGTCCGGACCCGGGTTGTCTGCGCTGTGGAGAGCCGGTGGTCTTGCCCGGCACGCGGTGCGGCGCAGAGCACCGCGAGCTCACCAACCTCGCGTGGCACTGCGCGCCGTTTCTCTACGCAGGGACGGGCGGCGCGTTGGTGCGCCGATTCAAGCTCGACGGAGAGCTGGCGGCCGGCTGGTGCTTGGCCAAGGCCATGCGTCAGCGGTTGGCAGGTCGCGTATCGGGTGCTTGGCGGCGGGCGCTCCTGGTGCCGGTGCCCTTGCATGCTCGGCGTCGGCGTGAACGTGGCTTCGACCAGGCAGAGTGGTTGGCCAACGCGGTCGCCGGGCCTCTCGGGCTCGCGGTTCTCCCCGGCGCGTTGCGCCGTGGTCGCGCCACCCTGCCGCAGGGCGATCCTCGAGTCGGGTCGCGTGCCGAGAACGTCGCCGGGGCGTTCGCGGTGGTGCGCCCGCGCCGGGTCCGGGGGCGGTTGGTCGTGTTGGTCGACGACGTGCTGACCTCGGGGGCTACGGCGCGGGCTTGCGCTGCCGCTCTGCTCGAGGCCGGAGCCGACCAGGTGGCGCTGCTCACGGCGTGTCGCAGCTGATCCAGAGCCTCGGCAGCGCCGGGGGTGGTTCAGCGGGCGGCGAAGGCGGCGTCGAAGTGGGCGAACACGGCCGGAAGGGCAAACTGCACGATGGCCAGATGCTCCACGGTTGGGAACTCATGGAACTGGCTGTTCGCACCCAGGGCTTCCAGACGCTGGTGCAGGGCCAGCGCTCCGGTGCGTCCGAAGTCGTGTTCGCCGGCGGCTACATACCAACGCAGGTTGCCCAGCTCGGCCCGTTTGGGCACGTTGCCGCCGCCGCCGAGTGCCGCCACCGCGGCGTAGCGTGTCGGGTGCTTGCAGGCAGTGGCCACCGCTGCCGCCGCACCCATCGAGTGGCCCAGGATCGCGACCCGGTTGCGGTCGATGGGCCAGCGCTCTGCCAGGACATCCACCACGGCTGCGACGTCGGGCCCACCCATCATCCCGAGCCTGGGCGCGACCACGAACCAGCCGCGCGCAGCTGCCAGGGCCACGATGGCGCCGTCGCCGTAGCCGTCGAAGAACAGGTTCTCGGAGCCGCCGGCGCCGTGAAGCGCCACGATGAGCGGGCGCAGGGTCGGCGCTGGTTCGGGCGGTGGGGGGGCGAGCCACCGCACCGGGATGGTGCCCTGTCGCACCGGAACCCTGAGCCAGAACTGGCCTTGCCGCGTGGCGGTGTAGTGCTTGCGCCGCGCTGCGAGTGATGCGGCCAGGCCCTCGGCTTCTTCGAGCATCTGCACGGCGGGAAGCACGGTCTCTTCGCGCTTCGTCGTGGTCATGCCACGCAGCATCTCGACCAGCCAAGCCAGGGTGCTCCGCTCCAGATCCGGCCCGACTGGGCCGGGCTCGGCTGGCCGGTCTTCGGCTCCAACCGCCGAGTCGAGCTGGTCCAACCGCTTGCCCAATTCGTCGACCCGGGCGAAGAACAGAGGGCGCTCCGCCAGGAGCGAGCGGCCGTGGCTCAGGGTCGCCCGAAGCGTGAGATCGCCCGTCGCGAGGTCGCCGAGCGGCAGCTCCAGTGCGCACGGCACCTCGCGGATCTGGGCTCGGAACCGTGGCTGAGGGTTGCCTGGCTGCCAGATGCTGAGTTCACAACCCTCGGGCATCTCAACACTTGGATCGTAACTCATGGCCAGCCAGAGCTGGATGCTGGAAGCGCTGGAAGGCACCAGGCGCGGCGCAAGAGAAAGTTGGACGGCTGCTGCCCAGCGCTGCCCTGGCTCGGGCGACCTGCCTTGCAGTGCCCAGCCGGCTCGGTCGAGCCGGCGCGCCACCTGGCTCAAGTCCAGGCGAAAGAAGGCCTGCACCGCGGCGTCCAGCTCCCGCAACCCGGCAGCGCGCAGCGCCCCATCCGACGCCTTCGCGAGTTCGCGTTCCACCGCCCGCAACCGCAGGCCGGTCTCGTAACGATCGAGGATTGGCGGCTTTATGGCCTGCGCAGAGAGCGGAAGACACACCGCGAAAGCAACTGCGGCTCGGAGCATGCCCCTGTTGTTCGTCGAGGGTGGTCGCGGGGACGCAGGCGCAACGGCGCGCCTCGGCCGCAGGGGGCGAAGGCGAAAAAAAAGTTGGTGCGAGGCTTGACCGGCGTCGCGAACTCGCTACCTTCTCCCGCCCTTCCACGCGGTCGAAACGGCCGGGATGGAAGCGATCTTTGACATTCTGGGTGGCCTCGAAAGAAAGCGTGTGAGCGAGTCTGCTCGGTGACCTAAGGGTTTCCGGGTGGGCAGCCCCCGACGGTTGTTCCGCGAGAGCGTTGGCCCTGAAAGGGGTTGGCGAGCAGCGGGGTGGCTGGTCGGGAAAGCGACAAAAAACTGGACTGACTCTTTTTGAAGAAATTTCAAGTGAAGGGTTTGATCCTGGCTCAGAACGAACGTTGGCGGCGTGGATGAGGCATGCAAGTCGAACGTGAAAGCCGCAAGGTGAGTAA
>JAEUHP010000249.1 GCA_016795295.1 Planctomycetota bacterium | reverse complement strand
TTCGACGCCACCGACCTGCCGGCCACGGTGGGCAAGGGCAGTCCGGCGGCGACGGCGCTGCGCGATCTGATCGAGTTCGTCGCCACGGTCGGCGACGAGACGGTGGCGGAGCTGGCCAAGGCGAAGTGAGCGGCAGGCGGTCGGGCGAGCACTCGCCACCACCCCCACCTTTCGCACGGCCGAGCAAACCAACCGCCCCCGCCAGCCGTTATCCTGCCCGTGTCGATGACCGCCCCCCCTCCGCCTCGGATCCTGCCGCCGCTGCCGCCGCACCTGCGCCTCGTGTTGGCGGGCGCCGTCGTCGGCGCCCTGTTCTGGTTCGTCCTGGCCCTCGACCAGTCCCCGCCCGCGCGCGTCGATCCACCCGTCGTGACACCCACCGTGTCGGTGCCGACGCTGGACAGCAAGCTGCTGGCGGAGGCCGTGGACCAAACCCGCGAACAGCGCCTCCTGCTCGAGGCCGAGCCGCTGCGCCACGTCCTGGAGAAGGCACTCGACGTGGTGCCAGCCGTGGCTCGAGCCCTCGGCATGCCGACGCAGCCGGTGCCGATCGCCGAACTGCGGGCACACCCCGCGCAGTACCAGGGTCGCTGGCTCTGGTACAAAGGCGAACTGCTCGACCTCGGCGGCGCGCGGCCAGGCCATCCCGTGCCGGGGTATTCGATCCACGAAGCCACGGTACGTCTCGCCGACGGCCAGATCGTGTTCGCCGCGTTCTCATTGCCGCCGGGCAGCAACATCGTGCGCGGCAGCATCGTGCGCGTGGAGGGCTTCCTGCTGAAGCTGCGCGACACCACCTACCCGCGCGACGTGCAGCAGGCGCCGTTCTTGGTGGGTCGTGAGATTCGCCACGACTATCTGGACTGGGGCAAGATCACCGAACTCGATCCGGCCGTGTTCGCCGACCTCGACGAGAGCTGTTGGCCCGGCACCAAGGCGTGGCACACGGTCGACGAAGACCAGGACGTGCCGCTGTGGCAGCTCGCCGCCTATGCGCGGGACACGGCCGACCAGCGCACGTTCGCCGATTGGCGCAAGATCGGCACGCTCAACGAACGCGAGACCCTGCCGGCCCTGAACGCGCTCAAACTCGCCCGCGGCACGCCGCTGCGGATCCTCGGCACACTGATCAAGCTGCAGACCATCGTGGCACCGCCCAACCCGGCCGGCATCGAATGGTGGACGGTGGCCTGGGTGCAGGTGCCCGATCTCAAGGGCCACCTGGTGCCGGTGTGGCTGCCGAATCGGGCCGAGCTGCCGCTGCGCAGTTCGCTCGAAGTGTGTGCGCACTACTACCGCTGGTTCGCCTACGAAGGCCGGCAGAACGACCGGTTCCGCGTGCCGCTGTTCGTCGCGGCCGAGCTGCGCGAGTTCCACCGCGACACCCGCGCGGCGATGCAGCAGATCAGTTTGGCGGTGGGCAGCGTGGTCATGCTGATGGTGCTCGGCTTCTGGTGGATGCAGCGGCGCGCGGCCAAGGAGTCGGTGGCGCACGCGCGCGACCTCGACGCGCGGCGGCGGCGGCGGCGCGAGCGGACCAACGTCTTGGCGCCGGTTGCGGGTGGCAGCGGCACTGCCGATGACGCGAACGCACGCACATTGCCGTAGTCGCAGTCCGGCAAAGCCGTAGCCGACGGCCGCACGCGGGCCTTGCCGCGCGCAGACAAGAATCGTGCAATTGACCTCGCCACGCCGCCAAGTGGGCCGCGCTGAGCGACTTGGCGACACGTCGAGCACGCCGAACGCGGCCGCGTGGGCGCATTCCTGGAACAACCCCGCAGCCCCGGGCGTCCATCCCAGTGGAGGTTTTTCCCCATGGCTGGACGTTTCGAACTCGTGGCCGACCCCCGCGGCGCCATCCACTTCGAGTTGCTCGACCCACAGGGCACGCTGTTGCTGCAGGGGCTTGCCAGCAACAGCAAGATCATGGTCCAGAACGAGGTGCTGCACACGCGCCAGTCGGTGGTCGACGACCAGCGCGTGGTCCTGCACGAAACCGGCGAGGGCCAGCACGTCATGGTGGTCAAGGACCACGACGGCACGGTGCTCGCGCGCAGCCCGAAGTTGGCGCCGAGCGTCGACCTCGCCGCCATGCGTGAGCAGATCCGCAGCAACGCCGCGAGCGCGCCGCTGATCGACCGCACCAAGCCGCGCGGCGGCCGCCGCGCTTCGTAGCGGGCCACCGCACTCTGCTCAGTGCGCTCGGGCGCGCTGCAGCAGCGCGGCGGCACGGCCGAGGCCATCGGCCATCGCCGTGCCGTGCCAGCAGAAGTCACGACCGCTGCAACGCAGCAGGCGCGCCCGGCCGAACGTGGCCGCGGCCTCGAGTTCGGCCACGTCGGCGTCACCGAACTCCCACGGTTCGTCGGGCAGCAGCACCAGGTCGGTGCACCCGGCCAGCGCTGCAGGGTCGACTTCGGGGTAACGCGAACTCGCGTCGGCGGTCACGTTCACAGCGCCGAGGCAGCGCAGCACGTCGTGCACGAACGTGCCGCGCGCCACGCCCATCCAGGGCTTGGCCCACACCGCGTAGAACACGCGCACCGGCGGCAGGCCGAGGTGGGCCGCCGCCGCAGCAGCGAGCTGCGCTTCGACACGCAGCAGGAACGGCACCAACACCTCGCTGGCATCGAGCGCCGCCGCCAATTCGCGCAGCGCGGCTGCGGCTTCGACCACGGTGGTCGGGGTGTGCACCAGCAGCGGAAACCGCTCGCGCAGCCACTGCAGGTCTTCGGCGCGGTTCTCCTCGGCGTTGCCCAGCACGAGGTCCGGAGCGAGCGCGGCGATGCGTTCGCGCGAGGGATTCTTGGTGCCGCCGATGCGCGGCACCGCCGCCAGTTCGGCGGCCGGCTCGATGCAGTAGCGCGTGCAGCCGACCAGGCGGTCGGCCGCGCCCAAGGCGCACACCGACTCGGTGGTGCTGGGGACCAAGCTGACGATGCGCCGCGCGGCCATGCCGGCAGCATGCCTCGGCGAACCTCGGCAGAGAAGCCGGGAGGCCCGCGAGATCACGGGGCCCACCGGCACAACGCGCGGCTCAGCGCCGCCAGAAGCGCTGCACGATCTGCACCACTGGCCAGAGTGGCCGTATCCAGACCGTCTGCCCGCAGCGCCCCGGGGGCACCGCCCCTTGCCGCGCTTCGGGCACGGGGACGCGGTGCTCGCTGCCCACCGGACAACGGCAGCGGCAGCCCGAGCCGTCGGCGGCACACTCCGGCTCCGTGCAGGCCGTGCGGCACGGCTGCTTGCACGAACAGCACGGCTGGAAGCGATCCGTCACGGCGGCATCGGCAACCGGCCCGAATGGCCGCCCTTCGAACAACAGCGCTGCGCGCAGCGACACCCACGGCCCATAGTGCGGGTGGACCAAGAGCCCGTTCACCGGCGAAACCGTGCCAAAACCCGCCGCCTCCGCGAGCCGCAGCAGGCTCGGGCACGGCCCCGTCGGCTCGACCACCCCCACGCGCACCGCCGCGCGGTGGAAGCAGCCGGCGACGTGCTGCACACACTGGCTGGCGAACTGCTGCGGCCCGGGGGCCGGCAGGGTTTTCTGCGCGCCGGCGTCGCGGCAAGCCTGGGCGAAGCGCTGCCAGAATTCACGGCCACCGCTGCCCAGCACCACCACCGTGCCACAGCCCGGCCAGCGGCTGCGGATGCGTTGGTCCGGAGGCTGGCAGGCATCGAACCGTTCGGTGTCGACGACGCCGAACAGGTTGAGGCCAAAGCGGTTGGCCTCCTGCTGCGCCAAAGCGAGCGCGGACCTGGGCATAAGTTGGGGAGGGCAGAGCCGCTGGGCGGCGGCGCAGGGCTTTTTCGGCCGTTCGCCGGCTGAACGCAACCCCCTCGGCGAGTTCTCAGCGGTGCACCCAAGGGCCGAACCAGCGCATCAGGACCGGCATCACCACGAAGTGCATGGTCGGCACCACCAACACGGTCACGATCAGCGTGACCACCGGCAGCGGAAACCTCGGCAGGAGCACGGGCAACAGCACCGAAAGCACTGCCGTGATCAGGGGCCAGATGCCGAGCCAGGTGACGAACACGAGCTTCAGGCGGTTCGGTTGGGTGGGAGCAGGGGGGCTGGGTTCCGGCATCGGGCCCGGATGCTACCGGCAGTTCGCCGCACCTTGCCCGCTCCCTGCCTGGTTGCTACCCTGACCGAGTCCCCGCGGGGAAGCCGGTGCAATTCCGGCGCTGTCCCGCAGCTGAAACCGAGGACGAACGCCCAAACAGCCACTGGGTCTGCCGTGTTGGCAGCCTGGGAAGGCGGGTCAGTAGGACGATCCGGAAGCCAGAACATCCGCTGGGACACGGTCCACCCGGGCCGTTTTTTCTCCTGCCGGCGCTCGAGACGCCGAGATGGACCATGCCGATTCCCAGCGGGCACGGGCTCGTTCCCTGTGGGCCCGTTCCCACCGGGCACGGGCCCCGACGGGCCGTTCTGGCGTTGGGTGCCTTGCGCACCCCCACGCCGAACGACCCAAAGCCAATCGAGGCTCCGCCTCGGTCGCGGAATCGTTGCACCCCATCGCGGCCCCGCTCGGACGGTCGCGTCGGCACATCCCACCTCGGGATCCCATGACTGCGCAGTTCGTTCCGTTGCTCCGTTCGTCCTTCCGTGCCGCCATGCTGGCGGCGTCCCTGCCGGCCCTGCTGCCGGCCCAACAACTCGGTGCCGGCTTCGCCAGCACCGTGCACTCGCTGCCGAGCAACGCCGGCAACGTGCTGACCCTGCCCGGCGACCAGTATGTCTGGTTCGACGGCTTCGACCTGTGGCTCGAAGCGCCGAACCAGGCGCCGCGTTCGCTCCTGCAGTTCGCCAACTACACGTTCGGCTCGTTCACCCTGCCGGTCGGCGGCCAGCAGCTGCTGTTCGGCGAGAGCTCGACGCACGGACTGTGGCTGGTGTCGACCGCGTCCGGCGGCGCCGCGGCCCCAGCCGCCACCGTGCTCTACAACTACGACGCGGTGCTGTTCCGCCCGAACGAAGTGCTGGTTTCGGCGAAGACCGGCGGGTGGTCCGCGAGCAGCAACGAAGTGATCCACGCCGACCTGCTGACCGGCAACACCCAGTTGCTGGCACAGCTGCCAGGCGCGTCGGGCCCGGTGGCGATCGCCTCGAACGGCGATCTGTTCTACGCGACCGGCTCGCTGCTGTTCCCCACGCCCCCAGGCCAGGTCGAGCTGCTGCGCTTCCCACGCGCGGTCGTCGACCAGGCGCTGGCCACCCAGCAAGTGCTGGGCTCCGGCCAAGCGCAGGTGGTGCTCGCCGGACTCGACGCCGCCGGATCGCTGGCTTGTGACGACCACGGCAACGTGGTGTTCACCGATTGGTACAACGACACGGTCGGCGTGGTGCGCGATGTGTTCGGCCCTGCTCCGGCTCGCGAGGTGCTGCTCGACCACTCCGGAGCACCGGTCGGCGCCGCCGGGGTGCAGTTCGTGCCGGGCAACGGCCATGGCGTGCTGGCGCCGTTCCAACCCGAGAACGGGGTGCTCTACGTGCGTGAATCGGCCTGGGGCAGCACGAGCCAGGTGCGGCGCGTGGTCGCGGCGCGGCCCGAACTCAGCAGCTCGGTGGCGAATCCGATCCCTGCGGGCGCGTTCTCGCTCGACGTGGCGCAGGGTCCGGCGCTGGGCTTCGGCCTCTTGGCGCTGGCGTTCACCAGCAGCACGCCGGCACCGCTGTTCGTGCCGGGCTTCCGCATGCCGCTGTGGTGGGAGCTGCCCGGCAGTGGCGCGCTCGCCGCGTGGTTCGTGCCGTTCGACGGTCAGGGCCAGGCGCAGATCGGGCTTTCGAACCCAGGGGCGATGCCGTCGCTCTCGATCGCGGCGCAAGTGGCGTTCCTGGACGCTTCGAGCCAGGTGGTCGGCAGCACGGCGGCGCGGGTGCTGCAGCTCGGGCCGTGAGCCCGAGCCGGCAAGGATCGCCGAGTCGAGTGGCCGTTCACTGCGGCGCTCGATTGCGCGTGTAGTAGCCGACCCCGTGCCACGGCGCAGCGCCCCCCGCACCACGCACCCCCGCCGCGCGCACCGCATACACCCGCACCTCGGTCAGCCCCTCGACCCGCAGATCCACGGACAGCCCATCCTCGGCCACTCGCGCCACCGCCACCGCATGGCCATGCCCATCGCGCTCCGGGCAGCCATACCCTTCGTGGTGGTCATAGGTCCAACTCTCGACCGCGAACGCCGATGCCACCGCACTCGCGGCCTCGATCGGCGCCGTGAAGCGCAACCGGAAACCATCGGGCAAGGCCTCGATCGCCTGCAGATCGAACGGCACCACCCCCCGCCAACGCAGCCGCTGCAGCCCCTGTTCTTGTTGCCCCAGCGAGCCCCAGCCGCGGTTGGTCAGCCCGCACCAGAGCGCCCCGTCCGCGCTCCACAGAAGGCGCGTCACACCCGACTGCAGCCCGGCCCGGAACGGATAGCAGGCACCCTGCCAGCGCCCGCCGACCCGTTCGAGTGAGATGCGGAACACTTCCGAAGAATACTGGTCGCCGACGAACACTTGCCCGCGGTACGGCCCGAAGTGCCCCGCCGTGTCCCACACGAACCCGGCCGCCGAACGACCGAGCCGATCGTAGGGAATCCACACCGCGGGCAGCCGGAAGTTGGCAATGCGCTGCGCGGCCTCGGCGAGCCGCAGCCCACTCGGCACTTCGCCCGGGTGCGCCACGCGGCTGGCCGGCAATCGGCACGAATCGATGCCCCACGGATGGCCGTGGAAGTCCCCAGGTTCGAGCGGCGCGAACTTGCAGGTCGCGCACCATTCGCCCTGATTGTCGGTGTGCCAGACCACGCCGTCGGGGGCCGTGCCGACGCCGGCCGGGGAACGCAACCCCGCCACCACCGGCTCGAAGGCACCGCCGCGCTCGGGGATGCGCAGGCCGAAACCACGCCAATCGGCGCGACCGAACGGCTCGTCGCCGAACGGCTTGTTGAGCAGGATCCACCACGAACCGTCGCCGGCGCGGGCCGGCCCGAAACAGTATTCGTGGTAGTTGCCGGACAAGGGCCAGCCTTGGGCCAGAGTCTCGAGTTCGTCGGCGCGGCCATCGCCATCGCGGTCGCGCAGACGCGAAAGCTCGCCGCGCTGGGCGGTGTAGAGCCAACCGTCGTGGGCGAACAGACCGAGCGGCTCCTGGAGGCCGTGGGCCCAGCGCGACGCCGTGGGCGTGGTGCCGGTCGACGGCGACAGGCGCCAGATCTCGCCGCGGCGGGTCGCCGCGAACAGCACCCCGTCCTGTTCGGCGAGCCCGCCGACTTCGAGCACGACTTCGGGCGGCAGCGCGATCGTCTCGATGGCCACGTAGCGATCGGAGTCGGGCGCGACCACGCCGGGCACCGGCTTCGGCGAAGCGGGTTCCTGGGGGAACAACGCGAGCAACAGCGAGATCACCATCGGTAGACGAGCTCCAGGGTCTGGCCGGCTGCGATCTTGTGCTCGCCGATGGCGGCCCGGCCGGCCGTCGTCACCTGCACCGCGGCGCCGTGGTCGGGCACCACCACCACCAGTTCGCCGGACAGCACCGACAGCGAACGCACCAGCTCGGTGCCGGTCGCGGCCAGGCGCGGGGCGCTGCGGTCGCGCCACTCGGCGCGGCCATGGCCGAAGCGGAACACCGGATGGCCATCGCTGGCGAACTCCTGGCCGCGCAGTTCGGGGACCGCCTGTGGGAAGCCCAGCGCCGGTAGCACCTGCCAAGCCTCGCCGAGCGGCTCGAGCAGTTTGCCGGCACGGCCGCTCCAAGTGCCTTCGGCGTCGAGGAACGCGCCGCGCCACAGCCACGCGAGCTGGCCGTGGGCCAGATCGTAGGCGTAGTGGGTGCGCAGCGGCGAACCCACCGCGAGGCAGCGCGCGGAGAGCCCCTTCAGGAATGCACCGTGCAGGACCACCGAGTCGCGCGGCTCGAGGACCAGCCCCCCAGGCAGCGGCACGCCAGCGGGCAGCGGCAGGGCCGCGCCGAGCGACAACCAGTGCCACAGCGCAACAGTGTCGGCCTGGGCTTCCGGACCGTCATCGGCCCACAAGGTGGGCATGCGCGTGCCCGGCCGCAGCCGCGCCGCATGCAGCAACCAATCGCGAAACCACGCCGGCCGCAGCCGTTCGTGCTGGCGCGCCAAGTCCATGCCCTGCGGTCCGAGCGCGCGGTTGCCGGCGATGGTGTGGCAGGTGAGGCAGTTCTTGCCGCCGACGCCAGCCAGAATTCGCCCCCGTTCGACCTGGGCGGGGTCGAACGGCGGCGCGTCGTCGTCGCCGGGTCGACCGTCCACGGCGGCGAACCACGCTGCATACTGGCTGGCGCGCTGCGCGGCGAGCTTGGGCATGCGCACGGCCACGTAGGCGCGCGCCGTCACGTCACCGGCGAGCAAGCGAGTCAGCCACTGCGGCCGCAGTCGATGGCCGGCGGCAGTGAGATCCGGCGGCAGTCGACCTTCGTCGCCGAGGTCTTCGCGCTCCTGCAACGCGGCCAGCACCGCGCGCGGCAGGCCGTGCTGGCCATCGCGGCGATGGCAGGCAAGGCAGCCATCGGCGCGCAGGGCCAAATCGAGTTCGGCGGCCACCGGCCATTGGGCCGTCAGGGCCGTTCCGGCGGCCGCGAGCAGGCCGGCAGCACCGTCGACCTTTGGGCATTCGCCCGCCCCCAGCGCTGCGAACGGCCGCGCCGCTGCGGGCGCAGGCAGGGCCGCGAACTCTGGCTCGGCCAGCGCGTGGCACGCGGTGCAAGAGCGGGCCCGGGCCGCCAATCGCCCACGCGCAACCGCTGCGGCCTCGGGCGGTGGCGCAGCGACGGGTGGCACGAACGCCCGCACTTCAGCGCGTGCCGCAGCAGCGGGAATCGGTTGCGCTGGCACACCGGGACCTTGCCACAGCGCTTCCAGGCTCTGCCCACCCTCGGCCTCGGTGTAGACGACGCGCAACTGATGGGCTCCCGCCGCGAGCCGCACTTTGCCCGAACGGCGGCGGTGCGGCGCGAGCGCTTCGTTGCGCACCACCAACTGGTCGTCGATCCACAGCCACGAACTGTCGTCGCTGCCGCTCGTGAACGTCCACTCCCCGGCGGCGGGCACTTCGAGTCGAGCCGAGAAGCGGAGCGCGAAGTGGTCGTCGCGCGTGCGCACGTCGACACCGATCGTCTCGGTGTGGCCGCGTGCGGCAGGTTCGAGGCCGGCGAGTTCAGGCAGCGCCGCCGACTTGATGCGCAGCTCGAAGCACTCGTAGGCGAAGCCTTTCAGCGGCTCGGGAGCCGTGGCGACCTGTGCCGCGAGCAGGTGCTGCGCCAGCGCCTCGGCCTCGCTGGGAGCGAGGCGGAAGTCGTGGGCGAGCAACGCCGGGCGATGGTCTTTCGGGGCCAGCAGGAATGCCGTGAGCGACGGCACGTCCGTGCAGCCCGGCAGGTGGGCGAACTGCTGGGGCGCATGGCAAGCGCCGCAGGCGAGCTCGCCCCAGAGCGCGGCGCCGCGTTCGTGCGCACCAGACGGCGCGGCCACCGCGCGCAACGCGGGCTGGTCGGCCGCGAGCTTCTGCAGATAGGTCGCCAAGTCTGCGGCATCGGCACCACCGTGGTGCGTGCGCAGGAACTCGGCTGCCAGTGTGGGCGCACGCGCGCGCCACGCGGCCGCGAGCGCTGGACCCTGCGGTGGCGCGAGCCGCTCGCGGACTGGTTCGGGCAGTTCGTGGCAGCGAACGCAACCAGCGCGGGCAATGGCCTGGGCGGCGGCCAACTGCTGGGCATCGAACGCGGGCCGCGACGGGTGGGCTGGTTCCCGAGCGGGATCCTGATCGCGCTCGGCCCGGCAAGCACCGAGCGCAGTCGCGAGCCACAACACGGGCAGCAGGCAAAGGGGGCGATGCAGGGCACGCAGCACGCGCCCGAGGGTATTGCCGGGCGCCGCCCGGCGCTACTGCGCCCCCCGCGTCCCGGCGCGGCGGTGCACGATCCGACCATGGGCCGTGGAGCGCGCTACCCAGCCCCCAGCTCGGCGCGCAGCAGATTTTGCAGCAAGTCGGTCACCGTGCGCGAGCACGGGACACTGAAGCGCGGGCCACGCTGGGAGGGGCCCTGCTTCATGGCAACCCATCACGATTCCTACCTGCTCGCCAGCTTCGGCGATCTGCGCTTGTTCGCGGCCTGGCTGTGTGCCTTGCTGCCACCGCACCTCGCGGCCCAACTCGACTGGTCCACCCTGCGCCGCATCGGCGAACGCCATGCCGGCACGGGGCTGCGCACCACCATCCTCGACCTCGCCTACCAGGTCGACTTCCGCGACCACCAGGCCCAGCTGGCACTGCCGGTCGAACACCGCAGCACGGCGGCACGGGACCTGCACGACACCATGCTGCGCTACGCGGTGCACTTGCGGCAGCGCGCGCGCCGCCAGCGGCCGGCGGTGCCGACGCTGGTGCTCGGCGTGGTGCTGAGCCAGGGCCCGCCCCCGCCGTTCGAGCCGCAGGTCGCCAACCAGTTGGGGGCAGAGCTCGCGGACTGGCTGGTGTTCCAGCCCACCCTCCGCGTGCTCGCCGACCACCTGGGCGAACGCAGCGAAGCCGAGCTGATGGCGCGCGGCCTGCCACCAGCAGCCACGCTGGCCCTACTGGCCCTGCGCAGCCTGCCCGAGCTCGACCGCAGGGACACCCTCGCTGCCATCGCCCGCTGGTCGGACCTGCTGGCGGCAACACGCTGTGACGACGAACGCTTCGACACCGAACACCTCGACCACTTCCTTGCGTATATGCTCTACGTGAACCAAACTCCGCCGGAGGACTTGCTGATGGCCATCGACCAACACCTGCCCGCTCTGCGCGGCCACGCGCAGAGTGCTGCCGAGCAGCTGCTCGCCCGCGGCCGCGCGGAAGGGCACCGTGAGGGCCAGGCTCAGGGATTGTCCCAGGGATTGTCTCAGGGATTGTCTCAGGGGCTGGCCCAAGGCCGACTCGCCACCCTGAGACGCCTGCTCACCCACCGCTTCGGGCCCTTGCCGGCCGAACGCGAAGCGCAGCTCGGCGCCGCATCCCCCGAGATTCTGGACCGCTGGACCGACCGCCTTCTCGACGCCGCCACCCTGGCAGACGTGTTCGCGGCAGATTGACCGTCGCGGGCCACGAGCACAGGTCTCAGCCGTTGCGATCCAGCGGCCAGGGCGGACCGATCCGGTGTTTCACCACCGAGCTCCGGATGCGTCCGCCGCCCCCGGCCCCGAGTGCTGCTTCGAGTGCCGCCACCAGTCCCAGCAGCCCATTGTGATCGGGCTCGGTGGCGGAACACCACAGGTGGCGAACCGCGAACAACTGCGTCAGCCAACGTTCGCGCAGCAGCGGGGCATCACTGCCCACGGCGCGGGCCAGGGCCGCCGCCAGCGTGGGCACGGACGCCCCAGTGGTCACCGTCGGCAAGCCGTAGAGCGCCCGCCCACAATGCACCACGGGCGTGCCGGCCAGGAGGCCGATGGCAGCTGCCGGGTGGTTCACGGTGAGCACCGCCAGCGCCGCAGCGGCAGCGACGCCAGCGGCAGCTGCGGGAAGCACGGTCCCACCGCCCAGCGCAGCGAGCCGCCGGCGCGCCAGAAGCGAGGCGCGTGGCTGCGCCACCACCACCAAGGCCAGCCCGGGATCGAGCCCCGCAACCGCTTGCCTGGCCGCTCGCACCAGGGCGTCGGTCGCCACCAGCTCGGCGTCGAGGCAGCGCTGGGGTGCGAGTTCGGCCTGCAGCAGCAGCGTCACGAACGGCCGTTCGGGCAGGTCCCGCAGCGCGGCGCCCAGCGCTCGCGGCAAATCAGGCTCGCGGGCACCGAGACGGTTGCCGAGCGCCGCACCGAACCGATCCGCCCAAGAACGCCCCAGGAGCCCCGCTGGGGGCAGTCCGACCGGCGCTCCACCCCCTAGCCCATGCGCGAGGCACGCGGCCAGCAACTTCGGCTCGCGCGATGCTACGCGCAGGGCCGCGGCCGGCTGCCCGATGCCACTCGCATCGCCGTCCAACCCGCGCACGTCGATCTGCTGGGTGTGCGGCAGCAACCCGTCCCCAGTCCACAACACCGGGATGCCGCGTTCGCGCGCGGCGAACTGCACCAGCGCGGGAACACCTCCCCGGCGCTGGTGGCACAGCACCAGATCGGGACGCACGCGGTCGAAGCAGCGCTCCACCGCGGACCAGTGGCTGCCGAGCCATCGACTGCGCAGCGCCAAAGCCTTGCGCCAGCGACGCCCCGTCGGCGCAAGGCCACGCAGCAAGAGGTCCGCGGCGGCCCAACCTGCGGCTTCGTCGAGGCACCCAGCGTCCGGTTCGGACTGGACCAACACCACCGGCTGCTCCTGCGCCGCGACGAATCGAGCCTCCTGCCCGTCGACGAGCAGCCAAGTCGTCTGGTGGCCGCGACGGCGCAGTTCGCGCTGCAGGCGCTCGTGCAGATGGAAGCGCGCCACCGGCGGCGCGGCGAACAACACGTTCGGCATGGGACCAGGCAGACATCGGCGCGCAGGCAGTGGCCCCTTGACCACACACTTACCCTGAACCGTATGTGTGGTGGGCTGCTCGCCGTAGACCGATTCGGTACACTTCGCTGCTCTGCCCACCCGCCGGTCCGCCGGCTCCTGAGATCCACCTGAGGTTTCCCTGATGCTCCGTTTCTCCCGCGCCCTCGTCGCGCTCTGTGCGCTGACCGCTGCCACCACGGCCCAATCCGTGCCCACCGGTTTCACGGTCGACACGCTGGTGTCCACCGGTCTCACCGCTCCGAACGACTTCTGTTTCCTGCCCGACGGTCGCGTGCTGATCGCCAGCCGCACGGGCTCGGTGCAGGTCTACGCGGGTGGTCCCGTGGTGACCATCGGCACCGTGCCGACTGTCGAAACCGGCTCGGAGCGGGCCCTGCTCGGCATCACGAACGACCCGAGCTTCGCCAGCAACGGCTACATCTACGTGTGGTATTCGAGCACGCAGGACTCGTTCATGCACCTGGATCGGTTCACGTGCACGGGCGACCTCAACAACCCCAGCAGCACGAACTTGGCGTTCGCCGGCACGTCGCGCCGCACGATCCTGTCGAACCTGCCGGACAGCGCGTTCAACCACAACGGCGGCTCGCCGCGCTTCGGCCCTGACGGCAACCTGTATCTGTCGATCGGCGACGATGCGAACGCGTGCAGCGCCCAGAACCAGACCTCGCGCGCTGGCTGTCTGCTGCGCATGAACGTGAGCGGCCTCTCGCCGACCCCCAGCACCACGGATCCGGCACTGTCGGTCCTGAACCCTGGGGACAATCCGCAATCGTCTGCCACCGACTTCCGCCAGCTGCTGATCGCCTACGGCCTGCGCAACCCGGTGCGCATGACGGTCGACCCGGTCACCGGCAACCTCTACATCGGCGACGTCGGCCAGAACGCTGTCGAGGAGATCGACGAGTACGTCTACAGCGTCGGCCTGCCGCTGGTGAACTACGGCTGGCCGTGGCGTGAAGGCAACAACAGCTACACGACCTGCAGCGGCAGTCTGCCGGTCAACCAAGCGCCGCTCGCGGCGATCCCGCAGAACGGCACTTGGCTGTCGATCTTCTGCGGACCGCGCTACCGGAATCTCGGTGGCCAGTTCAACTTCGGCGCCGCCTACGACGGCAGCCTGTTCTTCTGGGACTACTTCGCCGGCGCGATGCGCCGCCACGTCAACACCGGCACCTGGAGCCAGGCCCCTGCCGTTCCCGGCCAGCCGAACAGCAACGACTGGGCGACCGGCTTGAGCGGCACCACGTCCATGCAGCAGGGCCCGGACGGCGCCCTGTGGTTCACGCAGCACCCGAACACGTATGCGACTTCCGGTGGCAGCCTGAAGCGCATCCGCCCGCTCGGCCCGACCAACAGCGTGGTCGCGGTCAGCGGTGGCGGGCAGGTGGGCGTCGCGACCGAAGCGTTCCCCACGCCGCTGGTGGCGCGGGTGCGTGACACCAACAACAACCCGCTGCCCGGTGGCACCGTGAACTTCACGGTCTCCGGCCCCGGCACGCTGTCGACCACCAACCCGGTGATCGCCGACGCCAACGGTTTGGCGCAGACCTTCGTCACGGCGACCAACGCCGGTGGCGCGATCACGGTCACGGCCAGCACGCCGAACTCGCAGACCAACGGCACGTTCTCGCTGTTCTCGCGCAAGACGACGGTCGCTGGCACGCCGACGCTGGTGGTGATCACGCTGACCAACACCACGACCGCGGTGCCGGCTCAGGTGCCGTTCATCATCCTGTTCTCGATGCCGGGTTCGACCACCTGGAACTCGCCGTTCGGCCCGGTGTGCACCGACCCGTCCTACTTCCTGACCTTCGTCATCGAAGACGCCACCGGTATCTTCGGCGGCGTGAGCCTGTCGGGCACCGGATCGATGGGCACGCCCAGCCTGACCAAGATCTACAACATCCAGAACGGCATCCTGAACGGGCAGCTGCTCCGCTTCCAAGCAATCGGCTTCGACCCGATCCAAGGCATGTTCCGCACCAGCTGCGAGACGCGGCAGTTCTGACGGTGGCGCAGCAGAACGCCGGGGATCCGCAGCAAGCCGGGCCGGCGGAGTTCCTGTTCCACCTGCTCGGCGGCAAAGCCCGCGCCCAGGCGGTTTCCACGGTGGCCGCGCTGGGCGTGGCCGACCGGATGATCGCGGGCCCCCGGCGCCTGGACGACCTCGCCGCGGAGCTGGGTGTCCCGCTGGCGCTGCTCCAACCGCTGCTGCGCATGTGCGCGGGCCTGGGCATGTTCCACAGCCCAGAGCCCGGCAGCTATGCGCTGACCGAACGGGGCGCGTGCCTGCGCAGCGACCGATTGGGCCCATTCGCGGCCTTCGCCGGCAGTCGGGAGCAGTGGGAACCTTGGGGCCGCCTGCGCGAGTGCGCAACCGGTGAGGTGGCTTTCGAACGCGCCTTCGGCACGGGCATGTACCCCCACCTGGCGGCCCATCCGGAGGCAGCAGCGCTCTACGACGCCGCCATCGATGCATTCACCGCCCACGAAGCGGCAGTGCTGTGCGAACGTTTCGATTTCTCCGCGTTCCGCCACGTGGTGGACGTGGGCGGCGGGCGCGGTGCCCTGTTGGCCGCGATCCTCACCCGCTGGCAGCACCTGCAAGGCACCTTGTTCGACCTCCCCCACGTCGCCGCAGCAGCAGCCGAACCCCTGCGGCGCCGCTGCGGCGACCGCGCCGTCGCCACCGGGGGCGATTTCTTCATCGCGGTGCCCGAGGGTGCCGACGCACACCTGGTGAAGCACGTGGTGCACAACTGGGACGATGCTCGCGCGAAGCTGCTGCTGCGCCGCTGCCTCGCGAACCTCGCCCCCGGCGGGCGACTCCTGGTGGTCGAATTCGTGCTGGCTCCGGACGATCGCCCGGATCTGGCGGCCACCATGGACCTGGAGATGCTGGTGCTCAACGGTGGGCGCGTGCGGCGCCGCCCCGAACTGCGCCGCCTGCTTGCCGATGCCGGCCTGTCGATCGAACGCATGGTCGATCTCGGCAGCGGCAATTGGTTGTTCGTGGCCAAGCCCGGCAGCACCACGGCGGCCTGAACAGGACGGGTCCTACCATGGCCACGCAGCACGCACACACGGCGCAGTCAGCTGCCTTCCCCGAGAGCTACTTGGCCACCCTGCGCAGCCAGATCCGCAAGCACCCCTTGTTCACGGTGAACAACCTGAACCGGGACTTCGTCGGCACCCGCGGCTTCTCGGTGGTGTTCACTCGGGCCGGCCAGGAGCGGGTCGTCGCCAATTTTCCCTGGCTGGCCCCCTATCTGGAACGCGTCGTCGACCCGGGCTGCAACGCCTTCTACCTGAATCCGCTCCAGCTCGAAGGCGGCTCGCGCGTCGATCCGCATGTCGACCGCAGCCTGCGCGCCTACTGCAACGACATCACGACGCCGTTCTGCGTCAGCGTGCTCTATGTCGACGTGCCCACGGCCATGCGAGGTGGGCGGCTGGTGCTGCAGCGCGGCAAGAAACTCCTGGCCCGAGTGCAGCCCGAAGCCAATCTGCTGGTCACCTTCGACGGCGATCTGCTGCACTCCGTCGAACGTCTCGAGAGCCAAGGACTGCGCCTCAGCCTGGTCTGCGAACAATACGCCCTCGACGAACGCGAGCTGGCAGCCGTGCCGACCTACAACGTCGAGTCGCGAGCCCGCGCGTATTGAGCGGGTGCAGCCCCGCGTCAACGCCGGGGCACGACGCCTGCGCGCACCACTTCGGCGGCGAGATGCACGGCAATGGCCTCGCTCGGATGCATCCAGTCGTTCGGCAGCTGTTGCGGATCGACGCCGGCGGCGAGCCCCGCGCGCAGCCCGGGCAGCAGGTCCACGAATTCGAGTCCCAGCTCGGTCAGCAGCGCGCGCGCACGTTCGTGGCGCTGCCGTTCGGCTTCGCTCCACGCCGTCTCGGGGCGCATGGGCGGCAACAACAGAACCGTGCACGCCACACGGTCCGCGGCGAGCAGGTCGCGAAGCCCGCGCAGCGCCTGTTCGACTTGGCGATCGGCTGCGGCACCCGCATGCTCGGCCCCCGCACCCAGCCACAGACTGAACCCCGCCCGGTAGAGATAGCTGTGCTCGAACCACCAGGGCGAGAAAGCGCCCACCTGCCGGTCGAGGGTGCGGCAATGCACGCGCCCCTCGTCGTCGTAGAAGACGATCGGCGTGTTCCACCAATCGTTGTGGTGCAGCGTGAACACCACTTGCGCTGGCCGCAGCGAACGCAGCTCGCGCTGGTAGTAACCGAGAGTCTGCGCCGTGTTGTAACCCTCGACCCCACCACACCGCGAAGTGAACGGCGTGCTCGACTGTCGCCGCACTTCGCGCTCGATGAACCGCCGTGCCGTGACGGAGTCGCCGAGCCACAACACTTCCAGTGGTCCGGTGGGCAGCGCCTGGTCCGCACTCTGGTCGCGACAGAGTCCGCGCTCGTCGTAGAGCGCCGTCCCGCGCCGCGGCAGATAACCGATCGTCGCGTCGACCTGCATGAAGGTGTCGAAGGTCGGTGTGTTCTCGGTCCAGCCTTCGGTGTCGCGACCGGAGACGAACAGCGCGGCGGGGGCCAACCAACGCAGCAGCCCCTCGGCACCGAGCAGTGCGCCGACCGAACTGGCCAGAACCAGCGCAGCACGTCGCCAGGTCCGGACCAGAGCACCGCTTCGCGCAAGCATGCGCGCATGTTCGGGCGCAGCCGGGACGAGGTCAATCCGCGGCAGGCAGTCGTGTGCGGGCGCGGTCCGGCGCACACGCACCACGTCCGCGCCATGCCGCACCTCAGTCGGGCGGCCGCTCGGCGTGCAGCAGGGTCATCGACGCAGTGACGACCGGAGCCCCCATGGCATCCCGCGCCACCGTCTGGAAAGTGCTCACCTGATCCGAAGTGCGCACCGCGGCCACCTCGAGCTCGAGCCGTTCGCCGACGGCGAGGCTGGGCCGGTGCACCACCATGCGACGCACCGCGACCACCATGCCGACCCGCACCCCGCCGCCGGTGCGGAACGCTTCGTAGCCGAGACAGGCCGCAACGCCCTGCGCCAAGAACTCCAACACGGCAACGCTGGCGAGTTGGCCATCGCGGACCATCGGCGTGTCCGGCCGCACCGTCACCGCGAGCCACGCCCGGCCCGGCTCCCAGCGCAGCAGTTCGTCGAGCGCCAGGGTCGGCGGCGAGTGCGGCACCAGATCGGCGACCGGCGGGAATCGGCTCATGGCATCGAGCCGGGGGCGAGCACTGCCGCATAGCCACGGCCGGTGCCACGATCCAGCGGCACGGCGCCACGGTGGCCGTGCAACACCGCATCGACCAGCCAGCCCAGGCCGATCTGCGGGTTGCTGCGCAGCAGTTCGCCGAAGCGTTCGCCGCGGTACGCGCTGACGGCCTGCGGCTCGAGGGTGAGTGCGGCCAAGGCGGGACGTTCGGGGCGCAGCGGCTCCAGCACCACCGCGGCCGCCAGCAGCGCCCAGGGCGGCGCCACCTGCGCCAAGGTTGGAGGAGCCGGCTCGTCGGCACAGGCCACCACCACGGCGGCGTCGCGGGTCACCACCAGACCGATTGCTTCGAGCAGCGCCGCAGCCGGCGTGTCGTCGTCGGCCGCCAGCGAAGTGGTCATGCCGCGATTCTTGTTGGAGATCGAGATCAACCCGGCCGCCGCGTTGTGCACACTGACCGTGAACTCCGCGGGCGACATCGGCAAACCGTGGCGCCACATGGCATCGAGCAGCCCGGTCATGGTGGACGCCTCACCGATCGCCGAACCGATCACGGTGGGCACCGTCGCCGCGTCGACCCCGGCCATCGCCACGGCCTCGGCGATCACGTCGGCGAGACCTCGTCCCAAGGGGCCGGCGCGCCGACGATTCACCTTGTCGAGCGCTTGCCCGGCCGGTTTGGTCGCGGCCGGGTCGGCGCTGCCGCCACGCCAAGCCACAGTGTTCGGAAAGCCCTCCACCCAAAGGCCAAGGCCCGTGATCGCCACCGGCGGGAAGCTCACGGTGCCCCCACCAGAACCGACACGTTGTTGCCGCCGAACGCGAACGAATTGCTCAGCACACGACGGAACCGGCCGCGCGTGGTCTGCAGCGCCACCGGCAGCTGGATCTCGGGGTCCAGCGGCGCGGCGTGCAACGACGGCGGCAGGAAGCCCTCTTCGATCGCATACGCCGCGAACGCGAACTCGATCGCACCCGCAGCACCGAGCGTGTGCCCGGTGAAACCTTTGGTCGACACCACCGGTGGCGGCTCGGCGAACACCGTGCGAATCGCCTTGGCCTCGGCGGTGTCGTTCAGCCGCGTTCCGGTGCCGTGGGCATTGACGTGGTCGATGTCCTCGGGGCGTCGCCCGGCGAACGCCAGGGCTTCGCGCATCGCCGCCGCCGCGCCCGCGCCTTCCGGATGCGGCGCGCTGATGTGGTAGCTGTCGGAAGTCTCACCGATCGCCTCGATCAGCACGCGTGCGTCACCGCGCCGTTCGACCAAAGCCAGAGCGCCGCCTTCACCGATGCTCACGCCGTTGCGATCCTTGCTGAAGGGCCGGCACGGCACGCGGTCGAGCGCCTGCAGCGATTCGAAGCCAGTCAGTGTCATCGTGCACAGCGTGTCGACGCCGCCGACGATGGCCGCATCGATCACGTCCGCGGCGATCAGACGCCAAGCGGAGGCCAGAGGTTTGGCGCTCGACGTGCATGCCGTCGACACCACCCACGCCGGTCCCTTGGCGCCGGTCAAGGCGCTGACCACGTGCAGCACCGCGCCGAACGTGTGCTGACGCAGGAAGTCGTAGCGGTCGGGGAAGGTGCCGTCGGCGATGAAGGATCGGTATGCGCGTTCGGTGGCGTCGGCCCCGGCAGTGCTGGTGCCGAGCAGGATGCCGATGCGTTCAGGGCGCCACCGCGACCGGGCGACGCGCAGCGGCTCTTCGAGTTCGGCGAGCAAGTGCGCCACCATGCGCGCGATGCGCGTCGACCAGCGGCTGAGTTCGCCGGGCAGTTCGGGCAGTGTCGTGTGCACGGCGCCCACCGCAGTCTGGAACGACAACGGCAGAGGCGACGGCCCGAGGCCGGTGCGCCCGGCGGCGAGGGCCGCGAGGTGTTCGGCGCGCGATCCACCCAGGGCGCTCAGCACCGAGTAGCCGGTCACGCACAGCGGCGGCAGCACCAGTCTGCCGGTCACGCGAAGCCTCCGTCGATGCCGATCACTTGGCCGGTGATGTAGGCGGCGTGGTCGGAGCACAGGAACGCCACCAGTTCGGCGACCTCCTCCGGCTTGCCGACCCGGCGCATCGGGATCTGCTCCTTCACGAAATCGGGCACGCCGGCGATCATCTCGGTCTCGATCAGCCCGGGTGCGACCGCATTGACCGTGATCTTGCGCTTCGCCAGTTCGATGGCGAGCGTGCGCGTGGCGCCGACGATCCCGGCCTTGGCCGCCGCGTAGTTCGCCTGGCCGCGATTGCCGCGCGTGGCCGACAACGACGACATGTTGACGATGCGGCCCCACTTCTGCTGCACCATCGGCATCACCAAGGGCTGCGTGACGTGGAAGAAGCCGTCGAGCGTGGTGCGCACGACGCGATCCCACTGTTCGTGGGTCATCGCCGGGAACGCAGCGTCGGCATTGACCCCCGCGTTGTTGACCAGGATCCCGATCGGCCGAGGATCGGCCAACAGTGCTTCGAGCGCGCGCGCCGTGGCCGGGCCGTCGGCCACGTCGAACGCCACCGCTTGGGCTTCGCCGCCAGCAGCCCGGATCGCCGCCACGACCGCCGCGGCCGCCGCGTGGTCGCTGCGGTAGTTCACGACCACTGGATGGCCCGCAGCCGCCAAGCGGCGCGCGATCGCTGCCCCGATGCCGCGGCTGGCCCCCGTGACCAGGGCTCGGCGGCCGGCAGCCGAGCTTCGCGCCGGATCAAGAGGCATGGCGGTATGGCGTCCAATAGGAGGTGGCGGGCATGCGCATCGAGGAGGTCCGGCGGTGCCGGAGCCCGGACTCTAGCGCCAGCTTCGCAAGGTGCCAGCGCGTGCTTTCGCCCATTCCACCTACGCCACAGTGCCCTTGATGCCGTGCCGGCGCATCAGCGGCGTCACCACGGGGATCGTCAGCATGGTGCTGCCCAGGGCCATCAGCAGGATCGCGGTGAACATGCCGCTGGTGATGATCTGCTTGTCGAGCAGCACATTGGCGAAAATGATCTCGATCAGGGCCTTGGTCTGCAGCAACCAGCCGATGATACCGGCTTCGCCACGTCGCCAGCCGAGGATCCGGCCGGCCAGCGCGACTCCCAAGTACTTGCCGACGAACTGGGTCACCAGCAGCAATCCGGCGACACCGAATACCATCGGGCCACCCATTTCCCAGGTCGTGCGCAGCCCAGTCGACAGGAAGAACACCGGCATGATCACCAGCAGCACGTGGTGGCGCAGGAAATCGATCTGCTCGAGCGGGAACCAGCGTCGATCGACGACCACCCCGGCCAGGAACGCCCCGACCATGAAGTGCATGCCGGCCCAGTCGGCGAGAAATGCCACCGCCGCGAGCCAGATCAACGCCACGAACCACCGATCCGAAGTGGGCAGGCGCGGCATCAGCCAGCGCATGCCGGCGCAGACCACCGCGTAGGCAACCAAGAACACGCCCTGGTGCTGCAAGCGGTGCCAGTCCATCAGGATGATCGCCAGCACGCTCCAGATGGCGATGTCGTCGAGGCTCGCGTAGCGCAGGATGCGCTGCCCGAGGTCCTGACGCAGGATGCCGAGCTTCTCCATCAGCAGCACCAGGATCGGCAGCGCAGTGACGGCACAGGCCATGCCGATGCCGAGCACGAACTGCCAGGTCTGGCCGCGCGGGCCGATCCAGCCGGGGAACGCCAACAACAACAAGGCCGCGAGGCAACCCACCAGCAGTGGCGCGCCCAGGGCACACGCCGCAGTCAGGCTGCTTTCACGGCGGTGTTTCCAGGCCTCGTGCAGTTCGAGTTCGATGCCGGCCAGGAACACGAACAGCATCACCGCCCACCACGCGATGCCGTTCAGGTTGTGGATCACCGCCGGCGTGAAGATCGTCTGGTAGACCTCGGGGAACTGGGCACCGAGCACGCCGGGGCCGAGCAGCACGCCACCGACGATCTGCACCACCACCAGCGGCGCGTAGTAGTCGAGGCGCAACAGCCGCCAGACCAGGTAGGGCACCGTGAAGATGGTGCACATCGCCACCAGGAACAGTTCGGTCTGGGTCATCAGGAAGTCAGTTCGGCGGTTTGGAGCACTGGATGCAGCACTCTGCCCAACGCACCTTGAGGGCGCAACCCGCAGCAGCAGCTCGGGGGATCAAGAGTAGGTGAACTGCGCGGTCGCGATGCAGTCCGTGTCGGCACGCAACCGCACCCAGTAGGCCGACCACGCGCGCTCGAAACCGTGGCGCAGCACCTCACCACTCGGCACGACGAACCGCTCCACTTCGGTCCAACGCCCGTCCCCACACAGGTCGGCATCGAGGCAGAACGTCACCGCACCGTTGGCGCGATGCGAGATCTCGAGCAGTTTCCCATCGTATCCGGTCATCAGATAAGGATCGCTGGGCTCGCCGCGGCGCACCTGCGTGCCGTGCCAGGGCCCACCGACGCCGCGCACCTTGCCGAGCTGCCAAAGGTCGTCGACCACGCCGAGCCACACCGCAGCGCGCCCGTCCGCGGAGCGGACGATGCGCGAACCTGCCGGCGCGTCGGTCGCCACCCCCGTCAGCACCAACAGCCCTCGCCACGAGCAGAAGTCGTGGATCGCCAAAGCATGGGCAGCCACTGGCCGGATCCGCGCGAAGCCGCCGGCATTCTCGGCGGGCAGCTCGTAAAACGTGCCGCCCGCGTGAAAGAGGTCGCGTTCGGTCGCCACCTCGCGGCACACCCGAGCGAGCGGGAACGGTCCGCCTGCGGCGCTGCTCCCCCGCACCCGCGGCAGGCGCCAGCGGCGTCCACCATCGTCGACGAACACCAGCGACGCAGCGTCCGAGTCCAGGACGCCTGTCGGGATCGCTGTGTGCGTGCGGGTGTGAACCGCGAGCCCTGGATCCGAACTCGGCCGCAGCTCGAGTGCACCGTCGAGTTCGTATGCCACGGCCTCGAATGTCGCACTCCCGCCTGCGGAGCGAACCGGCAACACCGCAAGGTTCATCTCCACGTGGTCTCGCGCCCGCACCAGGCCGCCGAGTGCATCCGCGCTGTCGGCCTTGGCCAATCCAGCGAACTGCGGCCCCGGCTCCGTCTTGCGCCCGTCCTCGCCGGCCATGTGGACATAGGCCACGGCGCCGGACACTGCCTGTTCGGTCCGCAACCGCATCCACAAGGCGGGCAGCAGCAGTTCGACCCAGGCGTGGCCACGCGGAGGGAGTTCCACCCGCTTGCACTCTCGCCAGGAGCCGTCGCCGAGAACGTCCCCTTCGACGACGATCGTCACAGGACGGTCCCCGCGATGTGCAAGGTGCAAGCCGCGCTCGGCGAAACCCAAGACCGTTCCAGAGGAGACGAAGCCGTTCACCAGCAGGGGATCGGTCACGGTCCCGGCTGGCACGTCTTCGTGCACCCACCACCCACCAACTGCGCGGATCGGGCCGAACTGGTCGACCTGCCCGGGTTCGACGAACCACAGGTTGCTCTGAGATCGCGGCGGGGCAATGGCACCTTTGGCCCGTCGACGGTTCAGGAACTCCGACTTGGCGGTGTCGTCACAACCGAACACCACCCGATCCCCCCAGCGGGCGAAATCGCCGATCACCTTCAAGTAGGCGGAACGCGCCACGATGCCGAGGTTCTGCGTGCTCCGGAAGTTGCGAGGAATTCCCCAGAACAAGCCGTGCATCGTCATCAACAGCCGGCTGTCACCGATGTCGCGGATGCGCGGCCATTCGGTGTTCCAGCCGTGCGCACCGTCGTAGCTGTGCGATCCCTTCGGCAGCCTGAACGTGTGCCACTTGCCGGCCTCGAGCACCTGCAGAAGCAGCGAGCGATGGTCCCAACCGATCGCCCAGATCGGATCGTGCAGCGGCGCCTCGCTGCCCTCGATGCCACCAGGGCCGGTCACTTCGGTGAACTGGTTGCGCCGGACGACGGTCCACGCGTCGGACTTGCCGTCCCATTCCGCGAGCACACCCGACGCGACCGTCGGGTCGCGCAGCGCCGCCGCTCCATGCTCCCCGTTGTTGCTGTAGACCAGCCGCCCCTGCCCCGAATACAGGCCCTTGCCGTGGTAGCCGGGCAGGTTCGCCTTGCGCCCCAGCTTGCGCTGTTCGTCGGTCCACAGTTCGGCCACCGCCAACGTGCGCACGTCGACCTCGTAGACGCCTTCCTCCATGGTGGCGCAATAGACCTTGCTCGCGGGATCGAACAAGTGCCGCGCGGCACCGGTCGGCCGACCGAACATCTGCGCATACGGGATCACGCGCACCCGCCGTGCCGCGTCGATCACGTAGGGCCCCAGGAACAACTGCTGCGACTCGCGATGGATCAGCCGGCTCGCTGGAGTGCCACCGATGCTCTCGGGCCGGACGATCTGGCGCAGGTCCGGGGTGATCTCGTAGAGCTTGTCGCTGCTCCCGCTCGGTGCGTGGGGTGCGTAGGTGACGACCCAGAGCCGATCCGCCCACGGCACCACGGCACCGGTTCCACACTCACCCTCGTCGTTGCTCATCGCAAGGTGTGGGTAGACACCCGCGATCTGCGGCGGCCGCTGCCCCACAACCGTTCCCACGCCCACGGTGGACAACACCAGCCAGATCGATCGGCGCATGCGTCACCTCATTTCACGTGCGGCACCGCCAACTCGCGTGCCAATGCGTTGAACGCACCGAGCCGCTCGCCGCGTGTGCGCTCGAGAGTGGCCAGCTGTGTCTCGATCGCCGCGATCAACGAATCGGCCACTTCGCGCTGGCCCGCCGTCGGCCCGAACTCCGCAGATTCGACCGCGCCCTGTACACCGAGCAGCTTGTCGGTGAGACGGATCGGGAAGTTCAACACGTCCTGACTCGACTTCGCCTTGGTCTGCAGCAGTGCCTCCTCGACCGCCGTCAATTCTGTGGCGATCGCGGCCCGCAGTGCCTCGAGTTGGCTCTTGGCATCGCCCTCGGCGCGGTCGACGACTGCCTGCAACTGCGTGCGCACACTGCGCAGTTGCTCGATCGCCGTGTGCGCCTTGGTGACCGCGTCGCGGCACTGCACCGACAACCGGCGCCGTTCCTGCAGCTCGGCATCGCTGGCCGTGCTGCGCGGATCGCGCCGCAGCCGGCCCTGGACCGCCTGCGTGGTCTCCCCGAGCGTGACGCGGATGGTGTAGTCACCCGGTGCGGGGCGCGGGGCAGCACCCCGACCGTGCCAGAGCACCATGCCGTCGAGGATCTTCGGCGCCTCGTCGGTCCACTCGAAAGCGACGTGGTTCATGCCGCGCCGCACACTGCACTTCTCCTTCCCGTCGCTGGCATCGCTGGCGCGGCGGCAGACGACCGCACCGAGCGGGTCGACCACTTCGATGGCGAGACGTTCGCCGATCGCCGCATCGGCGGCCCCGCCGACCCAGAACCGCACCTGCAGACGGCGCGCCGGGTTGCGCCCCTTGCCCGCCACTTCACCGTCGCCACCGACTGCAGTCTCCGCCGCCACCGGCGCGAACACGTGCAAGGGCAGCAGCGCCTGCTCCGCCGACAGGCTGCGCACGTGGGCGAGGCCGTCGAAGCTCCAGAACGAACGGCCCTGGGTCGCCGCGAGCAAGGCGTCGTCGCGCACACACAGGTCGGTGATCGGCACCAGCGGCAGACCGTGCTGGAACTTCTGCCACCGCCGGCCGTCGTCGAACGAGATCCACACCGTGCGTTCGGTGCCGCAGTAGAGCAGACCCGGGCGCACTGGATCTGGACAGATGCAACGGGTGAACCATTGGGCGTCGAGCCCGCCGGTGCACAGTCGCCAGGTGGCCCCGAAGTCGTCCGTGACGAACAGGTAGGGACGCTGGTCGTCGAGCTTGTAGCGGGTCGCGGCCAGGTAGCAGCCCCCGTCGCGATGCGGGTCGTGGCGGATGCAGTTGATCTGCGCCCATTCCGGCAGTTCGGGCGGCGTCACGTCTTGCCAATTGCGTCCGCCGTCCCGGGTGACGTGCACCCGGCCGTCGTCGCTGCCGCACCACAGGGTGCCCGGCTGCCGCCCTTCGTCGAAGGCGAAGATCGTGGCATAGTACTCGACCCCAGTGTTGTCCTTGGTGATCGGACCACCGGAGGCACCGAGCGTGTTCGGATCGTTGCGAGTCAGATCGCCACTGATCGCCTGCCACGAAGTGCCCTCGTCCGTGCTGCGGAACAACACCTGGGCCGCGGCGTACAACACGCCGCGTTCGTGCCGGCTCCACTGCAGCGGGAAGTTCCACTGGAACCGGTAGCGTTGCTCGCCAGCACCGGCACCGATCGGGCTGTCCGGCCACACCGAGACGTTGCGCGACAGGCCCGTACGGTGGTCATAGCGCTGCAAGTAGCCACCGTAATTGCCGCCGAACACGACGTCGGGATCGTCCGGCTTCGGCGCCAGCCAGCCACACTCGCCACCGGCCGTCGATTCCCAATCGGCGCGGCCGATGCCATCGCCACGGCTCAGATGCCGGATGCGCACGCTGCTGTTGTCTTGCTGGCAGCCGTAGATGCGATACGGCGTCGCGGTGTCGGTCGTGATCCGGTAGAACTGCGCCGTCGGCTGGTTCTCCAACGACGTCCAGCTCTTGCCACCGTCGACCGTCACGCAGGCGCCGCCGTCGTTGCCCTCGATCATGCGCAGCGGATCCTGTGGGTCGATCCACAAGTCGTGGTTGTCGCCATGCGGAACGCCGATGCCGGCGAAGGTCTTGCCACCGTCGGTCGACTTCAGGAACTCGACGTTGAGCACATAGACGGCGTCCGCGTCCTTCGGATCGACGTAGAGGCGTGTGTAGTACCAGGCGCGCTGCCGCAGGTTGCGCTCTTCGTTGCGCCGCTGCCAGGTGGCACCGCTGTCGTCGCTGACGAACAGGCCACCGTCCTCGGCCTCGACCAGTGCATAGACGCGGCTCGGCCGCGACGGCGCCACCGCGATGCCGGAGATGCCGAGCATGCCCGTCGGCAAACCGGGTCGACCGTGCACCGGCTGCCAAGTGGTGCCCCCGTCGTTCGACTGCCAGAGCCCCGAGCCTTCGCCGCCCGAGGTGAAGGAGTGCGGGGTGCGCTGCGCCCGCCAGGTGGTGGCGAACAACTGCTTCGGCTCGGCGCCGAAGCACAGATCCACCGCGCCCGCGTGCTCGTTGGCGAACAACACCCGTTCCCAGTTCTGGCCACCGTCCACGCTGCGGTAGACCCCGCGCGTGTCGTTCGGCCCGAAGGCGTGCCCCATCACCGCAGCGAACACCACCTTGGGATCCTGCGGATGCACACGGATGCGGCTGGTGTGGCGCGCATCCGGCAGGCCACAGAACTCCCAGGTCGCACCCGCGTCGGTGGTCTTCCAGATGCCGTCCCCCGAACTGACGTTGCCGCGCCAAGTCTTCTCGCCGGTGCCGACGTAGACGATGCGCGGGTCGCTGGGCGCCACCGCCACCGCGCCGATCGAGCCGCCGAAGGTGCCGTCGGAGACGTTGCGCCAGCTCTTGCCGGCGTCCGTGCTCTGCCACACACCCCCCCCGGTGCCGCCGAACCAATAGGTGTTGCGGTCACCGACCACGCCGCACACGGCGGCCACCCGGCCACCGCGGAACGGACCCACGAGCCGCCAGTCGAGGGTGTCGAACAGGTTGTCCGGCACCGGCCCCGCGGGATCGGGCCCCTGCGCCACAGCCGACGCCGCAAAGGACGAAGCGAACAGAAGAGCCCCGAGCAGGGCGTGGCGGCGCAGAGCGGACATGACAAAACGGAACCCCGCGCTGCATGCGTTTGCAAGCAGCGCGAAGCGTCTGTGGGAGGTTTGGTGGCCGAGACTCCTCCAGCTCCGGGCAAACTGCCATACTGCCCGCCATGTTGGACCTGCGGATCGCCACCGAAGGACCCACCGAGCTGGCTCCGCACTACCTCTTGGCCCGGCTGGTGACGGTCTGGCGCCAACGCGGCCTGCGCCTCGCGATTGGCCCGTGCCGGGCACTGGACGCCACGTGCGCCATCGTGCACTACGACCGCACCGAGGTGCCGGCGGCAGCCGTGCCGGCGGCGCCGGACACCGCGGTGGTGTGGAACCGGCACGTGCGCAACATCGGCAAGCGCTTGGTGAGCACCCAGCAAGTCACGCCAGGCGACGGCTACCAGGGTCCGGTGATCGTCAAGACCGACGCCAACTCGCATGCCGGTCCGGAACTGGCCGAACAATCGCCTTGGTCGTGGCCCCGCATGCGGCGCCGGCTGGTGCCACTGCTCGGCTGGCGACGCGCCCACGAACTGCCGCGCGGCACCTACCCGATCCTGGCGCGCCCCACCGACGTTCCGGCGTGGGTGTGGCACCGCCGCGATCTGGTCGTCGAACGATTCCTGCCCGAACGCGCCGGCACCGACTACGTGCTGCGCTACTGGCTGTTCGCCGGCACCGCCGAATGCGTCCTGCGCCTGCAAGGCCCCACCCCCGTGCTCAAGTTCCGCACCAGCACCAGCCACGCGTTCCTCGACGCGGTGCCACCGAGCCTGCGCGCAGCGCGTGCCCGGCTGCGCATGGACTACGGCAAGCTCGACTACGTGATGGTCGACGGCCAGGCCGTCGTGATCGACGCCAACACCACCCCGATCGTGCCCGCAGCCCTCACCAGCGAGCCGCGCATCCTGGCGCTGGCCAGTGGCCTGCCAGTCCCAGGGGCCGACCCGGACCGTGGCGCGAGCCCCGCGAGCGACGGCTGAACCTCAAGCCAGCAGTTCACGGCGCACCAGCCCAGCGACGTCGGTGAGCCGGAAGTCGCGCCCCTGGAAGCGGTACACGAGCCGTTCGTGGTCGATGCCCAGCAGGTGCAGGATGGTCGCCTGCAGATCGTGCACGTGGATCGGGGCCTCGGTCACGCGATAGCCGATCGCGTCCGTGGCACCGACCACTTTGCCACGCGGCACCCCACCGCCCGCGAGCAGGACGGAAAAGCAGTGCGGATGGTGGTCGCGGCCCAAGAACTTGCTGCCGTCGCGCGCCTCGTTCATCGGCGTGCGACCGAACTCGCCACCCCAGACCACCAAGGTCTCTTCGAGCAGACCGCGCCGCCGCAAATCGACCAGCAGCCCGGCCAAGGCCCGGTCCAGTTCGGCGGCTTTCTTCGGGAACTGCGTCATCAAGTCGTCACCGGGCCCGGTGCCGTGGATGTCCCAGCCGCTGTCGAACAGATGCACGCAGCGCACCCCACGTTCGACGAGGCGGCGCGCCAGGAGGCAGTTGTTGGCCAGGGACGCACGACCCGGCGTGGTGCCGTAGAGCGCGTGCACTTCCGCCGGTTCGCTGGCGAGGTCGACGGCCTCGGGCACCGACTGCTGCATGCGGAACGCGAGCTGGTACTGGGCAATGCGCGTCGCCGTCTCGGGATCCCCCGCGCACTCCAGATGCCACTGGTCGAGGTCCACCAGTGCGCCGAGCACCCGCTCGCGCCGCGCGCGGTCATAGCCAGCGGGATCCTGCAGGTACAACACCGGGTCACCCTGCGCACGGAACTCGCAGCCCTGGTGCACCGACGGCAGGAAACCAGCACCCCACAAGGCTCTGCCCGCACTCGGCAGGCTGCCGCCGCTGAGCATCACCACGAACGCCGGGAGGTCGCGGTTCTCGCTGGCGAGGCCGAACGACAGCCACGCGCCGAGCGACGGCCGGCCGGGCCGTGCCGCCCCCGAGAACAGCAGGTGCTCGGCGGGCGCGTGGTTGAACTGGTCGGTGACCATCGAACGCACCAACGTCGCATCGCCGAGTTGCTGCGCCAGGTGCGGCAGCAATTCGCAGACTTCGATGCCGTTCGCGGCGCCGATCCAGCCGTGCGGGTGCCCGAGCAGCTTCGGCACACCCTTGATGAAGGCGAACCGTTCGCCGGCCAGGAACTCGGCCGGACACGTCTGCCCGGCGAGCCGGTCGAGCTCGGGCTTGCGGTCGAACATGTCGAGCGTCGGCGGAGCACCCTCCATGTGCAGGTAGATCAGGCTCTTGGCCCGGGGCGCGCGCGGCCGCAGCGGCAGATGCGGCTCGCTGCCGGCGCGCGGCAAGGCGAACGCCGAAGCGGCCAACGCCCCGTGGCGCAGGAACTCACGCCGCGAGGGCGCCGGTGGGTTCGTCGCGTGGCTCATCGGCGGGTCAAGAACTCGTCGAGGTTGAGGATCACGGCAGCCACCACCGCGAACGCGGTGTCGGCCGGCCCGGCGAACGCACGCACCGCGGCGTGCGCCGGCGGGGCGAAGCTGGCCACGAGTTCCGACGCCGCGGCGCCGCGTTCGCGTTCGTCGTGCAAGAGCTGCTCCAGACGCTGCAGCTCGCGCGCGTCGGGCTCGCGCAGCAGCGCCTGCCGCCACAGCCAGCCGAGGCGCTGGCGGTCGGCCTCGGCACCCGTTTCCGCGACCTGCAGCGCCGCGGCGTGCGCGCCCAGAGCACAGGCCGCGGCATGCAACTGCGGCTCGTTCCAACCGACCAGCGCCTGCAGCGGCGTGTTGGTGCGGCTGCGCGTCAGCACACACGTCTCACGGCTCTGCGCGTCGAACACCAGCATGGCCGGGTGTGGACTGGTGCGCCGCCAGAACGTGTAGAGGCTGCGCCGCCACGCGCCGAGACCCTGGTCCGTCTGCCAACGCGCGCCACTGTAGATCTGCAGCCAGATGCCGTCCGGCTGCGGCGGCATCACCGACGGCCCGCCGAACTGCTCGACCAGGAGCCCCGCCGTGGCCAACGCTTGGTCGCGCACCGCTTCGGCGGGCAACCGCAGCGCTGCGCCGCGACCGAGCCAACGGTTGTGCGGGTCCCGTTCGCGCAGCTCCGGAGCCACGGTCGACGCCTGCCCGTAGGTCGCGGACAGCACGATCGTGCGCAGCAGGTGGCGCAGCGACCAGCCGCCGGCGAGCAGTTCGCTGGCGAGCCAATCGAGCAGCTCCGGGTGGCTCGGCGGCTCGCCCTGGCTGCCGAAATCGGCGAGCGTCGGCACCAGGCCACTGCCGAACAGTTCGGCCCAGATCCGGTTGGCGAGCACCCGCGCCGTACGCGGGTTGTCCGGCGACACCAGCCAGCGCGCCAAGCCGAGCCGGTTGCGCGGCGCATCCGCGGGCAGCGGCGGCCAGCAGGCCGGCACCGCCGGTGTCACTTCCGGTCCTTGGTCGAGGAACGAACCACGCCGGTGGATGCGCGTGGTGCGGCGTTCGGCCGCCGGCAACTCCTGCAGGATCGGCACCGCCGGCCCCATGGCGGCCGCGAACGCCGCTTCGGCGGCCGCGATCTTACCGCGCAGTTCCGCTGCCGCCGGATCCCGCGCCAAGAACTCGCGTTCGAGCCGCTGCCGCGCTTTGGGCCCATCGCCGGCGAGCTCGGCGCACGCCGCGGCAGACAGCGCCGCCGGCCGCAGGGCGAAGTAGAAGCCGCTCGGTCCGCCGCCGTTGCTGACCTTCAGCAGCAGCTCGTTGCGGCCCGGCCGCAGCACCACCGGCACGAACTCCTGATCGGCGGCAGCAGCGCGGCCGACTTCGACCGCGTGCACTTCGACACCGTTCCAGAACACGCGCAGCGCATCGTCACTGCCGAGCGCCAGCACCGCAGCCCCGGCCGTCTTCGCCTCGACGGTCCGAAACAAGTACACCGCGCTGTCGTCGCCGCGCCAGGTGTGGACCGTTCCATCCGAGTACTCGAGGGCCTGCCGCCACGCCAAGCCTTCTTGGGGCGCTGCCAGCTGTACACCGTCGCGCTCCGGCGCGAACGCCGTGCGATGCGCTTCGCGCAGGCTCGCGGCCCGGATCGGTCCCAGCACGTGCCAGACGCCGAGCTGCGGTGCCGCTGCGGCGAACGCCGCGGCGCTCCGCTGCTGCTCCGCCAACCACGCTTGCCAACGGCCCGGATCCACCACCAGACGACCGCGCAGTTCGGCGAGCTCGAGCTCGATCGCCTTCTGCTGGGCCCGTTGCGCTGCGGTGGGCACCACCAGCACCGGCGCATCGTTCGGCTGGTCGCGGTCCGCGGTCTGGTCGAAGAACGCGAACAACTGGTAGTACTCGCGAATCGAGATCGGATCGAACTTGTGGTCGTGGCACTGTGCACACCCGACCGTGGCGCCCATCCAGACCGCGAAGGTGGTGTCGACGCGATCCACCACCGCGGCGCAGCGGAACTCTTCGTCGTCGGTGCCGCCTTCGGTGTTGGTCATCGTCTGGCGGTGGAACGCCGTGGCCAGGCGCTGTTCGGCCGTCGCCCCGGGCAGCAAGTCGCCCGCCAACTGCTCGACGGTGAACCGGTCGAACGGCAGGTCCGCCGCGAACGCTGCGAGCACCCAATCGCGGTAGCGCCACATGGTCGGCCGCAGGTCGTCCTTCTCGTAGCCCTGCGAATCGGCGTAGCGCGCGAGATCCAGCCACCAAGCGGTCCAGCGCTCGGCGGCGCGCGGCGAAGCCAGCAGCGCCGCGACCGCGGCGGCCCGCGCCGCCGGCCCCGGGTCGGCCAGGAAAGTCGCCGCCACGTCCGCCGGCGGCGGCAATCCGGTCAGGTCGAGTGACACCCGCCGTAACCAGACCGCGGGTTCGGCCGCTGCGGCTGGGCGCAACCCATGCGCCGCCATGCCCGCCCAGGCGAACGCGTCGAGGGGGCCCCGCACGAAGTCTGGATCGCCGCCCTTCGGCGCCGCGGGTCGCCGCAGCGGCGCATCGGCCCAGTGCCGGTCGGCGGCCGGCAAGGCAGTCGGTTGCTTTGCCTGGGCGACCATCGGCAACGGCGCAGCCAGCGTCGCCGTGGCCGCCAACAGGGTGCAACGGAGCTTCGTCATGAGGGGCTGGTCGGGAGGGGCATTCTCACCCGAAACCCCTGCAAGGCAACCTCGTAGCGGTCCGTTGGCTTCGGCCGCCAGGCGCAGTGCCCAGCATTCGCTGTTTGTGCATTGCACCAGCGTCGGGCAGCGGCCACAATCGCGCCGCCCCAGGACTCGATTTCAATGCACAAAGCTGCCGTTTATCTCAGCGGCGTGGCGCTGGCATGGTTCGCGCTGCAACGCATGGCGGAACTGTTCGTCGGCTACTACTCAGGTGCCGACCTGCAGCCACCCCCGGGAGCCTTGCTGCGCAGCGTGGCCGAGATCGTGGTCGCCACCGGCGCAGCCGTGGCCGCGATCGTCACCCTGCCCGCGAACTGATCCAGCACCGGCGGCGGCACTGCGAGCGCGCGGTGCCATGGCCGGGATGTCGAAGACCTCGACACACCGCCGGAAAATCCGACGAAGCGCTTCAGTTCGCCGCCCCGAGTGTGCCGATCCTCCACACACGGGCCAGCCCACTGGCCCGCACACCACGAGAGCACGCAACGGGGAACTGACAACATGGGTCTTCGGGTCAACACCAATGCCGCTTCGATCAACGCCCAGCGCAACCTGGCGTCGGTGACCGATCGGCTGTCCGGCAACTTCCGTCGCCTGTCGACGGGCCTCCGCATCTCCTCGGCGTCGGACGACGCCGCCGGCTTGGCCATCTCCGAGCGTCTACGCTCGCAGGTGCGCTCGCTGGACCAAGCCAAGCGCAACGCCAACGACGGCATCTCGCTGGTGCAGACGGCGGAAGGCGCCCTCAACGAAGTGAGCTCGATCCTCACGCGCCTGCGCGAGCTCGCGATCCAATCGAGCAACGGCTCGGTCAGCAACCAGGACAAGCAGACGCTGAACGAAGAGTTCAAGAGCCTGGTCGACGAGGTGAACCGCATCGGCCGTTCGACCGAGTTCTCGGGCATCAAGCTGCTCGACGGCACCTCGAGCACGGTCAGCTTCCAGGTCGGTTTCGGCACCACTTCGGGCATCGACACGATCTCCGTGTCCCTCAGCGCCGCGCTGTCCACCAGCCTGTCGCTGCAGTCCCTGGACATCGGTTCGGGTGGGGCCACCACCACGGCGATCTCGAACATCGACTCCGCGATCAACACGGTCAGCGGGCTGCGTGGCTCCCTGGGTGCGGTGCAGAACCGCCTCAACAGCACGATCAACAACCTGGCGATCACCGTCGAGAATCTCAGCGCCGCCGAGTCGCGCATCCGCGACGTCGACGTCGCCTACGAGACTTCGCAGCTGACCCGCAACTCGATCCTGCAGCAGGCCAGCATCTCGGTGCTGTCGCAGGCCAACGCGTTGCCGCAGTCGGCTCTGCGCCTGCTCGGCTGAGCGCCGCTCGCGGACCGACACGTCGGGCCGGCGTGCTTTGCCCTGCACTCCGGCCCGAGCGCTTGTACCGGCGGTGCGGCGCCGCCACCCGGCGACCGCGCGGCAGTTCGTTCAAGCCGGGAGGCGGGGCCCGCCGATGACCGAGTCACCGCGGTGCCACCGCGGCTGGAGCTCCCTCATGTCGACGGCAGGAATCAGCTTTGGCGGACTCGCGTCCGGCCTGGATTCGAAAGCGATCATCAACGCTCTGGTGGCCGTCGAACGGCGCCCGATCGCGCAGCTCGAGACCAAGAAGACGTCGCTGAACCGGCAGAAATCGCTCTACAGCGACCTCGGCGGCCTCCTGGAGAAGCTCAACACCGCCAGCCGCGCGCTGAAGACGACGACCGAGTTCCTGAAGATGAAGGGCACCTCGGACGATCCGAACGTGCTCACCGTCAGCGCCACCAGCGCTGCAGCACCCGGAGCGCACACCGTGCGCGTGCTGCAACTCGCCACGGCGCAGATCAACGCTTCGACCGGCTCGGCCTCGGCGACCACCAGCAACGGCTCGTGGGGCGAGTTCACCCTCACGGTCGGCAGCACGCAGGTGCCGATCACGCCGACCAGCACTTCGCTCGAAGGGATCGCTTCGGCGATCAACACGGCCGCGACCGACCAGTCGCTGGGCGTCCGCGCCGAAGTGGTCGACACCGGCGGCACCGGCAATTCCCGCTACCAGCTGGTGATGCGATCGCTCGCCACCGGCTTGGCCAACGGCTTCACCATCGGCGACGTCGACGGCGATCCTGCCTTCGCCAGCGTGATGAACGGCCTGGCCGGCAACCGCGTCGCGCAAGCCCTGGACGCCCGCGTGCAGGTCAACGGCGTGCTCGTCACCCGCCCCACCAACAGTGTGGCTGGCGCCATCGCCGGCGTGACGCTGGACCTCAAGGCGATCCCGAACCCGAACAAGGACGTGATCGTCACCATCGCCGCCGACGCCAGCGAGACGGCCAAGAAGGTGCAGGACTTCGTCGACGCCTACAACAAGGTGGTCGACTTCGCCGTCGAGCAGAACACGCTGGGCAGCGACGGCAAGGCCAAGAATCCGCTGTTCGGCGACACGACGCTGCGCTCGCTGCGTTCGGCCCTGCGTTCGGTGGTCGGTGGCGAAGTGACCACCACCGGCAACCAGGCCTACCAGATGCTGGCGCAGATCGGTGTGAGGGCCGACACGCAGGGACGGCTGACGCTCACCCAGTCGAAGTTCGAGGAGGCCCTGACCGCCGACCAGCAGGCCGTGGCCAAGATCTTCACCGATTCCACCAATGGGCTCGGCAAGCGCCTCGAGACCACCGTCAAGCAGTACACGGACTCGGTCGACGGATTGCTGAAGACGCGCCGGGACGGTTTCGACCGCCTGGTGAGCCAGACGCAGAGCCGCATCGACCAAGGTGAGAAGCGCCTCGCCCTCTACCAGAAGCAACTCGAGACCAAGTACTCGAACCTCGAGACGCTGATGACCCGCCTGCAGAGTCAGGGCAGCAGTGTGGGCAACATTCGCAGCCGCTGATCTCGATCCACGTTCCTCTCAACCCCCAACCACACCCCCCATGAGCCACGCCCAAGCCGCCGCCGTCTACCAACGCAACGCCGTCCTCAACGCCACGCCCGAGAAGCTGGTGGTGATGCTCTACGACGGCGCGATCAAGAACCTCGAACGGGCCCGCATCGGCCTGTCCGACCCCAAAACCGCCCGCACGCCCGAGGTCGGTCAGGCGCTGTCGCGCGCGATCGGCATCCTCGGCGAACTGCGCGCCAGCCTCGACCATGCCGCCGGCGGCCAGATCGCGCGCGATCTCGACCGTCTCTACGAGTTCTCGCTCGACCAACTGAGCCAGGCCAACCTGGCGCGCACCCCGATCGGTGTGGTCAACGCACTCAAGGTGCTGCGCACCCTGAAGGAAGGCTGGGATGGCATCGTTCCCAACTGAGCCGGCGTCGCGCACGTCGTTCGCGCTCGCGGAGCTGATCGCCTGCTGGAACCAGGGCTACGAAGCCCTGGCCCGCGGCGACCTGGACGCGATCGGCGACCTGCTCGACCACACCGACGATCTCCTGCGCGACCTGCCCGAGGCCACGCAGGACGGCCCTGCCGAGCGCGAACTGCGCGAACAGGCCAGCCTGGCGCGCGGGCGGCTGGAGCACGGCATGCGCGCCGGCCTCGACGGTCTGGCCGAAGAGCTGGGCCGGGTGCGACAGGGGGCCAGGACCCTGCGCGGCTACCGTCCGGCCGACGGCGTGAGCCCCGAGCACGTGCACCGCACCGCCTGAGGCGAGTACCCGGCGCGATCCGCGGTGCACCGCGCTCCCCGCGCGGAAACTCCGTTGCTCACCACCGACCCACCGCAACACTACGGCCCATGCCCCGCGCCCGGATCTCCGTCGCCGCCGCCCTGCTGCTCACCCTCGGCCTCGGCCTCAGCGCCTACGCGATCTCCGACGATCCGTTCCTCGGCGGCGAACCGGGCTTCGGCCGCACCCAGCAGATCCTGGCCGGGCTCGGCGTCCTGCTCGCGGCCGGCGCCGCCCTGCGCCCCGCCGCGCGGCGCCGGCTGCTCGCCGCCACGCTGGCCACCCTCGCCACCCTGGCCCTCGCCGAGCTGCTGCTCGCGCAGTTCGCCGGCTGCCGCCTGCGCCAGCCCTACGTCTACGACTCCGAACTGCTGTTCGCGCTGCGCCCGGGCGCCTGCGGCGAGTTCCGCCACTTGCCGGCGAACGGCGGGCACACCGTGCGCTACCGCGTCAACCAGGACGGCTTCCGCGGCCCCGAACTGCGCACCGACGGCACCCTGCGCGTGATGGTCTACGGCGATTCCTTCGTCCAGGCGATCTACACGGCGGAAGAGCACACCTTCGCACGCCGCCTCGAACACCACCTGCGGCAGGCGCTCGGCACCGAGGTCGAGGTGGTGAACGCGGGCATCGCGTCCTACGGCCCGGACCAGGCGCTGCTGAAGATGGCGCGCGAGCTGCCCAAGTACCGGCCCGACCTGGTGGTGATGGCGGTGTTCGCCGGCAACGACTTCGGCGACCTCGAACGCAACAAGCTGTTCCGCCTGGCCGCGGATGGCACCTTGGTTCGCAATCCCAAGGCCCAACTCGCCGACCATCTCTACCAGCGGTTCGCCGTCGGCGCCCGCGAGTCGCTGCTGAAGTCCGCGCTGCGGCGGGCCGGCAGCGCCGCCGAAGCAGCGATCCCCGCCGACGTCGACCGCGCCGCCGACCGCGACACCGCGCTGGTCGAGTACTGGCTGCAGCTCGCCCTCGCCGAACACGCTTCGACCGACGACGTGGTCGGCAACGTCAGCGTGGACTTCTACAACGCCGACGTGGCGCTGCTGCCCGAAGCACCGAGTTCGCGGCAGCGCGTGCAGCTGATGGCCGGCGTGCTCGCACGCATGCAGGCGCTGGCGCAGCAGCAGAAGACACCGCTGTTCGGCTTGGCGATCCCGCATCCGATGGACGTCTGCGAGCACTACGACACCGGGCGGGTCGACACCGGCAAGTATCCGGGCTATCGGCGCACCAACCTGACCGATGCGGTGCTGGCCGGATGGCGCGCGGCAGGCGTGCCGGCGCTGGATCTGTTCCCGCTGCTGGCCGGCGGCCAGTGCGAGAGCCGCTTCCTGAAGGCGGGCGACGACCACTGGAGCGATCTGGGGCAGGAGTTTGCGGCGCAGCAAGTGGCGGAAGCGCTGGTGCGGCAGGGTCTGGTGCGCAAACGCGGGTAGGCCGCAGGCGCGCCATCTGGCGCCAGGCCACCGCAGTTCGGGCCCTGCAGCGGCCTGGCTGGGTGAAGGGGGCCCGGCTGGGTGAAGGGCTCCGAGCACCCTGCGTCCAGGTCTGGACTTCTCATCCATTTTCGTCGATGTTTGGACTCATGGCCAACCTGCGCCTCTCGACCTCCGACCAAGCCGACGCCGAGCGGATCGCCTCGACTCCGGCGAAGGCGCACTTCGCCTTGCGGGCCTTCTTCGAGATGGCCAAGCACTGGCAGTTGTCGACCGACGAAGGGCGCACGCTGCTGGGGACGCCGGCGCGGGCCACGTTCTTCGAGTGGAAGGGCGGCCGCATCGCGCGCGTGCCCCCCGACGTGATCCGGCGCATCAGCTGGCTGCTCGGCATCTGGAAGGCGCTGCAGATCCTGTTCCCGCAGCCCGAACGCGCCGACGCTTGGCTGCGCCGGCCCAATGCGCTGCTCGGCGGCCAGAGCGCGCTGCAGCGCATGCTCGCCGGAGACGTGACCGACCTCGCCGAAGTGCGCCACCTGCTCGACTACGCGCGCGGCGGGGGCGTGTGAAGCGCCGCCGAGCCACGCCGGCGATCCCGCCCCTGCGCCGCGTCCGCTGGCGGGAAGCCACGCGCATCCTGCCGACGCGCTACCCACCGGTGCCGCTGTTCGAGCGGCTCGGCGACCCGGCGACCTGGGCGGTGCTGGCCGAAGTCGAGGCGCTGACCAATCCGCGCCTCCGCGAAGAAGTTGGCCGCATCGCCCACGTGCCGGTCGCCGAGCGGGTCGCGGGCCCCGGCGCCTCCTGGGTGATGGGTGCGTTCGCCCACCGCCGGCCCTCGCGCTTCTCGGACGGCAGCCACGGCGTCTACTACTGCGCCGACCACGAAGCCACGGCGATCGCGGAGACGCGCTGGCACCTGGGGCGCTTCTACGCGGCCACCTCGGAACCACCGCTGGACGTGGAGATGCGGGTGCTGGTGGGCTCGATCGACGATCGGTTCCACGATCTGCGCCGGAGCAGGAAGTGGCGGGCGGCCCTGCACCCCGACGACTACACGGCCGGGCAGCTCTTGGGCCGCAAGCTGCGCGAACTGGGCAGCCGCGGGGTGGTCTACCCCAGCGTGCGCCGGGCCGGCGGGCAATGTGTGGGGGCCTTCACGCCGCGCGCGGTGGGTCTGCCGCGGCAGGCTGGTGTGCTGCGCTACCACTGGAACGGTACGCGTATCGATCGGGTGTTCGACTACCGGGCCGAGACTTGGACGGAGTACCTGGAAGAACTCTGATCATGCCGCCGAACTCGGCAGCGCCAATTCGAGCAGTTCTGCCGCTCGCCAAACGAGGTACCCGGGCAGATTGAGGATGCGGTATCGGACCGCGTCGCCCAAGGCGGTCTTCACCGCCAGATCCTGGATCGAAGGTGGGTTGGCGTCGACCCGCAACGCGAGCGGAAGCCCACGCTCGAACATGAACGAGCAGGCTGCCCGCAGCGACCACCGGGAGGTCAGGCATCTCCTCGGCAAACCAACGCAGTGACCCCAGCACTTCGGGGACCGCCTGCGCCTCGTCGAGGAACAGAGGAACAGGAGGGAACGGTGCGCCGTGATCGGGCGGCCGATCACTGCCTCAAGGTCGGCGAGCATGCGCCGTAGATCGCCACCGGTGAAGATGCGAGCCCAGCGCGGATCCCGCTCCAGGTTCACCTCGACGACTCCAGAAGCAGCAGCCATCGACGGCCACGTCGTCGGCGAGAGCCGATCTGATTGTTGTCGTGCCTTGCACAGTTCGATCCGGACCGAATCATCCATCAATGGAAAATAG
>JAEUHP010000185.1 GCA_016795295.1 Planctomycetota bacterium | reverse complement strand
CATTGGCACCGCGATCGGCCCGAGCACGGCTCCGCTCTGGCTGGCGAACCGCCGCAGCTGGCTGCCATCGGCCACCCAAACCACGGCACCGTGGACCGCCAGGCCGCGCGGTGCCTGCAAGGTGACGCCGCGCTGGCCATGTTCGAGCCAACCGCGGTCGACGATCGCGCCGTCGGGCCGCACCTTGGCCACGTAGCCCGCAGCAGCTCCGTCCACGCCGAGCTGCGAACCCGCGACCAGGTAAACGTCTTCCCCTGGTTCGTGCACCACCGCCACCGGCTGGGCGAACGGCGCCAGATCGCTGCGGCAGCTCGACGCCGCCAGCAACACGCCCAAGACGAACAGGCACCGCGCAGTGCGCATCACCACGACTCCTTGGCGCCGCCGCTGGCGAGCAAGTGGCGCCACTGGCCGGGTGCCACCGGCTGCACGGACAGGCGACTCTTCTGCAGCAGCACCATGCCCTCGAGTTCGGGCATCTCCCGCAGTTCCGCCAGCGGCAGCGGCCGCCGGAACGGCTGGACCGGTGCGATGTCGACCTGGAACCACGTCGGGTCCTGCGGATTGCTCTTGGGATCGTGGTAGTCGCTGGCGGGATCGAAGGCAGTCGCATCCGGATACCCAGCACGCACCACCTTGGCCACTCCCACCAGGGCCGGCGGGCTGGCGTTGCTGTGGTAGAACAACACCCCGTCGTCCACCTGGATCTCGTCGCGCAGCAGGTTGCGCGCTTGGTAGTTGCGCACCCCGTGCCAGAAAGTGCGGCCGTCGGCCTGCAGTTGCGCGAACGAGTAGGAGTCCGGCTCGGACTTGAACAGCCAATAGCGGCGCGCGGAGGCTTGGCGTGGCATGGCGCGGCGCACCATACGCGGAGCCGTGGCCTTCGTCACCCGGCAAGCCACCGCCCCCGCCGGAGCGCTGTGCGCCGGTGCACCGGTCACCGGCAGCGAACGCACCCGGGCCAGCGCGGCCTCACTGCCACAGCTCGCGCAACGCCTTCGCCACGAACGGTTCGAGCACGTAGCCGACCGGCCCAGGCGGCCCGACCGGGGACAAAGGCCGCACCACGAACGGCGCATCCTTGCCGCGATCCCAGACCTGCAGGGACAACAGCAGGTCGCCGTTGTCGCGTTGCAACTCGAGAGTCCAATCCGGGCCGTCGAAGGGATCCTGCCGCAGATCCACGCACTCCTTGCCGCGCAGGTCGCGCAGCACGTCGTGCACCAAGCCAGCAAGTTCGTCGCGCGGCTCGGTGGCGCCCTCCAAATACCAGCGCTCCTCGCGCAGAACAAAGCGCCGGGCGGCCGCCGCGGCACCAAGGCGCGGCACCAGCTGCAGCCGTTCGATCGGCACCGTGAGCTCGACGACCTCGCGCCGGCCGTAGGTGGTGAAAGCCCGGCGCAGCGGCTCCACGGCCGGGCCGGGCACCAACACCACCGTGTCCGGCTCGTCGGCCCGGCAGGCGTGGCACAGCGACAAGCCATTCTTGGTCACCGGCGTTCCGAGCCAGAGCGTCACCGGCTCGCGGCGCTCGAACTCGCGCACACTGACCTGCAACCGGCCCGGGCCGAGTCCCGTCGCAGGATCGGCGCTGGTGGTGCCTTCGACGAACTCGATCGCACGCAGGTTGTTGAGTCCCTGCAGCAGTTCGCTGACCGGGGTCGCCGCCGTGCGCAGCTCGACCGGTTCGAGCAGCCGCCATTCACTGCCATCGGTCTCGCGCCGCAGCCGCACGCGCTCGCCCCGGCCTTGCCCGGGGTCCAGCAGCACCTCGGCGCACTGCGCGGCGACGCTGGCCATCGGCAGCAGCACGCTGGCGCGAAACTCCTGCGTCGCATTCTGGAAGATCTGTTCGTACTGCCTGGGATCGCACTGGAACACCACCCCACGGCCGGGCATCAACCCGTACAGGTAGGACTGTTCGGTCCAGAACTCGGCGGTCTGTTCGCCGCCTTCGCCGCGCACCAGGATGCGGATGTCCGCAGGCCGCTCCGGTGGCCGGAACAACCCCGGCAGGAACTGGTCGGCGCGCAGCGACAGCACACTGGTCACGAACTGGGCGGTGCGCACCGGATCGGCGCGCCCGACCTTGGGCGCCGCCAGATGCCAAGCACCGTTCTGCCGACGCAAGTGCAGGGTTTCGCGCTTGCCGGTGACCGCTGCTTGTTCGACCCGCAGCTCACTGCACAACGGCTCCATCAGCCGAAACACCACACGTTCGCGCAGGTCGTCCAGGCCGACCCGCAGACTCTCGATCAGGGCACTGCTGCCGCGGAAGATGCGGCCGTCGCGGCGCACGAACCGATCGTCGCGGCTGATCGCCTCCGCACCGATGTCGATCACCATCTTCACGCCATCCGCCCAGTCGATCCAAACCGTGACCTCCGGCTCCAGCATGCCGGTCTCCTGCCGTCCCTGTGGATCGTCGGCGAAGGTGGTGGCCGCCAACTGGGCGCTGTCGAAAGCGGTGACGATCTGCCGCACGTAGCTGACCGCCGCGGTGTCGACGATCGGCTCGGTGACCTTGGCGCCGACTTCCGGATCGGGCCGCACCTCCACCGCCGGCATGCCCTGGAACTGCCAGCGGATGCGCAAGCAATCGCGCAGCGAACGTCCGTCGAGCAACGACGTCTCCGCCACCGTCTGGCTGCGCGGCTTCTCGTCGGTGTAGTACAGAATCGTGCCGAGGGCCGCAGCGACCAACAGCAGGAACAGCGTCACCTTGGCCATCAAGTCCTCCGTCGCCGGTAGAGCACGCAGGCACCGCAGAACAAGAACAACCCGGGCACCCCGTAGACGCACAGCCAGCGGATGCGGTCTTGCTGCTGCGGTTGCACTTGCATCTGGCGCGCCGCGTAAGCGCGCGTCTGGATGTCCATCAACACCCGCCGCTCGGCGAGCCAGTTGCAGATGTTGTAGCCCAGGTCGCCGAAGGCATCGATGCCGGAATTGTTGGCGAACGCCCCGCTGACGATCACCACCTGGCCGTTCCCGAGCGGATTCGCCGCCGCCTTGCCGCCAGCCGCGGCGCCAGCCGGCTCGGCGGCCGGCACCTCGATCGCGAGGCCGACCAGGAACGGCATCAAGAGGTTCTGCGGCGGAGCCTGCAGGTCCGGTTGCCCGTCGGCGCCGGGTCGCCCGAGCCAGCCGAACGGCCCGGTGCGCAGGATCCAGGCGCGCTGCAATTCGCCAGCCGCACCGGGGCGCTGGTCGAGGGCGCGCGCGCCACCGACCTCGAGCCGCGCGCCAGAGAGCGCCAGCCGCCGCGTCACTTCGTGGGTCGGGCTGGGCTCCAACTGCAGCTTGGCCACCGCGGGATGCCCGGAGAGGCCTGGCCCACCGACCCGCCCGGAAGCATCCGGGATCAGGTGGAACACCGGCGCACGACCGACCGTGTACCCGAGCAGTTCGCCGAGCTTGCCGCCGTCGGGATTGCGACTCTCGATCGGCGACCACACGTAGTTCAGAAACAACCTGCCACCGCGTTTGCAGTAGTCGAACAGCGCCACCGCGTCGAGGTCGCTGAACTCGGCGTCGGGCTCGAGCACCACCACCAAGGCGGCGTCGCGCGGCACCACGTGCTCGCGGCCGAAGCTGAGGTCACGCACGTCGAAGCCCAGGCTCTGCAGGCCCCGCACGAACTTGCCGTAGGCACTGCCGATCACCACGCTGTCGGTGTCGAGGAAGCGCGAATAGCCGCGCAGCAGGTAGGCGACCGGCGCCCCCTGCACCAGGAGGCCCTTCAGGGCGGACGACAGCACCACTTCGCCGAGGTAGCGCTTCAGCGTCGGCACCTTGAGGCTCGCTGGGCCGGCATTGCCCCGCAGCCCGGGCAAGTCGATCTCGGCGAGATCCGACAGCAGCGACAGGCTGCGGAAGCGGCGTTCGCGGCCCGGCTGGCGAGCAGCCACCACCACCACATCGCCTTCCCCGGTGTAGCCGAACGCCTGCGCCGCCTCGCGCGTCGCCGCAAGGTCGCTCTGCAGGTCGTACTCGCGGATCGTCACCACTTCGCCGCCGAGCCACTGGTAGCGGCGCAGCAGGTACTTGGTCAGCGAACGCAGCCGATCGCGGATGCGCAGCACCTGCGCCATCTCCTCGTCGGCGGCTTGGCCGGCCATGGCCGGGAAAAACAGGTGGAACTCCACCTCGACCTTCTGCGCCCGCAGTTCGCGCAGCAGATCCTCGGTGGCGGGATCGACGGTGTTCACCTGCTGCGGCGTCAGGTCGATCAGCCGGCGCAGCGCCGGCCGCGCCGCGACCCACACCAGCAGCACCCAGACCACCAACATCAGCAGCGCGCCGAGCAGCAGGTTGGCGCGCACGGCGAGACGACGGCCGTTCATGCCAACCTCCGCGCCGCCACGGCGCTGGTGCACAGATACAAACAGAACAGCACGCCGCCGACGAAGAACGCCACCTGGCTGGTGTCGATCAGGCCGCGGGCGAACCAGTCGTTGAAGTTGCGGCCGACGTCGAGCTTGTCCAGCAATTCGCGCACGTAGTAGCTCTGCGCCAGATCGCCGAGGTTGTTCCGCACCAAGTTCGGCAGCGACAACAGGCCGATGTCGAACAGGATCGCCAGGATCGCGGCCAACAGCACGTTGTCGGTGAGGCTGCTGCACAGGCAGCCGACGGCGAGCAGCAGCGCACTCAGCAAGAACATGCCCAAATAGGCCGCGAACACCGGGCCGAACGACAGTTCGGTGCCGAGGAACGGCGCCGCCTGCAGCACCGCCAGCAACAGCGCCGACGGCAGCCACAGCAGACTGTAGAAGGCCAAGGCGGCCCCCCACTTGCCGAGCACCACGCCGAAGTCGGTGACCGGCGCGGTCATCAGCGTCTCGATCGAGCCGGTGCGCCGCTCTTCGGCGAATGCCCGCATGGTCAACAACCCCGGCACGAAGATCACCATCGCCGAAGTGCTCGACAGCGTGTAGGTCCACGAGCTGAACACGTCCGGATCGGCGCGCATCGCGTCCGCGTAACGGCACAGGCTGGTGAGCTCGTAGCCGCGCCACAGGTAGAACACCACCGCGATCATCCAGCTCACCGGGCCGGTGCAGTAGCTCCAGAGTTCCTTGCGGAACACCACCAAAGCACCCGTCACGATGCCACCTCCGTCCCGGGAGCCGCCGCCACCGCGGGGCCCGATCCGGCCACGCCTTGCTGCCCACTGCCGGCCTGCTGCTCGCGACCTTCCGTGAGCCAGGCAAAGTACTCTTCGAGCGTCGGTGCGCTGATGCGCAGCTCCTGCACGGCCAAGCCCGCGGCCAGCAGGCGACGGCCGAGTTCGAGTGCGGGATCGGCTCCCGCGGCCACGCGCGCCGTCAGCCGCGCGGTGCCTTCAGGCCCTGCCGTCGCCGGCTCAGGCTCGAGCCCTGGCAGGTCACGCACGGCGGCCGCCAACGCTTCGGGGCTGCCGGCCACGGCCACGTGCAAGGTGCGGCCGAACGCCTGCGCCACCAAGTCTGCCGCTTTGCCGTCGGCGCGCAGCACGCCGCGGTCGATCACCAGGATGCGCGAGGCCACGTCCTGCACTTCGCCGAGGATGTGGCTGCTGAACAGCACCGTGTGCTCCACCGCGAGATCGCGCACCACTTCCTTGATGCGGCGCCGCTGGTTCGGGTCGAGACCCGAGGTCGGTTCGTCCAGGATCAGGATCGGCGGGTTGGCGACCAGGGCATCGGCCAGGCCCACGCGCTGGCGATAGCCGCGCGAGACGTGACCGACCAGCTTGCGCTGGACGTCGACGATGTCGGCCTTGTGCATGGCGCGCTCGACCGCAGCCCGCCGCTGCTTCGCCGGCACACCCTTCAGCGCCGCACGAAAGCGCAGGTACTCGACCACGCGCAGATCCGGGTAGATCGGCACGTTCTCGGGCAGGTAGCCGATGCGGGCGCGCACCGCCAGGGAGTCGCGGGCCACGTCGAGGCCATCGACGTGGGCCGAGCCGCTGGTGGCCGGGTGGTAGCCGGTCAGGACCCGGATGGTGGTGGTCTTGCCGGCGCCGTTCGGCCCGAGGAAGCCCACAACCTCGCCGCGCGCCACCTCGAAGGTGACGCGATCGACGGCGAGCGTTTGGCCGAAGCGTTTGGTCAGGTCCTGGACACGAAGCATCGAGGTGCCGTTAGCCTTTGGCGGCGCGCAGGTAACCGCGCCTCCGGGGGCCGAACAGGCTAGGCGCCGGCGGGCAAAAGGCCAGCGCCGAACGGCGCGCACGGGCCGCGGCCTCGGCAGGGCGGCCAGCCCCGCCACCTGCGCCGGAACGGGCCCCGCCGCGGCCCGCGGCTCACTTCACTTCGAAGTCGGCGTCCTTGATGTCTTCGCCGCCCGCACCACCGCGCCCGCCGGCCGCAGCCCCAGCCCCTGCCGAAGCCCCCGCCCCGGCACCCGCCGCACCAGCCATCTTGCTGCCGAGCGTTGCCAGCACCTGCTCGAACTCACCGAGCGCCTTCTTGATCGCGTCGGCCGAGTCGCCGCTCGCCACCTTCTTCAGCGCCGCCAGCTTGGCTTCGACCTCGCCCTTGGTCGCCGCGTCGAGCTTGTCGGCGTGGTCCTTGAGCTGCTTCTCGGCCTGGTAGGCGGTCGAGTCGGCCTGGTTCTTCAGGTCGACCAGTTCCCGCCGCTTCTTGTCGTCGGCGGCGTGGGCCTGGGCATCGCGCGCCATGCGCTCGACGTCGTCCTTGCTGAGGCCAGAGCCGACCTCGATCTTGACCTTCTGCTCCTTGCCGGTGCCCTTGTCCTTCGCCGTCACCGACAGGATGCCGTTGGCGTCGATGTCGAAGGTGACTTCGATCTGCGGCGTGCCGCGGGGAGCCGGCGGGATGCCGTCGAGCTTGAAGCGCCCGAGCGTGCGGTTGTCGGCGGCGAACTCGCGCTCGCCCTGCAGCACGTGGATGTCCACGCCCGGCTGGCTGTCGGCCGCGGTGGAGAACACCTGGCTTCTGCTGGTCGGGATGGTGGTGTTGCGTTCGATCAGCTTGGTCATCACCCCGCCCAGCGTCTCGATGCCGAGCGACAGCGGCGTCACGTCGAGCAGCAGCACGTCGCTGACTTCGCCGCCGAGCACGCCGCCCTGGATCGCCGCGCCGAGCGACACGACTTCGTCGGGGTTCACCGAACGGTTGGGCTCCTTGCCGAAGATCTCCTTCACCAGCGCCTGCACCCGCGGAATGCGCGTGCTGCCGCCGACCAGGATGCACTCGTCGATGTCCGACGGCTTCATCTTCGCGTCTTCCAGGCAGCGCAACACCGGACCGCGGCAGCGGTCGAACAGGTGCTCGCACAGCTTCTCGAACTGCGCGCGCGTCAGGTTCTCCGTCAAGTGCTTCGGCCCGGTCGCGTCCATGGTGATGAACGGCAGATTGATCGCGGTCTGCGCCGCCGAGCTCAGCTCGATCTTGGCCTTCTCCGCGGCTTCCTTGAGCCGCTGCAGTGCCATCTGGTCCTTGCGCAGGTCGATGGCCGTCGCCTTCTTGAAGGTGTCACACAGCCACTGGATGATGCACTCGTCGAAGTCGTCGCCGCCGAGGTGCGTGTCGCCGTTGGTCGCCTTGACCTCGAACACCCCCTCGCCGACGTCGAGCACCGAGATGTCGAAGGTGCCGCCGCCGAGGTCGAACACGGCGATCTTCATGTTCTTGCCCTTGGCCTTCTTGTCGAGGCCGAAGGCGAGCGCCGC
>JAEUHP010000171.1 GCA_016795295.1 Planctomycetota bacterium | reverse complement strand
GCGGCACGGGCTCGGCTCGGCACTTGGGTTGGTAGCGGCCGCGGGGGCGATACCAGGTGCCGGTGGGGTTGGTGTGGGCGTCGCAGCCCTGAATCGGGCAGAACGGTGGGCGAAAAGTCTCCATGAAGGCTCCTGCCGGGCTCGAAGACCTCGGCAGGGGTGGCTGTGCCACGGGCGCGTCCGCGGTTACCTGAATTCCGGCGTGCCAGCCAACGCAGCAGTTTACTCCGGACTAAGGCTCAATTCGGTGCGCAGCTGCGACCGATACCTCGGCGTCAGGCGGGATCCTGCGAGTTCGTCGCTCGTGGGGCACCGCCGTAGCCAGGAGCGCCAGTCGCATGCTGAAGCCGCGCAGGAGCATCGTCGGACTCGACATCGGGAGTAGTTGCATCAAGGCTGTCGAGCTGACCAGGGAGAAGTACGATCTCGTGGTTTCGGGTTATGCCCAGATCGACGTGCCCAACGAAGCGTCGCGCCAGGAGGCGATCGCCGAGTTGATGCGCGCCGCGAAGTTTCGCAGCAAGCGGGTTGCGACCGCCGTCAGCGGCAAGAACGTGGTGTTCCGCTATGTCTCGATGCCGGAGATGGCCGAGGACAAGCTGGTGCAGGCGGTGCGGCTGGAGGCCGACAAGTACATCCCGTTCGACGTCGCTGACGTCGAAATCGATGCGCAGCGCCTGGGCAGTGGCACCGATGCGGCCGGCAAGCCGGACATGAAGGTGCTGCTGATCGCCGCGAAGAAGAGCTTCGTCGCCGACCATGTGCGACTCCTGGTCGAGCTGGGCTTGCAGCCCGCGTCGATCGGTGTCGACGGGTTCGCGCTCGGCAATGCCTGGGAACTGGGCGACCAGGTCAATCCCGGCATCCAGGAGAGCGGTCGCACCGTGGCCCTGGTCGACGTCGGTTCCGCAAAGACCAGCATCAACATCCTGCGGGAGAACACCACCTGCTTCGCGCGTGAAGTGCCGCTCGGAGGCCAGGATCTGACCAATGCCATCGCCCGGCGCCTCGGCATCGAGCCGGGCGCGGCCGAAGCGGTGAAGCGCGAGCCTGGCGAGCAGGCGGCGCTGGTCGCGGAGGCCATCGGGCAGGTGCTCGACGACCTCGGCAACGAGATCAACCTTTCCTTCGACTTCTACGAGAACCAGTTCGACGGCGAGGTGCAGGACGTGCGTTTGACCGGTGGTTCGGCTCTCCTGCCCAGCCTCGAGGAAGGTCTGGAGCGCATTCTGGAGAAGCGGACCAAGACCTGGAACCCGATCGAAGGGCTGAAGGTCCGCAGTGACGCCGTCGACGTGGAGGCGCTGAACCGGCAGGCGCCGCAGTTGGCCGTGGCCATCGGCCTCGCCGCAGCAGTTTGAGGAATCGCCCATGATCCATGTGAATCTGCTCCCGGTCGAACAGCGGCGCGGCAATCGCCTGCCCATGCGAGTGCTCGCGGCAGGTGCTGCCGCGGCGCTCGGCGCCGCAGGTGCGGTTGGTTGGCTCGCCGTGGTGTGGTTCGTCGACCTTGGCAGTGTCGAGCAGCGACTGACCGCGCTGGAGCAACAACTGACGACTCGTGAGCCCAAGCTCGTCTACCATGGCAAGCTCGAGCAGAAGCGGAAGGACTACCAGGAGCGAGTCCTGACCATCCAGTCGATCGCGCAGTCACGCCGCTTGTGGTCGAAGTTCTGCGACGAACTGATCGATGTCGTCAACAACAACGGCAACACCGACCGACACCTGGCCTGGTTCGGTGGCATCACGATGAAGAGCGACCCCAAGGGGTCCACCGTGAACCTGGTGTCCGCCGCCGTTCAGGACGACGACACGTCCCGAGTGGCGAACCTGCACGACGACTTCGACTCCGCGCCGTTCGCCGCGGACGTGGTGACACGCAGCGAGCCGACCTGGAAGTTGGAACTCAACAAGGCGAAGACGCCAGCGGCTTCTCTGGTGTTTCCGCTGACCATCCAGTTGCGGCCGATGGTGCCTGCCGCGACCGACAAGCCCAAGGCCAAGCCGGCGCCGAATGCGCCGGCCGCCCAGCCGCAGAAGTGAGGATCCGATCATGCCGAATTGGAGTGTCAAGAAGCAGTTGGTGGCGATCCTGGGTGGCGGCGCACTCGTGGCGGGCCTGGCCGTCGGCGGGGTGTTCTATGCCCAAGGCTTGATCGAGGAGGTCGAAGCGAACATCGAGGCCAAGCAGCAGTCCCTTGCGGCGGCCGACGCGAAGCTGGCCCAGGTGCCGGGGCTCGAGAAGGAGGTTGTGGTGCTGCGCGAGAATCTGGGCGAGTTCGTCAAGATCCTCCCGGACACCAAGGATCTCGCCGACTTCCTGCGCATGGTCAATCAGTTCCAGCGGCAGTGCGGCATCGTCGGCACCAGCCTGATGCTGCGTCCGCAGACCGAGGCCGGTGCCGGTGGCCGGTTCTCGCGCATCGAGTACACCTACGAGTCGACCGCAACGATCTGGCAGTTCTTGAAGCTGATGAGCTTGATCGAGAACTACGAGCGCTTCATCAGCATCACCGAGTTCTCGATCCAGTCGGGTGACAAGGTGCGCAAGGACGATCTGCGCGACGGCGAAGTCGTGCACACCGTGCGTCTGACCATGCAGACGTACAAGTACAACGGCACCACCTCCACCAAAGAGGTGCAGATCCCGGACTACGAGCAACTCAAGGAGTCGCTCCGCGAAGAGATCTTCAAGAGCTCGCGGCTGGCACGGGTGGCCAAGTTCGACTACCGCGGACAGCAAGGTCGTCGTGACATCCTGGTGGACCCACGGCTCGGTGGGGAAGGCGACAGCAGCAGCCTGCCGGCGGCGGAGCAGCGCAAGATCCTGGACAGCTACGTGAAGGCGACGCAGGAGTTGCGCGAGATGCTACAGCGCATGAAGCGCGCCGACACCACCATGTTCGAGCAGTACGCGCTGGAGAAGCGGGTGCGCGAGGGCATGCAGAAGTTGGCGACGGACCTCGAGCAGGATGCTGCCCGGATCACCTTCTCGCCGTACCGCGTGCGTTGGGCCAAGGAAGTGGTGGCGGTGTTGGAGGATCTGCGCAGTGGTGTGGACCAGCCACTCGCCGCGGCCCGGGATCCGTACTTGCCGGCTGCGGAGATGGAGCAGTTGCTCGTCGCGATGGGCAACGACTGCAACCAGGGCAATCTCGAGGAAGCCAAGAACCGGTTCGAGACGGTGGCGTCGCGCTTGCTGGTCCCGGCGGAGGATCCTCGGCACGCGTTGGCGGTGCGGGCCAAGGCCCTGCACACCAAGGCCAGCACGGCGCTGGAGTTCCGCGGTCTGGAGCTGAAGATCCAGGGCGTGGTGGTGCACCGGGGCGGTCGCTCCGCGGTGCTGATCAACGGCGACGTCTACGAGGAAGGCGACTTCGTCAACAGCAATCTGCTGGTGAAGCGTATCGAAGAAGAGCAGGTCTGGTTCGTGTTCCGCGGTCTGACCGTGGCACGAACGCGGTGAGATTTCGTCGGCGCCGTCCCGGCTCAAGTCGGGACCGTGCCGAGGTCGATGGAGGCAGGCAATCACGAGACCGCAACGCACGGCGCTGCGGCCTCGAATCCCCGAAGGGACAAGGATCGAAGATGCACGCAGTCACAGTCGGTTGGATGATGGCGCTCGCCTCGGGCGGGCTGTTCGCGCAATCGAGCGGTCAGGATCCGGCGGCCAAGCCGGCTCCGGCTGCCGCCGCGCCCCAGGGTCGGGATGGCGGCATCAGTGCCGAGGCTGCGGGCGACCGCGCCAGCCGATTGACCCTGAAGCTCAAGGATCGCGATCTCCGCGAAGTGGTCGCGGCGATCGCCAAGCGCGCGAACGTGAACGTCATCGTCGATCCCAAGATCGAGGAGGCGGTGACCATCGATCTCGTGGACGTCCATTGGCGCAGCGCCCTGCAGTTGGTGGTCGAGCAGGTCGGGTGCGTGCTGGTCGAGGTCGCCGGTGTGTTGCGCGTCGAGAAGCCGCCGCCGGTGACGTTCTCGTTCGAGAACACCGACATCCAAAAGGTGATCGAAGTGATCGCCAAGATCTCGGGCGCCAACATCGTCGTCGCTCCGGAGGTCAAAGGCACCATCACCGTGCTGCTGAAGGGCGTGCCGTGGCGCGCTGCTCTCGAGACGTCGGTGAAGACGCTCGGGTTCGTGGTGGTCGAGGACGGCATGGTCCTCAGGGTGGTGCCGGCCGCGAGCATTCGCGAGGACCTGGAGACCGCCCAGTTCCCACTGCGCTACGTGCGACCGAGCTCGGTCTACGTGCCATTCATCCAGAGCGAATACGTGCTGAACCGCCAGTCGCGCGCCCAGCTGCAGAAGGGCGAGGTCCAGTTCACACTGCTGGACACCCTCAAGGGCATGGTCACGCCCGAGGTCGGCAGCATCCGCTATGTGCACGAGACCAACATGATCGTGGTCCGGGACACCAAGCCGGTGGTGGATGCGGTGCGCAAGACCATCGCGATGATCGACACCGAGCCGTCGCAGATCTTCCTGGACGTGCGCTTCGTCACCACCAGCAACGAGGACGTGCTCGACTTCGGCATCTCGCCCGGTGGCGCCGGCTGGTCGGCGACCCTCGGTCTCGGGCAGATCCCGACGCGGCTGCCATTCGATCTCGGCCAGGGCGGCTGGGACGACAAGCTGATCGCCAGTGGCTCGGGCCGCGGCCCGTTCGCCACCAACGCGGGCAACGGCGACACGCTGATGACGATCCCCAACGTGGTGTTCGGCGCACTCGACTTCCGCGACGTCACCGCGACCCTGCGCCTGCTGAAGAAGGACGCCCGCTCGGAAATCCTGCAGGCTCCGCAGATCGTGGCCTTGGATCACCAGACCGCCACCATCTTCGTCGGGGAGGCGGTCCGCTACGCCAAGGCCCGCGTCGAACAAGGCCAGGCCGGCGGTCTGTTGCTGGCCCTCGAGGAAGGCGACCAGTCGCCGGTCAACGTCGGCTTCCAACTGCTGGCCACGCCGCACGTGGTCCCGGGCACCGACAAGGTGATTCTGGAGGTCATTCCCCAGCGCACGGCGCTGACCGGCACCGGCGCTTCGACGCTGGCTCCGGCCGGCTTCGACGTGTTCGAGGTCGGCGGCGGCGGCCAAGTCGGCAAGATTGCCCTGCCGCGCGTTGCCTCGAGCACGCTGGCGACCACGGTGTTGCTCCGGGGCGGGCAGACCGCGGTGCTGGGCGGCCTGAAGACCAAGGCCGAGAGTGAGACGGTGACCAAGATTCCGCTGCTGGGCGACCTGCCGCTGCTCGGCCACCTGTTCAAGAACACGGTCAAGCAGGACAACACCTCGACGCTGCTGGTGTTCATCACCCCGAGCGTGATCCGCAGCGCCGAGGACATGGACCGCTCCATGCAGGGGGCGCTGGACGAACGCTTGAAGGACCATCGTTCGGCTCTGTCCCAGGAGCGGGACGCGGTGTTCGGCCGAAATCGCTGAACGGTCCGGTCCCGACCGCTGGGGGCAACCGAGGTTCGGTTGCGGCCGCGGCCGGGGCTGCGAATGCCGCTGCCCTGACCACGGAACGACCGTGGCCAGGGCAGTTTGCGTTGTGGGGCAGGGGTCGGGCCCGTATCCTCCGGCGGCCCCTCCGATGGGGGGTGCGCCCGCCGGTCCGCAGGGAGCGGCCGCGGCAGGCGCCCAAGTCCGTCTTCGCCATGCTCGCCGCCCTGCCAGTTCGACCCTTGCCCACCACGGCCCGTGCCGGGTCGGCGGTGTCACCGCTGCAGTCGGCGCCGTATGGCCTCCAAGGTTTCACCCCACGGCATCCGTGCGCGGTCGCCCGCGCATCGACGCAGGCGCTCGTGCGCCGCGGAGCTGTTGGGGCGGCCGGTGCCCCCGGCCACAACGACGAGGAATCACTCCGTGAAGCGAATGCTGATCAATGCCGTCGACCCGGAAGAGAGCCGGATCGCGGTGGTGGAAGATGGCGTGCTGCAAGAACTGCACGTCGAGCTGGCCAATCGTGAGGCCTACCTAGGCAACATCTACAAGGGCAAGGTCGTCAACATCGAGCCCAGCATTGGCGCGGCGTTCGTCGCGTTCGGTGGGCGGGTGAACGGGTTCCTGCACGTCAGTGACGTGCTGCCGGCCTACGGCCGCGACGACTTCGTGCTCGACGACGTGATCGAGGGGCGCGCCCGGGTCGATGTGGACGACGGTCCTGAGTCGATGCAACAGGCGCTGTCCGACGACGACGACGACGGCGGCGACGAATCTGGGGAACCTGCCGGCGAGGTCTCCAACGTGACCCTGGCCGAGGAGGAGCGCGGCCCGGCGGATGGTCGCGACGAGGACGGCTCGGCTGGGGGCGACGAGGAGTCCGGTCATGCCCACGACGGCCACGACGACGAGCCACAGGACGAAGGCGACGGCCACGACGAGGCTGCGGAGCGGGATGCGGAGACCGTCGAAGACGAGGAGCCGGGGCGTCGCGACGACGATCCGGTCGCCATGGCGGCTCCCGGGGGCGAAGACGACGATGCGCACCTGCCGCCGATGTCCGACACGGGAGCGCAGACTGCCGGTGCCGCGGGTGGCGGTGACACCGAGGCCGCGGCGGGCTCGGACGCCGAGGGCGGCGCCGAGGGCGGTGCCGAGGGGCGGTCGGGTGATGGCGGCGGCCGGCGCAATCGCCGTGGCCGGCGCGATCGTCGGGATCGTCGTGACAACCAGGGCTTCGAACGCCGTCCCCGGGGGCCGCGCCCGACCATCGACCAGTTGCTCAAGAAGGGCCAAGAGGTGGTGGTGCAGATCACCAAGGAGGGCATCGGCAGCAAAGGCCCGACGCTGACCACCTACGTGTCCTTGCCGGGGCGCTGCTTGGTCCTGATGCCGAGCCTGCCGAAGTGCGGTGTGTCGCGCAAGATCGAGGACGGCCGTGAGCGCAAGCGCTTGAAGCGCATCGTGCGCGGGCTCGACGAGACCGGCAGTGGCGGCATCGGTTTCATCGTGCGCACCGCCGGCATCAACAAGAGCCAGCAGGATCTGGAGCGCGACCGCGACTACCTGAAGAAGATCTGGGAGATGGTTGCCCAGCGACTCAAGGTGACGCGCGCCCCGGCGTTGCTCTACCAGGAGTCGGACCTGGTGCTGAAGGCGATGCGCGACCAGTTCACGCCGGACATCGCCGACGTGGTGGTCGACAGCGAAGACGTCTATCTGCGTGTGCGCGATTTCGCCGACAAGCTGATGCCGCACATGGCGGAGCGCATCAAGCACCACGCCGTCACCACGCCGCTGTTCCATCACTTCGGCATCGAGAAGGAAGTGGAGGCGCTCTACCAGCCCAAGGTCGACCTGCCGAACGGCGCTTCGATCGTGATCGACCAGACCGAGGCGTTGGTGGCGATCGACGTCAACTCGGGCAAGTACAAGGCCGGCGGCGACTCCGACGAAACCGCCTACCGCACCAACCTGGACGCGATCCCCGAGATCGTGCGGCAGCTGCGCCTGCGCGACCTCGGCGGCCTGATCATCATCGACTTCATCGACATGTCGCACGAGAAGCAGCGGCGCGGCGTCGAGCGCAAGTTGATCGAGTCGCTGCGCGGTGATCGTGCGCGCATCAAGGTCGGCCGCATTTCGCCGTTCGGCATGCTGGAGATCACGCGCCAGCGCGTCGGCCCGGGCTTGAAGCGCACCGTGTTCATGCAGTGCCCGCATTGCAAGGGCGCTGGCTGGTCGCGCACGGTGCAGAGCAAGGCGCTGTCGGTGCTGCGCGAAGTGCGGGCGCTGGTGCACCTGAAGGGTTATTCGGTCCTCCAGGTGTTCGTGGCGCCCGCCGTCAGTGACTACTTGGTGAACTACAAGCGTCGCGGCACCCTGGAACTCGAGGATGCGGTCGGCAAGACCGTGCTGTTCCGGCCGGAGACGAGCTATCCGATCGACGTGGTGCACTACCGCTTCCTGACCGGGGACGGCCAGGAAGCGCGGATCAACATCCCGGCTGGGCTCGGCGTGAAAGCCTGAGTCGGCGGTCTTGGATCGGCGGTTTCCCGGGCGGGGAACTGCCGATGCCGACGTGGGTTGCGGGAACCGGCGAAGGATTCTTCGCGCCGCCGCGGTTCGGTTGCCGCGGCGCTGCCGCTGTGGCCCGTGTCCCTCGTCCGAGCCATCCATGATCCGAACCTTCGCCGTCTTCTCCCTGGCCTTGCTCTCCAGCCTGGCCGCCCAGGAACCGCGCAGCGCCGCATCCCTGCCGGCCAGCGCACCCGATGCCTCGGCGTTGCGCGCCCAGGCCCTCGCCGAACACAGCCGCCTCGGTGGCGGCCTGCGGGAGGTGCAGTTCGACCGGCCCAGCGCCGACGGCCCGCTGTGGGCATTGGGCAGCGCCTGGAAGGCCAGCTTCGACGGGACCGGTACCACGGTGTATCCGTTCTTCGGGGCCACGGCGCCGCGCAACTTCCCGCTGCGCATGGCACTCACGGGGGCCACGGTCGGCGGCAAGGCGTTGGCACTGCAACCGGGCACCCCCGAACAGCGGCACTTCGCGGTGCGCACCGACCGCGGTGCGCTGACCGAAGTGATCGACACGCGGCTCGACCAGCTCGAGCAGTCGTTCGTGTTCGAGACGCTCCCGGTGCGCGGCGCGCTCGCGGTCGAGATCGCCATGACCACGGAGCTCGTCGCCGAGCCGATCCAGGGCGGCCTGCGCTTCGCCAACGAGTGGGGCCACATCGACTACACCAAGGCGATCGCCAAGGACGCGGCCGGCCGCAGTCTGCCGCTCGACATCCAGTGGACGGGTGCCGGGGCGCGCATCGAGATCCCGGCCGAGTTCGTGGCCGAGGCGCAGCTGCCGCTGGTGCTCGATCCGGTGCTCAACTACTGGTACCTGCTGGCGTCGGGCCAGACCCGGCTGCAGCACGACAGTGACGTCGCGACCTGGCAGAGCGGCAACGGCCGCGTGCTGTTGGTCTGGCAGCGCAATTGGAGCGCCACCGACCAGGATTGCTTTGGCCTCATGTTCGACGGCGGCCTGGGCCTCGTGCGCACCGACTTCGCGGTCGACTTCACCACCGAGGACTGGCTCAAGATCGCGGTCGCCGGCAACAACTATGCGCAGAACTTCCTGGTCGTCTCGGAAGTGCGCTCCGGCCTTCTGTGGTGGATCGGTGGCCGGACGATCGCCCAGGACGGCACCGTCGGCAGCCTGATCACCATCGAGCGCGAATTCGTGGTCGGCACGCCCGGCAACAACTACCACCCCGACGTCGGCAGCGATCCCTTCTTCGGCACCGGCTTCTACACGGTGGTGTTCAACAAGCGCACGCTGACCTCGTCGGACATCTACCTGCGCCAGTTGACCACGGCGGGTGGGTTGCGCACCACCAACGCGGTCCCGGTCGACACTTCGACCAACGAGGAGTCGCGGCCTTCGATCTCCAAGTCCTGTGGGCAGAGCAACGGCCAGCCGGCGAACTTCCTGATCGCCTACCAGCGCACGTGGGTCGGCACCCCGTACGACCAGGAGGTGTGGGGCGCCTTCGCCTCCTGGAATGGTGCGATCTCTGGCGCGCCGTTCGCCATCGCCATCACGACCAGCGAGGAAACGGCGCCGACCGCCAGTTCGCCGGTCGATCTGGGCGGGGTGCGCTACTGGCCCTACGCCTATGAGCGGACTGCGGTCCTCGGGCAGCCGCGCAGCGTGTTCGCCGGCCTGCTTCGCAGCGATGGGTCGCGCACGGCGACGACCATGGTGAACACCGCCGTGCCCGGCGAAGACAGTCGCGAACCGGAGATCGATTCGGACGGCACGCGGTTCGTGGTGACGCGCACCAACGGTGTTTCCGGCTATCCGCAGGGCGTCGAGGCGGTGACGTTGGCCTACCTGCCGGCGAGCGGCAGTTTCCGGGTCGAAGAGCGCACCGGGCTGATCACGTCCAGTCTGGACAACTACGGGCAGACGAACATCTGCGCGTCGTTCAGCGGCGGCGGCGTGCGCACGCCCCGCTACTACCTGAGCTTCACCGAGCAGACGACCAACACGTTTCGGCTCGAAGCCTTCGACGGCACGGCTGGCACCGCGGCGTTCCAGACGCGGTTCACTCAGTGCGGCAGTGCCGGGATCTCGGCTTCCGGGCAGCCGGCGCTCGGGCAGTCCTTGGCGTTCACGGCCTCCGGCCCTGGTTTCACCGGGATCCTGTTCGGTTTCCCGGGCAGTGCGATCCTCGGCCCGTGCGGCTGCCTGAACGGGGTCGCCCAGGCCCAGGCGATGCCGGGTTCGTTCGTCTGGACCATCCCGGCGGAGCCGGCCTACGTTGGCATCGCGTTGGCGGTCCAGGGATTTGCCCTCTCCGGCTCGGCCTGCTTCGGTGTGCTCGACGTCAGCAACACGCTGGACTTCACGATCCGCTGAGGCCGATCCCGCCTGGATCGTCCGTAAGAGTCTTCTGCGAAGGTTCTTACGGCGCTCCTCCAGAGTCGGCGGGGTGGCCCGGGCGCAGTCCGGGCCGCTTTCGTCCACGAGGCTTGAATCTGCGGTGGTCTTCGCTACCTTCTTCCGCCCCTTCTTCCCTGACTTCCAGGCCAGACATGTACGCCGTCGTCGACGACCGCAACCAGCAGTACCGGGTCCAGCCCGGTGACCGCCTCAAGATCCACCTCCAAAGCGACGCGGCCGAGGGCCAGACTTTGACCTTCGACAAGGTCTGTCTGGTCGGCGGCGAGTCGGGCAGCAAGATCGGCACGCCGTTCGTTGCCGGCGCCTCGGTCACGGCCAAGGTCGTGCGCCAAGTCAAGGGCGAGAAGGTGGTGATTGGCAAGTTCCGCAAGCGCAAGAACAGCCGGCGCCGCACCGGGTTCCGCGCCAAGTACACCGAGATCCAGATCGAGTCGATCCAGGGCTGATTCCGTGCGGGTCGTCTGCGGCCGTTGCCGTAGTCTCGATCCTGCGCCCGCCGCCCAAGCACCCAACCCCAACGAGCAACAGCCATGGCCCATAAGAAAGGACAGGGTTCGACCCAGAACGGTCGCGACAGCAACCCGCAGTACCGCGGCGTGAAGGCCTACGGTGGCCAGCGCGTCAAGTCTGGCACCATCATCGTCCGCCAGGTCGGCACCAAGTTCCACCCGGGGCGCAACGTGCGCCGCGGCGGCGACGACACGCTGTTCGCCGTCGCCGAAGGCGTGGTGCGCTTCCAGCCCAACGGCAAGGTCCACGTGGACGTGCCGGACACGGTTGCCTGAGCGAGTGGCTGTAGCAAGGGGCAGAATGCCCCGATTCGGCAGCCTCGGGCATGGCCCGCGGCTGCCGGCTTTGGAACACCGCGGTCGGCGTAGGAGTCTGCAATGTTCGTCGACGAGCTGGTGATCAAAGTCCGTGCTGGCAACGGTGGGCACGGCTGCGTGTCGTTCCTGCGCGACGCCAAAACCTTGCGCGGTGGCCCCAATGGCGGCGACGGCGGTGACGGCGGCGACATCGTGTTGCTGCCGACCACGCACTGCAACACCCTCTACCACCTGACCGGCCGAGGTGAGTTTGCCGCGCCGAACGGCGGCCAGGGTTTGCCGCAGAATTGCGGGGGCAAGGATGCCGAGGACCTGCAGATCGAGGTGCCGATCGGCACCCAGGTGCTCGATGCCGAGCGCGGCAACCTGCTCGCCGACCTCGAGACGCCGGATCGCCCGTGGGTCTTGGTACGCGGTGGCCACGGTGGCCGCGGCAACACCCACTTCGCGACTGCCACCCACCGCACGCCGCGCACCGCCGAACGCGGCAAGCCCGGCGAAGCGCGCACGGTGCGCCTGTCGCTCAAGCTGATCGCCGACGTCGGCTTGCTGGGGCTGCCGAATGCCGGCAAGTCCACGCTGATGGCGACCTTGACCAGGGCCCGGCCCAAGATCGCCGATTACCCATTCACCACGCTGGAGCCGATGCTCGGCATCGCAGTGGGGCCTGGGGAGCGCACCTTCGTCCTGGCCGACATCCCGGGTCTCATCGAGGGGGCAAGTCGGGGCAAGGGGCTGGGTGACAAGTTCCTGAAGCACGTCGAGCGAACCCGGCTGCTGCTGCACTTGGTCGATTGCAGCGACCTGCCGTTGCTGCCCCCAGCCGAAGCCTATCGCGTGATTCGCACCGAGTTGGCGCAGCACTCCACGGAGCTCGCGGCACGTCCGACCCTGGTCGTGGCCACCAAGGTCGAAGACGAGGCTTCGCGCGCCCGCGCCGCCGCACTGGCCGATGCCATCGGCGCGCCTGTGCTGCCGATCTCGAGTGCGACGGGGGCGGGCTTGTCCGAATTGGTCCTGGCGGTGCACGCCCTGCTGGCTCGCACGCCGCGTCCGGTCGTCGGCTAGTCCCCGGGCGGGACTGCGGCTCGGCACCGCAGGTCAATGCATGGTGGGCTCCTGGTCGATACCGGCCGTGGAGGCTATGCGCGTGAGCCAGATTCCCGGCCAAGGTCAGCCATCGGCTGGCAGTTCTCCTTCGGTGTCCAGTCCTGCCGGGGCGTTGGCTGCCGGAGGTGCCGCAGGCGTACCTGGGGCTGGCGCGGCTGCGGCGAGCAGTGGTGCGGCGAGCAGTGCCGGCGTGGCTGCAGCGCCAGGCGTCGGAGCGGCAGGCGGTGCGCCGCGCCCCGCGCCCAAGCTGCCGAAGCTGCGCGATTTCCTGCGCATCATGGTCAAGGAGAGCGCTTCCGACCTGGTGCTGAAAACGCACGGCTGTCCCGCGGTTCGGGTGGCCGGGGTGATCCGGTTCCTGGGCGACCAGCCACTCACGCCCGAGGTGATGCGCAGTTACGCGGACGAGATCCTCGGCGAGCGCGGTCGCAAGGAGTTCGAGACCACCGGGGCCACCGACACCGCCGTGGCGGTGCCTGGAGTGGGGCGCTTCCGCTGCAACGCCTTCCACCAGTGCGGTGAGTTCGGCTTCGTGTTCCGCGCCATCAAGAACGAGATTCCCTCGTTCAAGGACCTGAACCTGCCGGTGGACCCTCTGAAGCGGCTGGCGTCGCTGAAGCGCGGCCTGGTGCTGGCCACGGGCATCGCCGGCTCGGGCAAGTCGACCACGCTGGCGTCGATGATCGAGTTCGTGAATCGCACGATGAACAAGCACATCGTGACGATCGAGGATCCGATCGAGTTCCGCTTCGAGGACAAGCGCTCGATCGTCAACCAGCGCGAAGTCGGCGCCGACGTCGTCAACTTCGCTTCGGCCCTGCGCCAAGCGCTGCGCCAGTCGCCCGACGTGATCCTGATCGGCGAAATGCGCGACGCCGAGACCGTGGCGGCAGCGATCTCCGCGGCGGAAACCGGCCACCTGGTGTTCTCGACGCTGCACACGGTCAACGCCGTGCAGACCGTCGAACGCATCATCACCTTCTTCCCGCCGCACCAGCACGAACTGGTGCGTCTGCAGTTGGCGCTGAATCTGGCAGGCGTCTGCTCGCTGCGCCTGGTCAAGAACAAGGAAGGCACGGCGATGGTGCCCGCCGTGGAGCTCCTGATCAACACACCGACCGTGCGCGAACTGCTCGAGCAGGGCCAGACGCGCATGCTGCCGAAGGCGCTGCAGGAAGGCAGCTACTACGGCACCATGACGTTCAACCAGTCGCTGATCCGCCTGTTCCAGGCCGGCAACATCAGCCTCGAAGACGCATTGGCCGCGAGCGACAACCCCGACGAACTGAAGATGCAGATGCGCGGCATCACGCAGGGTGCGTCGGTGCGGCCGAGTCCGGTGTGACGGAGGGCGGCCTCGGCCCGCCACCGCGCGGTCACTTGCCCAGGATCTTGGCGCGGTAGAGCGCTTCGACGTCGACTGGCGCGGCGGGCAGCTCTGCGCCGTCGACGCGCAGGACGCTACCGGTCTGGGCGAGGTACTTGGGCGTGCCCGCCCCGGTCCAACGCAGGTCCTGGAAGTCGAGGGTCGAAGGACCCCACTCCGGCTTCTTCGCGTAGGCGGTGCCCATGAAGTTGGCCACGGCGTCGACCGAGAGGCGCAGGATCTGCGCGCTCGAACGATCCTTGCTGGAGGCGGCGATCATCGCCGAGGCGACGTGGCAGTCGACCGCTGTCAACTGGGATCCCTCGCCGATCGAGAGCGCCTTGTCGCCGATCCGCAGGAACCGGCAATTGCGCACCTGCACCCGCGAGCCACTGACGTCGACTGCGTCTTCGCCGGAGTCGGCGAATTCACAGTCGACGACCTCGCCGGTGACGAAGTCGCCGTCGAACAGGTCGCTCGGGCTGTGGTGGAACCTGCAGCGCGTGAAGCGGAACGGCAGGCACACCAGGTTGATCAGGTCTTCGCCGTGGCCGTCGCGGAACTCGCAGTCGGTGAAGTTGGCCTCCGCGCGCAAGAACGTGACGCCACCGCTGACCTGCCAGCCGCCCCGCGCGAGTTCCGTGCCGCCGGAAACGGTGAGGTGCGTGCATTCGCTGGGGCCGGCGGTGCCGAGCACCAGCAAGCCACCGAAACCCCGAGCCGGCTCGGCGGCAGTGATGCGCGCCGGGGCCGCGGCCGTGCCCGTGGCGCGCAGCGCACCCGCCACCAAGGCTGCCCCTGGCTGCAGGCGCACCTCGCAGCCGGCTGGCAGCACCAGGGTGCACTGTTCGGGCAGGACCACGTCGCCGACGGGCTGGTGCGTGCCCGGGGCGGCGACCAGCCGGCCCGACCCCAGGTCGTAGGTGAGCCAAGAGTGTCGTTCGAGGGTCGCCCAGAGATCGGGCGCGGCGGGGCGGCCTTGTTCGGCGCGCAATGGGTCGGTGACCGCTTCGAGCACCAGCGGCGCGCGTTCGGCGGCGGCGACGGCGACCGAGCGGTACAGGACGTGCAGGCGGTGCTTCGGCTCGGCCATGCCGGTCGCCTGGCGGATCGCCTGCTTGATGGCCTGCACCTCCGAGAGGCCGACCAGCCGCGTATTGGCTGGAAAGCGAAAACGCACGGCCCGGCCGTCGGTCGGCAGCAGCACCGCGCCGTCGGGCAGTTGGGCCACGAACTGTGCCGAGTCGGGCAGCCCCGCGATGCCGACCAGCACCGCCGCCGGCGCCACGCGCTGGCCGTTGTCGAATTCGAAGCCGTCGACGCGCGTTGGCACCTTGGTGGTCGCTTGCACGTCCACTTCGACGGTGCGTTCGTCGGCTTGTCCTGGCGCCGGGGCTCCGACCAGTCGTGCACCGAACGCTGCGGGCACCAGCGGCCGCACGAACGCGCGCAGTCGCTCGGTCTGCTGGCGCAGCAGCAGTTCGAGGGCGTCGAGCACGTCGAAGCCCGGGATCTCGATGCCAGCCGCCTTCATGGCCCGCGCCGCCCGGTACAGTTCGGGGCGCAGGTCTTGCAGCAGGCCATCGAACCAGCCCGGCTCGGTCATCTGCCCCAGCGTCGCATAGCAGTGGCTGAGTGCGCTCGGGCTGCTGCGAAACCAACGCGCATCGGGCGACGCGACCACCAATTCCCCTGGGCGGTGCAGCAGGTCCGCCCCGGTGTCGTAGATCATCGGCTCGAGGCGGTCGCGACGCGGGTCGTAATAGAGCCGGAACTGGTTCCACAGCATGCCGTGGAACCCCTGGTAGAACGTGCACACTGCGAGCCACTGGCCGACCCGCTCGGTGTCGAACAGATCGTCCACGGTGCGGCCAGCGAGCTGTTCGAGGGCCAGCAAGGCGCGCGCCGGCTCCTGCGGCAGATCCTGGGCCACCGCCAGCCGCTGTAGATCGCGAGCTTGCCGCAACGCGCGCTGCAGGCGCGCATCGAGGTTCGGCAGTTGGCGCAAGCGCGCGCCACCGAACGCGTCGGTCGGCGCGTCGAACACCAGGTAGGCGCGTTCGAAGTCGCTCGGCAACGAGCCTATGGTGAGGAACCCCATCTGCATGTGGGTGCTCCACAGTGCTTGCTCCTCGAACTTGACCACCGGGCCTTCCAGGCGGCCGCGGTGCTCGAGCAGCTCTTTCGCCGGTACTTCCTCCAGGTAGTAGACGCCGTTGGCGCGCCCGTTGATGCCGACGTCGACGAAATCGACGCGCGGGCTGAGCAGGCCGAGCCGCTCCGCGGTCTTCATCGCCAGCCATTCCATGACGTAACCGCGCGTCTTGGGGTGCTGGATCGAGAGGTGCCGCATGCCGGCGAGGGGGCCCTCGAGGTCGAAGCGCAGCGACCACTGCTGGGTGTCCAGGTGGTCGAGCCAGTCGCCCTTGAGCCGCGCGGTGCCGCGGGCGGTTTCGCCGCCGAGCCGCAGAGTCACCGGCACCACGGCCTTGGGATCGGCGAACAGGAACTTGTCGGCAATCGCCTTCTGCCGGTGGTCGGCGAGGATCTGCCAGTGTTCGGGCGTCACCTCGACCTCGAGCTTGCGCAGTTCGCCGGTGCTGGCGCGCGGCGGTGGAAACAGGGGCGAGGTGGGCGGCGGGGCGCTGCTCGGCGGCGCGGTTTGGCCCTGCGGGGCCTGGGCGGGCCACCGGCCCGGCGTCAGCAGGGCGCCCAAGCCCAACCCGGCAACCAGAGCGGCGACGGGCAACGGCCACGACGCGACCCGACTCGGGCGGTTGCCGTGGATCAGCACGGTGCGGCCCCTTGGTGGTCGAGGCAGGGGCCCGGCAGGAGGACGCACCCTCCGCGCGACAGGATCGGCATGGCGGGCGGGAGTCTAGCGTCCGACCCGGCGCCACGGCAAACCGCCTCGGCCTGCCGTGTTGCGCTGGTTCCAGGCGCGGGCGCTACGGGTCACTGCACCGCGGCCGGCGGCTTCATGTGCTGCGACTTGTCGCCCCACATCGGCCACACGCCGCAGATCAGCTGTACCGGAAACGTCGCGACGTCGAACGCCGCTCCGCCGACGATCACCGGCATGCCGAACACGGCGCGGATCGCCAAGCTCTCCGAGAACGCATCCGGCTTGCCGTAGATGGACGAGGCGCCATAGGTCCAGCGCACACCATTGGCGGTGCCGCAGGCGGGCAGGCTGAGCAGCGTCGGGATGGCCAGCAAGAGGAGATTGCGTCGCTTCATGGGGGGCTCCGTGCCGCAGGCTCGCGGCACCATGGCATCGACGCCATGGCCATTCGACCTTGAGCGCATCGTCGCCGGCGTCAGCCGGCGACCACCAGCCCCTTGGCCAGGAGCGTCGCCTTGTTGCGAACCCCCCGCCAGCCTTCGCGCACCACGCAATGACCGACCGGGGCGCGCAGCGAAGTGCCCGGTCCGGCGCACAGCAGCACGTCCGGCTGGAACTCGCGCATCGCCGTGCGCACGCAGGCCGAGAAGTCGAAGGTCTCCAACACCTGCTCGGTGGTGGTGTAGCGCAGCAGTTCGCGTGGGTCGGCGCTCCACGGCGAGTGCACGTTGCCGAAACCATCGATCAAATGGCATTCGGGTTCGCGCACCGGCAGGTCGGCCAGCAGTTCGCTCGCCTGCGCTGCGACTTGGGCACACAGAGAGGTGTGGAACGGCCCGTGGCCGGCCAGCCGGAACGGGAACTCGCGTTCGCCGACCTTGACCTTGGGCAGGTGCACGAGCAGCGCCTGGATCGCGGCCTCGGTGCCGGCGAGCACTTCGTGGCCGCCGAGGCGGATGCTGCGCGCGCAGTAGGTGTCCGCACCGCGCGCCACCAGGCCGTCGAGGCAGGCCTGCAGCGCAACTTCGAGGGCCGGCACGGGACGCCACGCGTCGTCGACGGTGGTGGTCAGCACCTGGCCGCCGGCAGCCTGCTTCTGCAGGGCGGCCATGGTCGCGACCAAGCGCCAGCCGCTGGTCGGGTCCAGTGCGCCGCCGGCCGGCAGTGCGGTGTACCAGCCCAACGAGTTGCCGGCGACCGCGACGATCCGGTAGCGCGAGCGCAGCGCTTCGAGCTGCGCCATGGTGCCGAAGTAGATCAATTCGGCAGCGTTTTCGCCGTCCAGGTGCAGCCCTGGGCGGAACTTCTCGGCGCCGTCGATCTCCCGCAGCGTCGGGCGGCCTTGTTGGCGCCGCCAGTCGTCGCAGGCGTCCAGAGCTGCGGTCACTGGGCCGGGCTGCAGGGTGCGGCCGATCCAGCCGAGCTCGTCCTTGGTGTAGGACCCGCGGCCCGGGCAGAACAACACGGCGGTGGGCAGGCTCACGACCCGGGCTCCTGCGCCAGTTGCAACGCGGCGCGTTCGATGTCTTCCTGCTGCACCAGCACCAGGTTGGCGGCGGCGGCCAGCGGCACATACGTGTCGGTGGCGGCGATCCGGCGCAGCAGCACGCCGCGCAGCGTCGGATCCTGGCACAGTTCGGCGAGCAGCAGCGGGCTCGGGCCACCTTGGTGCGCACGGCACTCGTCGACCACCAGCACCCGCCGCGTGGCCCGCGCATGGGCCTTCACCGCGTCGATCGGCATCGGCATCAGCCAGCGCAGATCGAACACGCGCGCCTTCACGCCCTGTTCGCGCAGGCGTTCCTGGGCGCGCAGCGACAGCCACAGGCCGTTGCCGTAGCTGACGATGGTCAGCACGTCCTGGTCGGTGGCGCCGTAGGTGCGCCCCTCGCCGAGCGGCATCAGGGCGTCCGGGGGCGGGTATTCGAACTGCCAGCGCCCGTCGTTCGGCGCCAGCAGGTCCTTCTGCATGTAGAGCGCGATCGGTTCGAGGAACACGCACACCTTGCCGTGCTGCACGGCGGCTGCGGCCATGGTGCGCAGCATGGTCACCGCGTCGTCGGCGCGCGCCGGCACGCCGAAGATCAGGCCGGGGATCTCCAGGATCGCGCCGATCGAGTTGTCGTTGTGGAAGTGGCCGCCGAAGCCCTTCTGGTAGGCGAGGCCGGCGATCCGCACCACCATCGGATTCTGGCAGCGGCCGTTGCTGAAGAACTGCAACGACGCTGCTTCACCGCGGATCTGGTCGATCGCGTTGTGCAGGTAGGCGAGGTACTGGATCTCGGGAAACGGCACGCAGCCAGCCTGCGCCATGCCCTGGGCCATGCCGAGGATGGTGGTCTCGTCGAGCATGGTGTTGAACACCCGGCCCGCCCCGAAGGTGTCGAACAGGCCCGCCGTGGCGTGGTAGACGCCGCCCTTCTTCGCCACGTCCTCGCCGAACAGGAACGCGTTCGGCAGCGCGGCGAACAGGTCCGTCAGCGCCTGCGGGATCCGGTAGGCGAGGTGCCGCGGCCGCTGGTCCAGCTCCGGCAGTCTGCCGGCGAACACGCGCTCGCGTTCGGCCGCCGGCGCGACGATCGGTTGCAGATCCACGGCGCGCGGCAACGCCAGGGGCGCCACGATCTCGGCGACCGTGGTCAGTTTGCGCCGCCCGTGCGCCTCCGCGGCCGCCCGGCGCAGCCGTTCGTCGGTGTCGCGGTAGAGCGCCAGCATGGCTGCGCGGTCGAGGGCGCCGGTGCCCAGCAACAAATCGACGAACGCCAGCAGCGGGTCCTGGGCCTCGACGGCTTCGATCTCGGCCAGGCTGCGGTAGTTCGCCTCCACGTCGCTGCCGGCGTGGCCCATCAAGCGCACGGTGCGCAGATGGAAGAACGCCGGCCGGCGCTTCTGCCGCACGAACTCGACGGCCGCCAGCGCCGCCGCGTGCACGCCGGGCACGTCCTGGCTGTCGGCCGCGAAGTACTCGATGCCCGCCCGCGTGCCCATCATGCGTTGCACGAAGCCGTCCGGGGTCTTCACCGAGATGCCGATGCCATTGTCTTCGCAGGCGAACAGGATCGGGCACGGCTGCGCGTGCAGCACCGCCGCGCCGGCGGCATGGATGCCGGCCTGCGCGGTGCAATGGTTCAGCGACGCGTCGCCGAAGTTGCAGAACACGACACTGTCGTAGGGCACGGGGGCCGGCAGGCCGAGGCGCTGCAGGCGCTGCAGGGCGCGCGCATAGCCGACCGCTTTCGGCAGGTGGCTGGCGATGGTGCTGGTCTGCGGTGGCACGAAGGTGGTGTGCGAGCCGAGCACTTTGTGCCGACCGCCGCTGACCGGGTCCTCCGCCGAGGCCATGAACGACAGCATGGCGTCGAAGATCGGGGTCTCGCCGCGCGCCTTTCGCAGTCGCGCCGCCAGGAACGCGCCGCTGCGGTAGTGCAAGAACGCCGGGTCGGTGGTGCGCAGCACGGCGCCGAGCACGGCGTTCGCCTCGTGGCCGCTGCTGCCGATGGTGTAGTAGGTTTGGCCCTGGTCCTTCAGTTCGCGCGACAGCAGGTCCTGCAGGCGCGACTGGATCATCGCTTCGAACAAGCCGACCGCCTGGCGCCGGGTGAGCGGCGCGTGGGGGGCGATCGGTTCGTCGCGGCCGCCGGTGCGTGCGGGGTCCGGCCCGGGGTGGTGGGTGATCTGCGCGAGCAGACGTTCGGTGACGGGGCCTTCGCGGCGGAGGGACATCGAGGGGCGGTTGGCGGCGGGTGCGGCAGCCTACGGAAAGGGCGGGGTGCTGGCGATGGTGTGGGTGGTGGAGGTGCGGGTGCCTCGAGGGCTGCCCGAGGCGCTTGGCCGGAGCCCTGGCCTCGCCTACGCTCCTGGCACCGGGGCCACTTCCGCTCCAGCGATCAAAAACCAGAGCCCGATGCCCATCTCCCGCCGCGTGCGCCGCGCCGCTCCCTGGCTGCTGCTGCCCCTCCTGTTCGGCTGCAAGATCTTGCGCGACGAGTTCATCTCGCTCGACGTCACCCCGGCGGCGGCGGCGCCGGCACCGGCGCCGCTCGACCAGCGGCCCTGACGGCGATGGTCGGCGAACGTCTGCGCCAGGTCCTGCTCGAGGCCACCGCCGGGACCGTGGCCGAGGGGCGCAGCGGTCGGGCCACGCACCCGGTGTGCGGCGACGAAGTGGAGCTCAGCGTGCGGAGCGAAGCGGGTTGTGCGGTTGCGATCGGCTGGCAGGCGCGCGGCTGCCCGGCGGCGATGGCCACGGCGGCTCTGGCGGCGCAGGCGCTGGTCGGCTGCGACGTGAACACCGCGAAGACTGCGCTGCAACGCGCTCTGGGCGCGCATGGCGGGTTGGCCGCCCACGAACGCCATGCCGAAGGGCTGGTGCTGCGCGCGTTCGCGGCCGCGCTCGCTGCGGGCGGCTGAGCCGGACTGGCGCGCAGCCGGAGCCGTCCGCCAGGGCCCCAGCCCCTACGGATCAGCCCCTACCACCCAACCCCGATCACGGCAGCGGGAACGCTTCGCAGAGCCCCTGCACCACCGGGCGGAAGCGGTCCGGATCCTGCCGCTGCACCAGCCCCGCGATCACGTCGGCGACCGTCGCGATCTGCTCCTTGCCGAAGCCGCGGGTGGTCACCGCTGGCGTGCCGAGCCGCAGGCCCGAAGTCACCATGGGCGGGCGCGGATCGCCCGGGATCGCATTCTTGTTGACCGCGAGACCGGCGGCCAGGGCGCGCTCTTCGACTTCGGCACCGGTCACGTCGGTGCGGCGCAGGTCGACCAGCACGATGTGGTTGTCCGTGCCGCCGGTGACGATGTCCAGCCCGCGCTCCTGGAGGCAGGCCGCCAGGTGCCGGGCATTGTCCAGCACCCGCTGCTGGTAGGCCCGGAACTCGGGTTGCAGGGCTTCCCCGAACGCCACCGCCTTGCCGGCGATCTGCTGCACCAGCGGCCCGCCTTGGGCGCCGGGGAACACCGACGAGTGGATCGCCTTGGCCACCGCCTTGGTGCACAGGATCATGCCGCCGCGCGGCCCGCGCAGGGTTTTGTGGGTGGTCATGGTCACCACGTCGGCGATGCCGACCGGGCTCGGCACCACCCCGGCGGCCATCAGTCCGGCCGGATGGGCGATGTCGGCCAGCAGCAGGGCGCCCACCTCCTTGGCGATCGCAGCGAACGCCGGATAGTCGATGGTGCGAGAGTAGCTGCTGCCGCCGGCGATCAGCACCTTCGGCTGGTGTTCGAGGACCACCTTGCGCACCTCGTCGAGGTCGATCCGGCCCTGGGCGTCGACGCCGTACTGGCGGGCCTGGAACACCATGCCGGTGTGGCTCTTGTCGTGGCCGTGGCTGAGGTGGCCACCGGCCTTGAGGGCCATGCCGACGATCCGGCCGTTCGGCCCGGCCAGGGCCAGCAGGGCCGCCAGGTTGGCCGTGGTGCCGCAGTGCGGCTGGACGTTGGCTTCCTCGGCGCCGGCGAACAGCCGCAGCGCCCGCTGGCGGGCCAGGTCCTCCAGGCCGTCGGCGACTTCGCAGCCGCCGTAGTAGCGCCGGCTCGGGTAACCCTCGGCGTATTTGTCGGTGATCCGGCTGCTGCAGGCTTCGCGGACCGCGGCCGAGCAATGGTTCTCGGAAGCGATCAGCGTCAGCGTGCTGGCCTGGCGGCGGTCTTCGCGTTGCAGCCAGGCGGCGACGTCGGGATCGCGCTGGCGCAGGGAGGTGGGCGTGGAATCGGCGTGGCTCACCGCGACACCTTACGGGGTGGCCGGCGAACCGGCCAGTGCGCAGCTCGCCGCGAAAAATTGCGCAGCGGCGTCTGCCATGGGCGTGCCTCCTGCGGCAGAATCCGCGTTCGGCCCGACGGGTGGTCGCGGCGGCCGCGTGGTGCGGGCGTCGCGCCGCGCGCGCGCCGCTGGAGTTTCCGGACTTGAGCACCCCGCAAAAAGAACTGCGCGCCTGGACCACCCGCGACAGCCACGAGCTCTACCAGCTCGGCGCCTGGGGCGGCGACTCGTATGCGATCAACGACCGTGGCGAACTGGTCGTGCAGCCGATGGGCAAGGGCGGCCCGAAGTTCTCGCTGCCCGAGCTGGTCGAGGACCTGCGCAGCCGCGGCATCGAACTGCCCGTGCTGCTGCGCGTCTCCGACATCCTGCAGCTGCGCGTGCAGGCACTGGCCGGCACCTTCAAGAAGGCGATCGACGAGTGCGGCTACAAGGGGCGTTACCGGCCGGTGTTCCCGATCAAGGTGAACCAGCAGCGCGACGTGGTCGAGGAACTGGTCGACTTCGGCAAGGACTACTCGCTCGGCCTCGAAGCCGGCAGCAAGCCCGAGTTGCTGGTGGTGCTGGCGCACATGACCAACCCGGACGGGTTGGTGATCTGCAACGGCTACAAGGACGCCAGCTTCATCGAGACGGCGATGCTGGCCCAGAAGATGGGCCTGTACACGATCATCGTCGTCGACCGGTTCGAGGAACTGGAGACGGTGCTCAGCGTCAGCAAGCGCTTCGATCTGCGGCCGCACATCGGCATTCGCGCCAAGTTGGCCAGCCGGGGTGCCGGCAAGTGGCAGGAGTCCGGTGGCGAGAAGTCCAAGTTCGGCCTGACCGCCGGTGAAATGGTGGCGGTCGTCGACCGGCTGCGCGAAGTCGGCATGCTCGACTGCCTCGAGCTGTTGCACTTCCACATCGGCAGCCAGATCACGGCGATCCGCGCCATCAAGGATGCGCTGAAGGAGGCCACCCGCATCTACGCGGAATTGCACGACCTCGGTGCTGGCCTCAAGTTCGTCGACGTCGGCGGCGGCCTCGCGGTCGACTACGACGGCTCGCAGACCAACTTCCACAGTTCGGCGAACTACTCGCTGCAGGAGTATGCCAACGACGTGGTGTTCGCCGTGCAGCAGGCGTGCGACGAGAAGGGCATCGCGCACCCCGACATCGTCAGCGAGTCGGGGCGCGCCCTGACCGCGCACCACGCGATCCTGGTGTTCGACGTGCTCGGCGTGTCGCAGCAGAAGGTCGACGTGCCGAGCGAGGCCGGCAACCACGAGGACAGCACCATCGCCAACATGGTGCAGATCCTCAAAGACCTCTCGCTGAAGAACTTCCAGGAGGGTTACCACGACGCGTTGCAGCTCAAGGAAGAGGCGATCAGCCTGTTCAATCTCGGCTACCTCGACCTGAAGGGTCGGGCCATCGCCGAGACCCTGTTCTGGGCCATCTGCGACCGCATCCGCTTGATCGTCAACACGCTCGACTACGTGCCCGACGAACTGCAGGGCCTCGAGCGCGCGCTGGCCGACACCTACTACTGCAACTTCTCGGTGTTCCAGAGCGCTCCCGACCACTGGGCGGTGAAGCAGCTGTTCCCGACCATGCCGATCCACCGCCTGGGCGAACGGCCGACCCGGCGTGCGATCCTGGCCGACCTGACCTGCGACAGCGACGGCAAGGTCGACAAGTTCATCGATCTGCGCGACGTCAAGAGCGTGCTCGAAGTGCATCCGATCACGCCGGGCAAGCCGTACTACATAGGCATGTTCCTGGTCGGGGCCTACCAGGAGATCCTGGGCGATCTGCACAATCTGTTCGGCGACACCAATGCGATCCACATCTCGATGGACGACCAGCACGGATATCGCATCGAACGGGTGATCGAAGGCGACACCGTCACCGAGGTGCTCGGCTACGTGCAGTACGACAAGCAGGATCTGATCCGGCGCATGCGCCAGCGGCTCGAGCAGGCGGTGCGCGCCGGCAAGGTCAACATGCGCGAGAGTGCGCTGCTGTTGCGCCGCTACGAGGAAGGGCTCGCTGCCTACACCTACCTGGCGGACGACGACCTGGAAGTGCCCTGCGAGCCGCCGGCGGTGCTGCAGCCCGGCGCGGTTGCACTGCCGGCGCCCGCCGGCGAGCCGGCGGTGCGGCCGGATCCGTCGCTGCCGCAAGCCTGATGCGGAGAGCTCCGGCTGGCGATGGCCGGAGCGAGTCTGCTGCCCAAAGTTCCGTCGCCAACATGCACTGCGCAGCCGTTCGCTGGACGGCTGCCCGCTCGGGAGCCCCCTCCACCGATGCACGCCGCCGTTTTCGTCGACTTCGAGAACCTGTTCCTGTCCCTGAAGAACCGCGAGGAACTGACCGGCCACCGCATCCGCGACCTGTGCCTCAGCATCCTCGAACGGCTCAAGGAGCGATTGCAGGCCGACAAAGCGCCGATGGTGCTCGGCCGATCCTATGCGGCGTTCGATGCCTATCCGGGCATGGAGGTCGCCCACGACCTGGCGTTGATGGGCTTCGATCCGCAATACGTGCTGATCGGCCATTCGGGCAAGAACTCGGCCGACGTGCAGCTCGCCTGCGACGTGTGCCGGGTGCTCTACCGCCGCCCCGACATCGACGCGATCGTGATCGTCTCGGGCGACCGCGACTTCATCCCGATCGCGCGTCAGGTGCTCGAGGAGAACCGCGAACTGCGCGTGGTGGCGATCCCCGACACCACCAGCGGCGACCTGCGCATGCGCGTGGGCGCCGAACGCTTCTGGAACGCGCTCGAACTGATCGCCGTCGAACGCAAGAACGGCCGCGCTCCGGTGGCGCAGGCGGCCCCAGCCCTGCGCGAAGAGCCGGTGCCGGCGGCCGCCGTGGCCGCAGACACCCCTGCGGCGGCGCCCGCGGCGACCGGAGCCGAGCCGGTGGCTGCGGCGGCGCACCCCGAAGCTGCGGCGACCGCGGAACGCGGTCGTGCCCCCCGTGCGGCGATCGTCGGCCACATCCCGGTCACCTGGCGCACCGGGGACGATCCGGCGGTCGGCGACGCGGTGTTCGGCGACCGCCTGCTGATCTGCCTGGACCTGATCCTGCGTGCCCAGGCTCGGCACGGCAGCCAGGAAGTCTGGCTGTCGCCGTTCCTCAAGGGGCCGATGAGCCAGCACTTCAGCGGTCTGGTGCACCCGGAGCGCCGCGCCATGGTCAACGAACTGCGCCAGCGCGGGGCGATCCGCATCGAGGAGCGTGAGAACCAGTACGCCGACCATCCGTACTCGGTGATCGTGTTGGAGACCGCGCATCCGATGGTGCAGGCGGCGATCGAGCGGGCGCGGCGGCGCGAAGAGGCGAAATGACCTGCAGGGGGGTGGCCCGGCGCGTTACTCTCGCGGTGCATGACCCCTCTCGCCTGCCGAGGCGTCGCGGTGCTCCTGTGCGCCGCCGCCACCACTGCCCAGAACTTCCGTGAACTGACCACGGTCCGCACGCCGACCAATCCCTATGCGTCGGTGTTCGAGGTCGAAGCCGGCGGCGTCGGCACCAAGGCCATCGAAGAGAATCCAGCGACCGGCCTGCGCGACGACATCAGCTGGGACGGCCACCTCTACTACAGCAACGCGGCGTTCGGCTCGCGGCGTGGCAAGCTCGACGCCTATGTCGGGCGCGACGGACTGTTCGCCAGCTACCTCGACAAGAAGCTGATCGGCGCCGACACCGACACGCGCATCGAGCTGCGCGGCCGGCCGTGGGTCTTCTACCGCGACGGTGCCTACGACGGTTCGAAGTTCGGCGCGCGCGGTCTGTTCGACGGCGCCGACTACGAGGCCTACCTGGGGTTCGGCAAGGACAGTGGCCAGGGGCTGTACGTCGATCTCGGCCCCTACTACAAGCGCCTGTCGTTCGACCGCAGCCGGCTGACGCGTTCGTCGCCGCCCGAACTCGCCTACACCATCCCGGAGGATTTCGCCGCCTACGGTGGCCGCCTCTACATCGAGCAGAACGCCGTGCAGCTCGATCGTCGGTCGGGCATGCCGCGCGATGGGTTCCTGCTCACCTTGGTCGGTGAGCGCGAGTGGAACAACAGCAAGTCGACGTTCGGCTTGGCCACCACCAGGAACGAGTTGCCCGACGCGGTCTACCGCGCCAACGGCCGCATCGAGTGGTACGTGCCCGCCACCGATTCGATGACCTGGGAGATCTTCGCCGAAGGTGGCATGGCCGACCGCCGCGATCGTCTGGTCGCCATGGACGGCAGCCGTGCGCTCGGCAACCAATGGGCAGATGCGCAGCTGCGGTTGCGCATCCAGCTCGGCAACTCGTGGACGCTGTCGCCCTACGTGCAAGGCCAGTTCTCGCGCTTGCCCGGCGACTCGCGGCTCAACTCACAGAAGAAGTTCTTCCTCGGCGGCGGCGTGGAGAGCTACCTGCACTTCAACGAAGTGTTCTCGCTGCACGGCTACTACTCGTTCCTGAACAACGAGAGCCGGGAGTCGATCCGCGTCGACGAGGACGTGCACGGCCAACACATGTTCTACCTGGGTGTGGTGATCCGCTTCACGGGCCGGCGCTGATCCGACGCCCAAGAGTGCTGGGGGTGGTCGCTGCCCGGCCGCGCAGGGCTCACTGGCCGCGCGCGAACTGCGGCAGCCATTCGCGGAAGATCAGCTCGACGCGGTGCGCGCCGTCGTCGAGCTCGGCGGTGCAGTGGTGAGGAGCACGCAGGCCCCCGCTGGTGCGGTAGTCGGTCCAGATCTCCTGCACGTGGGTCGCCAGACCTGCGTCGCGGGCCTCCCACACCTCGACCAAACGGATCAGGTGCGACGCCACGTCGAGGTGGATGCGCAGGCGGTCGAAGCGGCTGCCCAGGGCTTCGAGCACCATCCACTCGCGGTCTCCGGAGCGGCGTTGTGCCACGGGGCGGAACTGCAGCTCGCCGCGGGCGTGGGCGGCCAGCAACTGCAGGGGATGGCGATCCTGTTCCCGCTGCAGGCTGGCGGCGTTGGCCGCCGTGAGCGATGCCACCTGTTGGTCGAGGGACTCGATCGCCACCTTGTCGTCGAGCACGGTGATCACGGTTTTGCCGAGCACGGTGCGTTCGCGGCGCAGCTTGCCCGGGCCGAGCCAGTCGACCACTTCTTGCGCCTCCGGGGCGCGCGCGGCGCGGCGCGTCGCGGTCGAGCGGTGGCCGCGCAGTTCGCGGAGCAGGGCACGGCCGCCGACGGCGGCGATGGCATCGTCCAGCCAGGGCACGGCCGCGGCGGCCTGGGCCGGTTCTGTGCCGCCGCCGACCATGCGCGCCAGGGCGCCAGGCGGCAGCAGTTCGAAGGTGCGCACGTCGGGCGCGCCGGTGGGCGGGGTCCCGCCGATGGCGATGCCGGCCACCGGCTGCGCGGCGAGCCACTGGGCCAGCTGCAACCGTTCGGCGGCGGTGGGGGGCGATTCCGGGGTCGGCTGGGTGCCGGGTTGGGTGCCGCTGCCCGCGGCCATGCGCTGCCAGGTCTCGGCACGCAGGGCCGTGCGGCGGTCGGCTGCGGCGAGGCGTTGCACCAGCGCGGCGCTGCGGGCCGCGGTGGCAAACTCCTCTGGGCTCGGTGGGTTGGTGACGAGTGCCTGGCGGGCGGTGGCCACGCACTGCCACAAGCGGTGGACCACTGCTGGTGGCGCGGTTGCCGTCAGCACCAGCGCCGTGCGATCGCCCGTGCCGAGCACCTGGCTGCGCCAGGCCACCGTGCCGAGCCCCTGTTCTTGCTGCACCGTGATCAGCCGCCCGGCGTGCCCGTCGCGCACCAGGCACGCGACCATCGTCCGGCGCCACGCGGCGTCGTCGCGGTCGCCTTCGGGCAGCGGCAGCACGACGGTCAGTTCGGTGGTCAGGGAACCCGCGGCAGGGGACCAAGCCAAGCCGCTGGGGAAGGGCCGCAATGGCAGGGCCCCGGCGTTGGCCGCGCCGGCCGCCGGTGGCGGAGTCGCCAGCCATTCTGCCCAGGTTCGGGCCACCTCGGCGATCGCTTCACCCGGTGGGCCGGGCACCCGCAGCGACAGGACGGCGCCGCGTGGTCGATGGTGGCGGGCCGCGAACAGCGGCAATTCGCCGACGTCGCGGTCCAGCAGCCCCGCGAGGTAGTCGTGCGTGTCGGTGGCTCCGAGCAGCAGCGTGCGCGCGGCCTCCTGGCTGCGGTCGCGCCAGATCGCGCCGGTGCGCTGGGCCAGGTATGCCTCGCGCAGGCGTTCCAACTGGTGACGGGACAGGGTGGGCGCCGCCAAGGCGCGGCCCAAGGCCTCCAGCGCCACGCGCCAGCGGCCGTAGGGCACTTCGAGGGTCAGCCAACTGCTGGTCGGCCCCAAGTCGGCGAACAGGTTGCCGCCGAGCTCCGCGATGGCTTGGCGCAGCGACGGACGCGCGGCGGTCGCGTCGCTGCTGGCGACCAGCACTTCCAAGGCGAGCTCGGCGAGGCCCGGCGCCCCGTGCAGCGAGCCGGCGGGCAGCCCCAGCTGCAGCAGCACCAAGTTGCCGAGGGGGGGCTGGGACCAAGTGACGGTGAGGCCGCTCGGCAGGCTCTCCACCGCAGCGGGGGCTGGCGTGGGCTTGGCGACCCCAGCTGCCGTTGGCGGCTTGGTTGGTGGCGCCGTCGCGGGGGCTGGATTCGGCACCGTGGCCGGTGGTTCCGGGTTCGCGACTTTCGGCGGTGGTTGCGGTCCGGCGCCCTTGCATGCCACCGCCGCCCCCAGCAGGAGCCAAGGCAGGGAACGGATCAAGGGCGACCCTCCACGACCACGGGTTGGCCGGCGAACACGCCTTGGAGCAGCCGTTGCAGTGCGGCGGCGTCGACCATGGTGGGCGGCTTGGGGCCAGGGGTTGCGGTGGGCCAGCGCAGGGCGCCGCGGGCCAGGTCCAGGCCCAGCCACCGCGGGTCGTTGGCCACGGCCGCGAAGCTGCGCTGCCGGCTTTGCACGGCTGGCCACAGGTCGTTCTCGGTCAGTTTCATGCTGGCGACCTTGCGCGCCGTCTCGAGGATCAGGTCGGCCATGCCATCGTGAGGTGTGCCGCCGATCCCTTCGACCACGAACAGGCTGCGCCCCAAGGGGGCTGGCGGCCAGGGTGCCGAAGCGCGCACGGTGGCCCCCTTGCTGCGGGCTGCGACGGCACGCCCCAGCACGCTGCTCGGACCACCGGCGAACCAGCGCAGCGCGGTTTCGACCAGCGCCGGGTCGGCGGCCTCTGGAACGACGAACGCGCAGGCGGTCGTTGGCTGGGCGCAGCCCGCCACGGTTGCCCGCCGCGTGCTCGTGATCGCCCGCACCGGCGGCAGCAAAACTGGTGTCGGGGTCGGCATCGCGGTGTTGCGGAACGTGCGCTGCAGCGCGTCGCGGGCCGCCACCGGGTCGAAATCGCCGACCAACACGTGGATCGCCACGGTCGGATGCATGCGGCTCTGCCAGCCGTCTTGTGCTTCCCGGCGGGTCGGCAGGGGGCGGTTGGGCCGGTCGAGCTGCCGGGACATCGGGTGGCTGGGCAGGGCCAGGGCCAACAGTTCGCTGCGCACCCGGCCAGCAGGGTCCAGGTCGAGGTTGGTGTTGAGGCGCGTGACCACGGCCGGCCAAGTGCTGGCCAGCGTGCGCAGGGCGGTGTCTTCGCGCCACTCGAGCCACTGGGCCGCGACGCGTTCGATGCTGTCCGACAACGTGGTCATCTGGATCGCCACCATCCCGTCGCGCCAGACCACTTCGACGCCGTGGGCGGGCAGGTCGGCGAGCTGGGCGCGGAACGCTTGGGGGCGGGCCAGCTCGGGCAGCAGCTTGGCCAAGGCCATGGCCCGTTCGCGGATGGCGGCGTCCCCGGGCGCGGCCAGCAGCGCGCGCACGGTGTCTTCCTGGTCGAGCAGGGCCTGCCGTTCCCGCGGCCCGTCGGCACTGCCCGTGCGCCACGTGCCAGCCAGCGATGCTTCGGCCACGGCGGCGGTCAAACCCTCCAGGCCGGGCGGTTCGAGCCAGGGGTCGGCCAGGGTGGCAACGGTCCACGTGACGTGTGGGAAGCTCGCGTTCGGCAGCAGCAGACACCGTGAGCCGTCCGGAGTCGTCACCAGGGTCGCCGGGCCGTTGGCTTGGCCCGGCGCCTTGGTCGCGAGCAGGGCTGTGGCGCAGGCCAGTGCGAGGCCGAGCCGCATCGTGCTAGACCACCGCGGCATCGCTGGGGGGCTCACCACCCATGGCCTTGCCGCGCAACTGAGCACTGCTGCGCGGGCTGCACACGCCGCGCTTGCTGGCGGCCACGAAGTCGAGGATCTCGGCCACCACCGGGTCCCGGCCGAGCAGGGTGCCCTGCACCAACTCCAGGCGGCGGTGCAGTGGCGCAGCGCGCCAGAACAGCAGCCGGAACGCGCGCTTGATCAGCGCCTTCTGTTCCGCCGAATAGCCATTGCGCTGCAGTCCGATCAAGTTGACTGCCACCAGCTTGGCGCGGTCCCCTTGCACGGTGCCGAACGGCGGCGCGTCGTGCGACACCATGGCGCCGGCGCCGACCATGGCCAGCTTGCCGACGCGAGCGAACTGGTGCACACCGCTCATCGCACCCAAGATCGCGCGGTCCCCGATGTGCGTGTGGCCGGCGGCCATCGCCCCGTTGGTGAACACCACGTGGTTGCCCACCGTGGCATCGTGGCCGATGTGGCAGCCGACCAGCAGCAAGTTGTGGTTGCCGATCCGGGTTTCGCCGCCGCCGAACGGGGTGCCACCGTGCAGCGTGGCGTTCTCACGGATCCGGTTGTGGTTGCCGATGCGCAGTCGGCCCAGCGGCGTGTCTGCCTTGAGCTTCTTGTCTTGGGGGGTGCAGCCCAGTGCGGCGAACGGGAACACCTCGTTGTCTTCGCCGAGCCAGGTGTCGCCGTCGACCACCACATGGCTGACCAGGCGGGTGCGGGCGCCCAGTCGGACCTTTGGCCCCACCGTGCAGAACGGTCCGACCTCGACGTCGGGGCCGAGTTCTGCGCCTTGGGCGACGATGGCGGTGGGGTGGATGCCCATCGGGTGGCAGCAATGTCTACCCGGACCGGCGGCCGGGCGCTACCCTTCGAACCGCGCGGGGTGCGCCGTGCAGCGCCACAACCGCGGTGCTGCCGGCGGTTGCCGCCCCGGCCTCTTTTTGCGACCGACCGCCCCAAAGCCGCCGTGAAGCCGAGTTCCGCGCCAGCCGTCTCCACCGTTCCGAGCTGTGTCCTCTGCCCGTGCGGAGGCCGCCGATGACCCGCGTGCGCGGGGAATCCGTGGCCCCCGGAGTGGCCGTCGGTCAGGTCCACCTGCGCGGTTTCGCCGCCGAGAGCACCGGCCGGCGCATCGCCGCCGACGAAGTCGACCTGGAGCTGAACCGCCTGCGCACCGCCCTGCACAAGAGCCGGGCGCAGATCGAGGAGATCAAGCAGAAGCAGTCTGGCAGCCTCGGGGAGGCGGAGATGCGCATCTTCGACGCGCACCTCGCCTACCTCGGGGACGCGATGTTCGTCACCGAAATCGAGAATCAGGTGCTGCAGGAGCGCCTCACGGTGCGCGAGGCCGTGCAGCTGGTGTTCGCCAAGTACGACCGGATCTTCCAGCTGGTCGAGAGCGATCTGCTGCGCCGGCGCGCCAGCGACCTGCGCGACGTGGCGACCCGCCTGCTGCGCAACCTCGAGCAGGACGCGACTCCGGGCATCGCCAAGCCGGTCGGTCCCTACGTGCTGGTGGCCAAGAAGCTGACCACTGCGGACATGTTCAACCTCGACAACGAGAAGGTCGAGGGCATCGTCGCCGAAGAGGGCGGCATGAGCTCCCACGCGGCGATCTTGGCGCGCAGCATGGGCATTCCGACGGTCACCGGCATCCGCGATCTGCCCAAACTGCTGCGCGACGGCGATTGTGTGGTGCTCGACGCCAGCGCCGGCGAACTGGTGACCAAACCCGACGAACGCACGCTCGCCGAGGGCACTTTGGCGGCCCAGCGCTGGCGGCAGAGCCAAGTCGAGGCGCAGGCGCATCTGCCGCAGGTTCGGCATCAGACCCGCGACGGCACGCCGGTGCTGCTGTTCGGTTCGTGCGGCAGCGCCGGCGAAGCGGACCTGGTGCGCACGTTCGGCATGGCCGGCATCGGCCTGTGCCGCACCGAGCTGCCGTTCCTGGCCGACCGGCAGCGGCCGGCCGAAGACGATCTGGTGCGCAGCTACCGCCAAGTGCTCGACGGCCAGGCTGGCCGGCCGGTGTCGTTTCGGCTGCTCGACCTGGCTGCCGCCAACTTGGCGCCGGCGAACCTGGCCTCAGGGGATGCGCCGGTCGAGCGCAACCCGGCGCTGGGTGCTCGAGGTGTGCGCGGTCTGCTCGCGCAGCAGGACGTGCTGCGGCTGCAGCTGCGCGCCATCCTGCGCGCGGCTGCGGGTGTGCCGGACGTTTCGGTGCTGGTGCCGTTCGTCACCACCGTGGTCGATCTGCAGCGGGTCAAGGCGGCGCTGCTGGAAGAGCGCGTGGCGCTGAAGAAAGCCGGCGTGCCGTGCGCCGCCGACACGCGCTTGGCCCCGATCCTCGAAGTGCCTGCCGCGGCGATGTCGGTGGGGGCGCTGCTCGACGAAGCCGATTTTGCGGTGGTCGCGCTCGACGACCTGCAGGCCCACCTGCTGGCAGCCGACCGCGACAACGCCGCGGTGCGCGGTTACCACGAACTGGTGCACCCGGCCGTGTTCGAGTTGCTGGCGCGCATGCAGAAGGACGCGGAGCGGCGGCACAAGCCGCTGGTGCTGTTCGGTGAGAGCGCGGCGGACCGGTTGCGGGTGCCGTTCTACCTCGGTGTCGGCTACCGCAGTTTCTCGATCGCACCGGTGCGGCTGCGCACGGTGCTGGAGACGCTCGGCCGCCATACGGTCGAGGAGTGCCGCAAGCTCGCCGCGCGCATCCTCGAAGCGCCGCGCACGGTCGACGTGCAGAAGGTGCTGCTCAGCCTCGATCCTGCCTGAGGGCCCGAACTAGCCCAGAGCGCGAACTAGCCCAGAGCTTCGTCGAGCAGGTCGATCACCCGCTCCAGCACGGCGCGCAGGCGCTTGCGCTCGGCGTCGAGATCGCGCACGACCGTCATCAGCTGCTCGAGGCTCTGCGTGTTCTCGAGCTGCTTGGCGAACCGGTCCGCCGCGACCGACTCGACCTGCATCAGCTGCAGGGGCGCTGCCTTGTGCGGCGTGGTCCCCGCGGCGGCGGCCTTCTTGCCGCGCGGCTTGACCGGGACCAGCCCGAGCACGGCCTTCGCCCGGCCATACATGATCGGCGCGATGTTGAAACCGCGTTCGGCGCAGCGGTTGCGCAGGTCGGCGTAGATCGCGTTCGGCTCGTTGCGCAGCAGCTGCAGCAGGTAGTCGAAGGCTGGCGAGCCCTTGCGGCGCGGGGCGACCAGCTCAGGGCTGCTCCCGGCGGCGGGCGCGTCGGTGTCCGCTTCGTTCGTCTCGGTTTCGTCTGCCTCGTCGGCTTCGTCGTCGTCTTGTGCGGCGGACCCGGTGGTGGGCGCAGCGACCGGCTTCGACGCGCCCGAAGAGCTGGCACGGCTGTTCAGATTCTCGAGCGGGTCCACCCCGACGCCGAAGCGGGGGTCGGGAACCCAGGTGCTGCGCGGCACGGACAGCGCCGGCGCGTCGCCGCGGGGGGTGGCTGCCTGGGGTGCGTTGGTTTCCGGCGCGCCGGCTGCAGGCGCTGCCGGGCGCGCGGCCAAGGCAGGCAGGCCAAGCTGCTTGCGCGCACGGCCGTAGTGGATCGGCTGGATCACCAAATCCACCTCCCGCGCCCGCTGGCGGATCGCCGCGTAATCGAGGGATGGATCGCCGCGAAGTTGTTCCACGGCAAAAGCTTCAGGTGTGAGTCGCTGCGGACCTGTCATGGTCATTGGTGGAATCGCTCCCAGCGGTGGATACGGCTTGTGGGCCGAGTTTGCAAACTTTCTTCCAGACTTCGGAGATTCATGCCTCCGGAAACCGGAGTGCTCTCCAGCTTTCGGAGGATGTCCGGTCACTTGGACCAAGCGCCGGCAATCCGGACGATACTACACTGGTGATCGCCTGTTGTCTAGGTGACTGGCTGTTGTCTACTCGATGTGGATGTGGCGACCGCCGTTTTCCTCTGCCATTGGGCGAAGGAAGTCGGTGTCGTTTTTATCGCCGAAGGTGATGCAGTGGATGCTGACTTTCCGCAGATTGTTCGCCTCTCTTACGCGGCGCCGAATTTCCGCCTTGTCGACCACGGGCCCGGCGGTCGGGGCGCCATCGGTGATGACGTAGAGGGTGTCGAACCCGGCTGCGTAGTACTTGTCGTGGAGCCCGCGGCCGCCGAAGTCCAGGGCCTTGTCGAGCGCGTCGTAGAGGTTGGTCGGCCCATTCGGCCGCAAGCTGTCCAGGAAGGTGCCCAGGAGGTCGTCCCTGGCGGCATCGTCGAGCTTGACCAGGGCCGGGCGGCCGCCGTCGAGTCGCCAAATGCGCACATCGCTGCTGAACACGACCAAGTTGATCAAGGCGCCGTCGGGCAGGGACATGATGAGCTTCTTCAGTTCTCGGACCACGAGCTGGGCTTTGGTGATGGTCTCACCGCCGCCGGCGCTGGTGGTGCCGGATTGCACCTGGACCGGTTCCGCCATCGAGCCGCTGAAGTCCAGTACGAACAATACGCGGTCCGACTCGATCTCCAGGTTGAAGAACTTCTCGTACTTGTTGGCTGCGGCAGGTGCCGTGCCGGGGGCTGGCGTCGGGCGAACCCGGAACGACGGGCCCTCGCGGCTCCAGAACTCCTGCCAGGGCGCGATGCTGCCGCGCACCACACTCTGGCCGGTCAGGCCTTCGAGCAGCCGGTGCAGGCGCACGTCCATCGCCCACGGATCCTTCTTGCGCTGGAGTTCTGCATCGAGGCCGCGGATCAACGCCGGAATCGCCGCTTTGCACTTCATGACCGCCAGGGCGTAGGCCGCGGCACTGCGCACCTGCCAGACCGTCTCCCGCAGCAGCACTTCGTCCAGTTTGGCGATCGCCTGGTCGCGCAGCTGCAAGGCCGTGCCTTCGGGGTTCTTGCCGGCCGTCTCGTCGACGTGTGGCTGCAGGGCTGTGCCGATGGCGTTGGCTGCGGCGATGCGCACGTTCGGCTCGGTGTCGCGCAGGAGCCCGAGCAGAGTGGGGATCAGTTCGAGCTGGGCGTCGACGGCGAGGGCATTGACGGCGCGCACCCGCAACTCGACCGGCATGGTGTGCGCGGCGCGCAACAGCTCCAGTTGGGCCTCGGCACTGGGGTGGCCGCCCAGCACCCGGAGCGCGGCGGCGGCCTGCGCGAATTCGGGGCCTGCCTTGGCGCTGCGCAATCCGGGGGCGCTCAGCATGCCGCAGAGCCAGGGCACGATGCCGTCTCCGGTCATCGTGCGCAGGTGCTGCGCGGCGAGCGCCTGGACTCGCCAGGGCTGCAGCTCGCGGTGGAAGTCGATCAGTTCGACCGAGTTGGCCGTTCCCACTGGGCGCGGTTCGACTGCCGCCGCCGCGAACAAGGCCCGGGCCGCGGCCAGGGTGTTGGCCTTGGCGACGGCGGCCAGCAGCTGGTCGACTTGGGCCACGGCGTCTGCGTCGACCTTGTCCTCACGCACCAGCCGGATCGCACCCTTCTGGTATTGGCCGAGCCAGCTCTGCAGAGCGGCGGTGTCTGCGGCAGCGGGATCCTGGGGGGTTGCAGCCTGGGCGCCCGGCTTCGCCGGCGGTTTGCCCTGGGCCGGTGCCCACGTCGTCGAGACCAAGCCGAGAGCCAGGATGTTGGCGGCGCGCAGCAACATGACCGCAGGCTTACGCGGTGCGCGCGCCGGGCGCCAGGGCTGCGGCGAACGCTTCGGCCAGGTTGGGGTGAGCGAACTGGAAACCTGCGGTGAGCAGGGCCCTGGGCGTGGCGCGCTGGCTCGACAACAGCAACTCGTCGGCCATGGCGCCGAACAAGAGCCGCAAGGCGAACGCGGGCACCGGCAGGACGGCTGGGCGGCGCAGCGCCCGGCCCAAGGCCCGGGTGAATTCCCGGTTCGTCACCGGTTCGGGGGCCACTGCCAGGACCGGCCCGCGCAGCGACTCCTGGCCGAGCAAGAAGGCGATGGCGGCCACCAAGTCCTGGCGGTGGATCCAGGACACCCATTGCTGCCCGGAGCCGAGCCGACCGCCGAGGCCGAGCCGGAACGGCAACAGCATGCGGGCCAAGGCGCCGCCGCTTTGGTCGAGCACCATGCCGATGCGCAGGTGGACCACGCGGATGCCGGCGCTGGCCGCGGGCTGGGTGGCGGCCTCCCAGGCCTGGGCCACCTCGGCCAGGAAGCCCTGCCCGGGTGGCGTGCGTTCGTCGAGGCGCGCGTCGCCGCAGTCGCCGTAGATGCCCGTCGCCGAGGCCGAGATCAGGGTTCTGGGTGGCACCGGCAGGCGGGCCAGCGACCGGGCGAGGCGTTCGGTGGTCGGGCCACGGCTCGCTGCGATCGCCGCGCGGCGCGCCGGGGTCCAGCGCCCGCCGGCGACGTTCTCCCCGGCGAGGTGCACCACGGCGTCCACGGCGCCGAGGGCGCGCCCGTCGAGTTCGCCGGTGTCGGGTTGCCAGCGCACACCGTGCGGCTCGCTGGCACTGCCCCGGACCAGGCGCAGCACTTCGTGGCCGCTCCGTTCGAGGTGGGCGATGAGGGCTCGGCCGACGAAGCCGGAGGCGCCGGAGATGGCGATGCGCTGGCCCATGGCTGGAGAATTCGGCGGGGCATCGCCATCGGATGCGTCACACCGGAGTTTCCCGGTATACTCCATGCCGCCGGCACGCTAGTGCGGTTTGTCCCTCTCTTCGCCTGCCCCAGGCCCTGCGATGTCGTCGCTCCTCGATCGCTGCGTGATGTTCGGCACGGCCATCGCCCTCTGCATCGGCCCCGGTTTGTCTGCCCAGCAGAAGCCGGCTGCCCGTGCCCAGGGCAAAGCCGCGGCGCAGCGCGGCACCGATCCCGACGATGCGCCCGCCCTGCGCTCGGCGATCGATCTGGCGCTCGATCGCGCGCGGCCGGCGTTGTTGCGGCATCTACAGCAGGCAACCACGGACTCGATCACGGGGCCTGGGTTGCTGGCCCTGCTCCTGCTCGCGGCGATCCACGACGGGGTTGCCGCGGACGACCCAGGGTTGCAGGCTGGCCTCGCGGCGCTGGCCAAAGGCAAGCCGAACGACACCTACAGCCTGGCCCTGCGCCTTCTGGTGCTCGACGCGTGGCCGGATTTTCCGAAGCGCACCGAACTGGCGAAGGTCGACACGGCGCAGTTGCTGCGCCATCAGGACAGCAGTGGTTCGTTTGGTTACGGCCACGGCGGCGGCTGGGACCTGAGCAACACCCAGTATGCCGCACTCGGCCTGCGCGCGGCGCGCTCGCTGGGCGCCACGGTGCCGAAAGCGGTGTTCGAACGCCTCGGCCGGCACGTGATCGCGCAACAGGGCAACTACGGCGGCTTCGGCTACGCCAGTGCCGGGGCCAAGGACAGCGGGTATGCGTCGATGACCGCGGCAGGCATCGCGGTGCTGGCGATCTGCCGCCAGGCGCTGGACCAGGAGACCCCGGAATCGGTGTGGAGCAAGCACATCGCGCGGGGTTGGCAGTGGTTCGTGCGCACCCCCGAGTGCATCGGCTCGCTGGAGCAGACCTGGACCTACTACTTCCACTACGGCCTCGAACGAGCGGCGATCCTGTGTGACGTCGAGAAGGTCGGAGGCAAGGACTGGTACGCGCACGGGGCTGCGATGCTGGTCGATGCGCAGGGACCCGGAGGTGGCTGGCAGGATGGCCGCGTCGCCGGCTTCGGCGGGCCCAGGGCGAAGGGGCCGGACCCGGGCGAGCCGGTGGCCACCGCGTTCGCCGTGCTGTTCCTGCGGCGCAAGTTCCAGAAGCACGCTGGGCCGGTGACGCCCACCTTGGTGTCTTTGGCGGCACTCGGACCCCACAGCAAGGACGAGCTGGTGTCGCTGTGCGCCGAGCAGCTCGTGGCCCGGGGGCGCGAAGCCTTGCCCGAAGTGCTGCGGGCGCTGCGCAGCGACGTGCTGCCCCAGCGCCGCGCCGCGGCTGCGGCTTTGGCCAAGTTGGCCGGGGAGACGTTCGGCTACGAGGCGAGCCGCGACGAAGCCGGCAATCGCGACGCCCTGCGCCGCGCCGAACTCTGGTACTTGCGCAACCGCTGAACGGGGCCGGGCGATCCCGACCGCGTGTTCAATCCCGGCAGTCCGCCGCCGCACGTTGGCTCAGGGCGAAGCGCAGCTCGGCCAACAGGCTGGCGATCGATGGTGTTTCGACCGCGACCAGCATGCCCTTCTTCAGTGGCATCGGCAGGTGGCGCTGGCCGGTCAGCAAGAGGCCCAGCAAGTGGCCGAGGTGGGGTTCGTGGCCGATCACTGCGATGCTGTCGACGCCGGCGATTTGTTCGGCTTCCAGCAGGCGGGCGACCGTCTGGCAGCCCGACTCCGGCGTGAGGCTAGGTTCGACCCGTGCGGGGGGGGCGTCGAGTGCTGCGCAGAACACTTCGGCGGTTTCGCGGGCCCGTCGCAGCGGACTCACCCAGACCTGGGCCGGCTTCGGCACCAGGGCGCGCCAAGTGCGGGCGGCTTTGCGCAGGCGTCGCCACCCCTCTTCGGTCAGGGCGCGGTCGTGGTCGTGGCCGCTCGCGGCGCGGTCTTCGGCGATGCCATGGCGCAGCAGGTAGATGCGCATCGCCACGACGATAGCGCCGCGGTGGGGTATCGTCGCCGGGGTGACCGAGTCCAGCAACGCTCTGGCGACCGCCGCGGTGCGCCGTCCGCGCCTGCGCCGCCCGCCGCCGCCGGTGCGCCGGCCGTTGTGGTGGTACGCGCTGGGGCTGTGTGGGCTCGTCTTCGCGCTGCGCTGGGGCCACGCCAGCTGGACCGCGGGCCGGGCCGAACTGCAGTTCGTGGGTGCGCCCGGCGCCGACTCGGTGCCCGAACTCGAACTCACGTTCTTTCCGGCACAGCTCGCGTTCGCCGCACCGTCGCCACCACCGCCGCTCGGCAGCCTGCAGGTGGCCCCCGGAGTGGCGGCGGCGGCAGTCGGCGCCGATCTGGTGCCCGACGAAGCCGTGGTGCGCTACCGGGGCGCGGGACTCGGCACCGGCTTCGCGTTCGTGCGCCGCGGCGTGCCGAATGCACCGATTCGTCTGCAGCAGCCAGGCTCCCTGCGCGGCCGGGTGTTCGTGCGTCGGGCGGTTTCGGCGTTCGGCTCGAGCCAGGAATTCACGCTGCCGGTGGCCGGTGCCGAGATCCTCGCCATGGGGGGCGGGGAGCACGGCGTGCCGCTCGCCAGTGCCGCGAGCGATGCCCTGGGCCGCTTCGAACTGCAGGGCTTCGACAGCAGCCTGCGCTCGTTGTCGCTGCGCGTGCGCGCCCCGAGCCACGTGCTGCTGCACCACGATCTGCAGCGCACGGCCGAGGCCTGGCCCGCGGCCGAACTCGAACTCGAAGCGACCACGCCGCGCCCAGGCCAGTTGCTCACGCCGCCCGAGATCCTGCCGCGTTCGCTGCGCATCCTGGCGCGCGGCCTGCCCGGGGTCGAAGCGCTGCCCGACACCCGCGGGCAGTTCGTGCTCGACCATGTCGAAGCCACCGGCACGCCGCGTCTCTTGGTCCACGGCTTGCCGCCGGGCTTCGCCCAACTGCCGGTGCAGTCCCTCCCGGGCAAGCCCCTGGTGGTCGAAGTGATCGCGGCGGCGGTGGTGCGTGGGCAGGTGCGCGACCGCGTCACGGGGGCGCCGATGGCCGGTGTCCTGGTCTGGAGCGGCGACGGCGACGCTGTGCGCGCCGACGACGACGGGCGCTTCGTGCTGGACCGGCTGCTGCCCGGCCCCAACGAACTCACGGCGCAGTGGCGCAAGACTCTGCGCCGCAAAGCCAACGACTTGGTGCGGGTGGGCACCGCGGCCTTCGAGCTGCGCGCCGGCGAAGTGCGCACCGACTGCGTGATCCACATCGATTAGGAGAGCTCATGACTGGATCGACCTGTGCGTGGTGGCTGGGGCTCGGGGCCCTGTTGGTCGCTGGACTGCAGGATCCGCCACCGGCCAAGCCTGCGGCGCCGGCTGCGGTGGCGGCGCCCGCCGCCCAGCCAACTCTCGAAGGCGTCTACGAGCTGCGCCGGCGCATCGCCAGCGGCACCGAGATCGCGGCCAAGAGCACCGGCTACGTTGCGATCACCAAGCGGCACCTGTTCGTCTGCTTGGTCGCCGAGGGCCCGACTCCCGAACTGGCGCTGCTGCGCGCCGGTGTGCGCACCTGGCAGGTTGGCACGGACCAGCGCTACCGCACCGAGTGCAAGCTCGGCTACTTCACCGATGCCGAAGGTGGCATCCACGTCGAAGCGCCGGGCACCGTCGAGCAGAAGCGCATCGAGTGGGACGGCGAACGGCGCGTGCTGCGCATCTGGCAGGACGACCAGAGCCACCTCGAATTCGAACGCGTGGAATGACGGCGCGGCGGTGAGCGCACCGATCTGCGCGCGTGCCGACTACGGTTTGGCGCGCCGCTGGCGCCGCGCGCGCAGGGCCAGCAGTTCGGGCGAACGCAGCAGCCAGTGCCCGCCCAGGTACACGACGACGCCGGCTACGATCGGCAGCGCCACGTTGCCCAGCCCTCGTTGCCACAACGGCGCGGTCGCCGGGAACAGGCGCAACCACGGCAGCGCCAGCGCCATCGCCGCGGTGGCCGCACTGCTGCGCAGCCATGCGTGCCGGAGCCCCGGCCGCGGTGGTGCGTGGCGGTGGAAGCGCCGGGCCAGCACGGCGGCGTTCACGGTCGCCGACACACTGCTGGACAGGGTCAGCGCTGCGGTGCCGAGGTTCGTGATCGACAGCAACACGGCGTTCAGCGCCGCGTTGCCCACCACCAGCCACACCGCGAGCCGGGCCGGTGTCGCGGCGTCGCCGACCGCATAGAAGGCGCGTGCGTAGAGCTGGGCCAGGCCGATCGACGGCAGGCCGGCGACCAGGCACGACGAAGTGAGCACGGTCGGCCACACATCGCCGTCGCCGAACTCGCCGCCGTGGAACAGCACCCGGACCACGTCTTCGCCCAGTACGATCAGGCCGGTGGCCGCCGGCAGGGTGACCAGGATGGTGGCCGCCGCCGCCAGATCGAGCGTCTGCCGCAGCTGCGCGCGGTCCGGCTCGTTCGCCTCGTGGGCCAGTTTCGGGAACACGGCGACGGCGACCGACATCGCCGTGAGCGCGTGCGGGAACAGCAGCAGGCGGTTCGCCAGGTAGATGTAGGTGACGGCACCCGGCGCGACCAGGTAGTAGGCCATCAGCTGGTCGAGCAGGCTGCTGATCTGGTTCAGCGACATGCCGAGCACCATCGGTCCCATCGCCACGAACACCGCGAACGCTGCCGTGCCGCGTTCGGGCAGGCCGAAGCGCGGCCGCAGCAGCTCGCCGCGCAAATGCAGCGGCACCACGACCACCAGCAACTGCAGGCAGCCACCGACCAGCAGCCACCAGGCGGCGAAGTTCGCGATCTCGACGTCGACCGTCACGCCGAGCGGCTTGGCCAGCAGCAGGGCCGCGATCCAGAACAGGTTGAGCACGATCGGCACTGCGGCCGGCAAGGCGAAGTGCCCCAGGGTGTTCAGTGCCCCCGAGTAGACCGCGGTGAGGCACACCGGCACGGCGTAGGCGAACAGCACCGCGTTCAGCGCCAGCAACAGCCGCATCGCCGGCACGCCGCCGTGGGTGGGCGCCGGCAGCCACTCCGCGGGCAGCAACAGGCTCGCCACCGCGACCACCCCACACACCGGGGTGAGGATCGTCAGCACGGTGCCGCCGACTGCGGCGAGCAGTTGCCGTGCCCCGTCGCGCTCGCCGCGCCGCAGGGCCTGGGCGTAGGCGGGCACCAGCGCCGCCGACAGGGCCCCTTCGCCGAGCAGGCGGCGCAGGAGGTTGGGGAACACCCAGGCCAGCAAGAACGTGCCGTGCACCCAGCTCGCCCCCAGGGTCTGCGCCATCAACCGGTCGCGGTAGAGGCCCAGGATGCGCGACAGCAGGGTGAAGGCCGAGATCGACGTGGCCGCGCGCAGGAGGCTCATGGCCCAGGGCGGCAGGGCCGCTGGCAGGCGAAGGGGGGGGTGTCGGGCACTTCTGCCGAACGATGCCCGCAGCGTGGGCCTCGTGCAACGCCGCCGCGGCGCTGGCGCTACACTGCCAACTTCCGGTTGCGCGCCGCGGTCGCCGCGCGCAGCGGTTCTACGTGTTCGTCCAGTGCCATGAACCAGCTCCCCTGCCTCGCCCTGCTCTTGCTGTTCGTCTGGCTGCCCGCGTCCTGTGCCAGCCACCCCGAAGCTGCTGCGCCCGCGCCGGGCGAGCTCACGGTGGGCAAGGTCCAGGGCGAGATCAAGGTCGGCATGTCGTCCGTCCAGGTGCTCGAAGTGCTCGGTGCGCCGAACATCGTCACCACCGACGACGAGCGCCGCGAAGTCTGGGTCTACGACAAGGTGTCGACCGACCGCATGGACGCGGGGCGTTCCTCGTACGGCACCCTGCTGTTGTTCGGCGGCAGCCAGAGCCGCCGCGACACCAGCACCCGGCAGCGCACGCTGACGATCCTGATCAAGTACGACGCCGACAAGAAGGTCCGGGACTTTGCCTACAACTACACGCAGTTCTGAGCCGTCCCGCCCGCGGTTGCGGGCGGCGCAGCTCACGATGCCGCGGGCGCCGCTGCAACGCGGGGAACGGCCGCGGGCGAGACGCACCAGCCAGCCCACTGCAGCGTCGCCACGGCAGCCGTCCCGACCGCGGTTGCGCACGGCAACGGCGCTGCTGTGGAGCTGCTGCGCGTTGCTCCTGGCCGGGTGCCAGAGTCCTTCGCCGCAGCCGTTCTTCCAGCTGGCGCCCGAGGCGGCAGCGCACAAGGCGGCGCAGACGCGGCACTTCGAGACCAAGGACGCCGACGAACTGCTGTCCGCCTCGGCCGCCGTGCTGCAGGACCTCGGCTTCCACGTCGAAGAGAGTGTGCCCGAACTCGGCTTCCTGCGCGCCGCCAAGGAGCGCAGCGCGGTGCAGAACGGGCAACTGACGGCGCGCGGCTTCCTGCTGGTGCTGTCGCTCGGTCGGGTGCTGATGCCGGTCGACCTGCAGCAGCAGATCGTCGCCACGCTGGTGGCGCGGCCGACCGGCACCACGGGCACCCGCCACGAGGTGCGCGTGCTGTTCCACCGCGTGGTCTGGAAGGGCGACGGCGTGGTCGACCGCAACTACATCGCGCCGGGCGAGCAGCGCATGGAGATGGTGCGCGACCCGCTCGTCTACCAGTTGTTCTTCGCCAAGCTGGCGAAGGCCGTGTTCCTCGAAGCCTTCACTCTCTGAGCCCTTCACCCATGTCCCGCTGCGCGCTGTTCCCGATGTCCTTGGTCCTCGCCCTCGCCGCGGCGTGCGCCACGCCCAAGCCGCGCGTCGACCTGCTCTCGCCCAGCGAAGCCCAGACCAAGCTGCGGGCCATCCAGTCCCGCACCTTCGAACTGCCCGACCGCCTGACGGCGCTGCGCGGGGTGATGGCGGTGCTGCAGGATCTCGGCTTCGTCATCGAACGCGCCAACGAAGCGCTCGGGCTGGTCACCGGCGCGCGCTTCGCTGAGCCGAACTACTTCGACGTGGTGGCGATCACGGTGACGGTGCGGCCACAGGACGGCGGCAAGTTCCTGGTGCGGGTGAACGCGATCTACAACAACAAGCCGATCGACACGCCGGAGGTCTACCAGAACTTCTTCGCCGCGCTCGAGCGGTCGCTGTTCGTCGAGCGGGGTTGAGCCATGGCCGATGCCGCGAGCGGGTGTGGGTGGGTGTTGCGGTCGGTTGCCGGCGCAGCGCTGTTGCTGGCGGCTGGCTGCATGTCCGCCTTCGAAAGCCGGCATCAGACGCAGGGCGACGCGCGGGAGCAGATCTGGCGCGCCGACGACAGCCAGGTGCTGCTGCGCGCCGCGCAATCGCGGCGGTTCGCCACGGCGGACCGGCCACGGGTGTTGGCGGGCGTGGTGCAGTCGCTCCAGGATCTGGGGTTCCAGATCGAAGCGCTCGACGAACGGCTCGGCATCGTCTCAGGATCGCGCTTCGATCCGAGCGAAGGTGCCGGCAGCTTCGACCCGACCTACCACCTCTACCACGGTGACACGCTGCTGTGCCTGTCGCGCAGCTACCGGTCGTGGGGGCCGTTCTGGCACCGCGCCGATCTGGTGCGGGTGACGGTCACGGTGCGGCGCAGCGGCACCCGCGATCTGGTGGTGCGGGCCAATGCGCAGTTCTATCTGCGTGCGGTGGAGTCAGCCGAGCCGTACCAGCGGTTCTTCGCGGCGCTGGAGCAGGCGTTGGCGTTGCAGGGCATGGTGGATCCGGAGCCGGCGGGTGGTGGGTGAACCCTCGACTCAGCGCTCCCGCCGCGCCAGTTCTGCCCCGACATCCACTTCCCACTCCACCGTCTCACCGTCCGCGATGGTGCGCACGATGCGCAGCTCCGGCTTGCCCTTCTCGGCGATCACCGCCGTGTAGGTGTCTGGCGGCACGCTGCCGAACTCGTACCAACCCGAATCCGCCACTTCGTCCTTCTGCGCCAGGAACCGCTTCATCACCGACAGCGTCGACACGCGGCTCACCACTGCCTTGCCCTGGCCGTCGAGCAGCGAGATCTGCGCCAGCGGAATGCGTTCCTTGGCCACGTTGGTGGCGCGCACCCGCAGCCGCGCGCCGCGCACCATGCGCAGCGTCACGTCGCTGGTGCCGTCTTCGGCGACCGGCACGTCGAGCGCCTTGCCGGCTTCGAGTGCTTCGCTCTCGACCCGCAGGTCGTAACGGCCCGGCGTGAGCCCTGGCACCGTGAACCGCCCGTCGTCGCCGGTGCGGATCGCCCGGTTGCCGGCGCGCAGCAGTTCGAACAGCGGATTGCCCGCGCTCTTGCGGCCCGTCGTGCCGGTGGCCACGCAGGCGATCTCGGCGTTCGCGACCGGCTGCCCCGAGCCGTCCAGCACGAGGCCGGTGATACGGCCGGCGAGCGGCACGGTGACCACCAGCCCTTGGACGTTGCCGATGCCGTCGACGGTGATGCCACTGAGACTGCCTTCGCCATGCACGGGTGTGGCACCGCCGCCGCGCCGCCCGCGCGGCGCGCCGGCCGTGAGCCGGTAGGTGCCCGCGGCGACCGCCCGCAGGCGGAACGCGCCGTTGCCGTCGGTGCGCGCCTGCGCGAAGCCGCCCTGCGCGATCAGCCCGAGCAGGCCGTCGGCGGAGCTCGCCGTGCCCTGCTCGCTGGCCAGCGACACCTGGATGCCGGCGACCACTTGGCCGCGCGTGTCGACCACCGTGCCGGAGAGTTCGCTGGTCGGCAGCACGATGTCGAACAGGAACTCGCCGCTGTCGCCGGGCACTTCGATCTCGAAGGTGCTCTGCAGCGGTTGGCCGAGGAAGCGCGTCACCTGCAGGGCGTAGGTGCCCGGCTTGATGCCGGTGAGTTCGTAGCGGCCGTCGAGACCGGCAGCGCCCGAACGCACGCCCATGCCGAGGATGCCGTCGCGGTCGCTGCCGAGCAACGTGACCAGGGCGCGCGGCACCGGCGTGGGCCCTTCGCGCACCGTGCCGAACACGCGCACGCCGTCGTCGCTCTCGTCGTGTACGTCGACACGGGTCAGCTTGCCGGCCTTCACCGTGGTGGCCTTGAGCCGCATGTTGGACAACAACTCGAGCGGGATGTTGTCGGCGCGTTCGTCGAGCCGGGACTTGAACACCAGGTACTGGCCCGGCGGCAACCCGTCGATCGCGTAGTGGCCACGGGCGTCGCTGGTGTGGCTGCGCACCGTGCCGGTCTGCAGGCTGAAGGCGACCATCAGCGCGTCGGCCAGCGGCCGTTGGCCGCGGCCGGTGACCAGCCCTTCGACCCCGCCGCCGCTGCCGAGGCGGATCTGCACGTCGGGGGGTGGTGCCGCGGCTTCGAGCCGCACGTCCTTGGCCGAGGCTTTGGCCAGATCCGGGTGGCGCGCGGTGACGCGGAAGGTGCCGGCGGCGAGGCCGTCGATGCGAAACCGGCCCTTGCTGTCGCTGATCGCACTGCGCCGGCCGGTGGCGGCGGCGAGGGCCAGGAAGTCGAAGTCCTCGGGATCGAGGTCGACGGCGAACAGGCCGTTGCGCGGGCGGTCGGTGCGCTGCGGATAGGCCGTCACCTGCGCGTCGCTGATCGGCAGGCCGGTGGTGTCGTCGACCACCGTGCCGGTGAGCAGCAGGCCGGGCGCCAACTGGAACAGCAGCTCGGCGCTGGTCTGGCCCGGTTGCAGGTCGATCTCTTGCTCGGTGGCGTCGAGCTGGCCGTCGCCGCGCACCCGCACCCGCACGCGGCCCGGCGGGATGCCGCGCAGCTCGAAGTGCCCCGCGGCGTCGGCCACTTCGCGCCAGTTGCCGTCGATGCCGCGGTCGAGCAGCGTCTGGCCTTCGGGCAGGTGCAGGGTGCCGGTCGGCGGCTCGCCACCGCGGCCGAAGCGCATGCGCATGCCGTTGTCGTCGTTGGCCCACGTCGGTGCGCTCTGGCCGTCGGTGCGGCGGTTCGGGCGTGCGTCGGCGGTGGCCGCGGGTGCTTCGGTACCGGGTGCTGGCAGCGCGCGCGTGCGCGTTTCGACGCGGAATCGCGGCACCGGGGCGCCGTCCTGTTCGACGCGGCCCCGCACCACCACGCCGCGCTGCAGTTCGATCACCAGGTCCGGATCGTCGAGCTTCACCCCGAAGCGCATGGTGGTCGCGTAGCCGGGCTTCTGCGCCTGCACCACCAGGCGTTCGCCGGTGAGCCCGCGCGCGGTGAAGCGGCCATCGGCACCGCTCTCGGTGCTGACGCGCCGGATCTTCAGCATCATCTTCAGGAACTGCGGGTCGTTCGGCCGTTCGAACGGCCGCAACTCCAGCTGCGCAGCGGCCACCGGCTGGCCCAGGTCGTCGAGCACGCGGCCCTGGATGGTGGCGCCGGTGTCGAGTTGCAGCACCAAGTCCTCGTAGCGCCCGCCGTCGACCACGGCGAGCTCTTCGATGGCGCTCGGCGCCAGATCGGCGGCGGCAGCGACGAACGCCACGCGGCCGGCGGCGATGTGTTCGATGCGGAAGGCGCCGCGTTCGTCGGTGACGATCGGTGCGCTCTTGCCGTCGGCGGAGAACAGCACCCGGCTGATGTCGAGGTAGACCATCGCCACCGCCGCCGCGGCCACCGGCTGGCCCGCGGCGTCGAGCACGCGGCCGCTGACCGTGGCGCCGGTGTGGCCGCGCAGGGTGAGTTCGGTGACCTGACCCTGGGCCACCGCGATGCCGAATTGCTCCTCGAGCGCGATGCCTGTGGCGCTCGCGGACGCGGTGTAGCCCTGGCCGGGTGGCACGCCGGGCAGATCGAAGCGCCCTTGTGCGTCGGCGGTGGTTTCCAGCCAGCGGTATTGGCGTTCGGTCAGCTGGCCGAAGAAGGCGTTGAGGCCGGGCCGCAGGTGCACGTGGGCGAACGGTGCCGGGCCACCGTCGGCGCCGAGCACGATGCCGCGCACGCGGCCGCCGGGGCTGGCGCGCAGTTCGAGGCCCGTCTGGACTTCGCCGTGTGCCAGCCGCGCGGTGCCCGGGGTGCGCACGAACCAGCCGTCGCTGCGGCCGTCGAGGAACACGCGGCCCGGCGGCAGGCCGAGGATCTCGAACTGCCCGTCGGGGCCGCTCAACGTGCGGCCGAGTTCGCGCCGCGGGGCCCTGGTCTCGGTGTACATGCCACCCTGGAACAGGCCGCGGAAGCGCGCGACCAGCGGCTCGAGGCCCGGTTCGTCGGCGACGGCGAGCACTTCGACACCGGCCAGGGGCGCGCCGGTTCGTTGGTCGACGACGATGCCGCGCACGCCGGTCGGCGGTGCGGTCGGGCCGGTTGCCTGGCGCGCCAGATCGCTGCTCGCGGCCATCGCACCGGGGCCGGCGTCGCCGAGCTGCGCCTGCGCCGGGTCGGCAGCCGCTGGCGCGTCGGCCTTGGGTGTCGAGGGCGCCAGCGCCGGTGCGGGGTCGTGGCCCAGCCACCAAATGCCGAGCAGCAGGGCCACGGCGAGGGCGACGAACAGGTTGGTGCGGGTGCGTGCGGTCATCGAAGCGGCGCGCGGGATTGGCGGTCGGTGGACGGTTGGGGACCACCAAGACGAAAGTCCTGGGGCTCGGGCTGGCGGAGTGGCAGGTGGCCGGTCCGCGCTTGGGTTCGTCGGTGCCGGGGCCGGCGATGCAGTCGGCCGCGGGCCGTCAGCCCGCCGACGGGTGGTCCAGCCGGGGCAGTTCGATGGCGAATTCGGTGTGCCCGGGTTCGGACCGGCAGAGGCGGATGGTGCCGCCATGGGCTTCGACCAGCCGCCGGCAGATGGCCAGCCCCAGGCCGGTGCCCGAGGTTTTGGTCGTGAAGTAGGGTTCGAACAGGTGGCGGCGCTGGGCTTCGGGGATGCCTGGGCCGCGGTCGACCACCGCGAGCCCCACGGCGTTCGCGGTGGTGGTGGCCTGCAGGGTCACGTGGGCGCCCTCCGGAGCGGCGTCGAGTGCGTTCTGGATCAGGTTGACGAACACCCGCGACAGCGCGCGCGGATCGAGCGCCAATTGGGCGTTGGGCACCGGGGTCAGCAGGTCGAGCTGCAGGGGGCGGCTGGCGAACAGGCCGCGGCAGGCCGCCAGCAGTTCGCCGAGCCAGGTGTCGAGTGCCACCACGCTGCGTGCGGCGGCCGCCGGGCCGGCGAAGGCGCGGAAATCGGAGGCGATGCGGTCGAGGGCGTCGGTCTGCTCGAGCACGGTGCGCGCCAGCCGTTCGGCGATCGCCGGGGCCCGGGGGTCGCCGTCGCGGGCCGCCCGCTGCAGCAGTTGCGCAGTGAGCCGCATCGGTTGCAGCGGGTTCTTGACCTCGTGAGCCACCTGCCGCGCCATCTCGGCCCAGGCTTGGTCGCGTTCGGCTGCAGCCAGCCGGGCGCGTCCGGCGGCGAGTTCTCCGGCCATCTGGTTGAAGGTGGCGGCCAGTGCGGCCAGTTCGGCACCGCCGCGGGCCGGCACCGTCACCGCGAGGTCGCCGGCGGCGATCCGGCGTGCCGCCGCAGCCAGCGTCTGCACCGGAGCCGTGATGGTGCGCGAGGCGAGCAAGGACCACAGCACCAGGACGCCCACCGAAGCCGCGATCGTCCACCACAGGGCCCGGGCGAACGCCTCGCTCTGCGCGAACAGTTCCCGTTCGGCGACGGTCACGCCGAGGACGAATTGGCGGGCGGGATCGTCGCCACAGGCGGCGTAGCCGACGCGGCCGGCGGCTCCACCTGCGTCGACGAACTCGGCGCGCCCGGCAGGGCCCTGGCGCTGCAGGGCCTGGGCGAGGCTCGTGGGGGCCAAGGCCAAGCCATAGCGGCTGCGGTCGGTGTGCCCGACGATCCGGCCGCTCGGATCGACCAGGAACACTTCGGCGCCGGGCAGGTGCGCGTCCTCGGTGAGCACGGTGCGGGCGGCGTCGAGGATCTGCTGCACTTCGGCCCAGCGCACCAGCGCGAACAGTACCCCCGGTCGACCGGTGGGGCGCGGCACGTCGAGGGCCACGCCGAGATGGTGGCTCGCCGGATCGAGCGAGCGGTGGTCGAGACCGCGATGGAGCAGCGCCGAGCGGCCCCACGGCAGGTGCAGCGTGCCGCCGCCCGTCTGCACGGCGCGGAACCACGCCTGGTCGGTCACGTGCGTCGGGATCAAGGCAGCCCGGCTCTCGTGGCTGTCCGGCCCCAGGCGTTGGCCGTCCTGCCAGTACACCACTCGGCCTTCGGGATCGGCGAGCAGCAGCAGGTCGAGCAGGTTGTCGAGCAGGTCCGGCACCAGCTCGACCTGTTCGACGAAGGCGTCGAGCTCGTCCGGGCTGTCGAGCGCACGCCGCGCGATCTCACGTACGACCGCGCAGGCCTGATCGACACGGGCGAGGTGGTCGCTGAGGCGCTGGCCGTGGTCGAGGGCCAATTGCGGGAGAAACACCCGCACCACCTGCTCGTCGATCTGCGCGCGCATGCCGCGCAGTGAGTAGACGCCGTAGAGCAGCAGCGGCAGCACTGCGGACACCACCAGGGTGGCCAGGAACCGGCCCGCCAACGAACGCGGTCGCCACCCGCGCTCGGTCGGCGGCGCCGTCACAGCGCCGGGCGCGGCGGTGGCAGCGGCTTGGTCGTGGCCCGATGCGGCCATCGCCTGCGCTCAGCTGCCGGCGGCGCCGGCCAGCCGTTCGCGCAGCGCCTGCATGCGCGCCTTGGCGTGCTGGTACCCGGGGTAGAAGCGCTCGGCCTGACGGTAGTGGTCCAGCGCCTCCTGCCACTTCTCTGCGGCTTCGGCTGCTTCCCCGGCGGCGTACTCGCTGCGCGCGCCCTCGACGTCGATCCGCAGGGCTTCGATGCGCGCTTTTTCGTCGCTCACGCCGGTCGGCCAGCGCGTCTGCAGGGCTTCGAACGCGGCCAGGGCCTCGGCCTTCTTGCCGAGGATCTCGAGGTCGCGGCAGGCCGTGTATTGGCGCTCGCGTTCGAGGCGGTCGGCCTCCAGCATCAGCTCGCTGAGCAGGGGGCGCGAGTACTTCGCCACCGCGAACGCTTCGGCCAGCAAGGCGCGGCCCTCCGCGAAACGCCCCTGGCGAATGCGCAGCGACGCCTTGTCCGCCTTGGCGTTCGCATCGATTTCGGTCTGCATCTCGGCGATCGCCGCGTCGACGCCCGGCAGGTCCGGGTTGAGGCGCTTGGCCTGCCGGTAGTCCACCAACGCAGCGCCGAAGCGGTCCTTCTGCTGGGCCTGTTGGCCGCGCGCGAAGGCGTGTTGCGCCAGCTCGCGGTCGGCCTTCACCCGCAGGCCGTTCGCGTCCTCGCGCGAGGGGTCGTTGCGGGTGGCGTTGCTGGCGTGCCAGCGAGCTTCGTAGAAGCGGAACTCGGGCAACTTGCGCAGCGCTTCGAGGAACTGCTGTTGGGCGCGGACCTCCGAACGGCCCACGGCCTCGCGGACTTTCTGGGCGCCTTCCACGGCGGGCTGGTAGCCGGGGATCCAGGTCTCGGCGTCGACGAAGTGCACCAGGGCCTGCTGCAGATCGTTCTTGTTCAGGAACTCGTTGCCGCGGTTGGTCGCGCGGGCCGCCTTCTTCGCGATCGCCCGGTCGCGCAGGGTCTTGGCCTCCGCATGGTCGGGATCGAGCGCCAGCACCGAGGCCAGGTCGACGAACGCCTCGTCTTCGCGGTCTTCGAAGATCCGCGAGCGACCGCGGTCGACCAGGAAGCGCTGGCGGGCGGCCGCGTACTCGCGTTCGAACTCCGGGTCGATCTCGGCACCCGCCCGCAGCCGGTCGTCGCGGTATTCGTCGAGCACCTGGAACGCCCGCGCGTGCTCGCCGAGCCGGCTGTAGTTGCGGCTCTCTTCGAGCAGCGTGCGGGTGGTGCAAGCGGCCAGTAGCAAGGCCGGCAGGAGCAGCGAGGTTCTGGTCATGCGCGTGGGCGGTGGCCGGTCCGGCCACCAGCGACGATACCGGAACTCCGTGCGACGACCAACCGCGCGCCGTATTCCACGATCTCTGGCGGCGGCCACCCAGGCGCAGGGCCGGGCGCCGCGGCGTGGCGCGGTGGCCAGGGTGTGATGGGTTGACCCGCGCCGGGGTGGCCGGTCTGCTGCGGCCCGGCAGGGGCCCTTGCTCCTGCCCCCGTGATCCACGTGCCACCCGACCCAGCCGCTGCCGACCGTCCCGCCCCCGAGCTCCATCCCCTCGGCGCGGCGCTCCGCGGCGCGGTCGAGCGCCGCGCCGTCGTGGTGGTGCTGTTGGCGGTGTTGGGCATCGAACTGCTGCTGCAGTGGCGGCTGCCGCTCACCGATCTGGTGGCGCTGATTCCCGACGACAGTTTCTTCTACCTGCACATCGCCCAGCGGTTCTGGGCCACTGGCGAGTTCAGCTTCGACGGCTTGTCGTCGACCTACGGCTTCCAACCGCTCTGGCAGTTGGTGGTGGTCGCAATCGAACCGTTCGCGCGGGATCCCGGCAGCCTGCTCTACACGGTGTTGGCGGTGTGTGCGGTGCTGCACGTGGCGACCGGCTACGGCTTGTGGCGGCTGGTGCGTGCCATGGCCGGACCATGGCCGGCGGCGCTGGCGGGTCTCGCCTGGCTCGCCAACCCGGCCCTCTGGGTGTGGTGCTGGGGACTCAAGGAGAACGCTCTCTACGCGCTGTGCTGGGTCGCTGCGCTCGGCGCCCTGCAGCGCGCGGTGGCGCAGCCCGAACGGCGCGGCCACGGCCTGCGGCTCGGCCTCTGGCTCGGCCTCGCGGTGCTGACGCGCGTCAACGCCGTGCTGGCGGTCGGGGTGGTGGTGCCGCTGTGCCTCTGGTTGCCCGGCCGCAGTGGGCGGGTGCGGTTGGCCACCGCCGCAGTCGCTGCGGGGGTGGCGCTCGGCGTCGCGCTGCCCTGGTACGCCTTCGCTCTCTGGCACTTTGGCGCCATGTTGCCGACCAGTGGCAGTTGGAAGATGCTGGTGATGCGCGGCCATGTCGAACTGGTCCTGCAGCTGCCGTGGCTCGGGCTCGGCCACCTGCGGCACGCCCTCGCCGCGACTCCAGGGTATGCGCAGTTCCTGCTCGGCACCGGGTTCGGAGCGGCGGGTGGCCCCTTGTTGGTGGTGGCCGCCTGTGGTGGGCTGCTGCGCATCCTGCCGTTTGCCCGCCGCGAGCCGCGCGCCGGTGGGCTGCCGCTGCTGGCGGCCCTGGCCCTCGCCGCCGTGGCTTCGACCAGCAACGTGCTGTGCCTCGAGAAGTACCTGGGCTACGCGAACTGGTACGCGGTCGCCGAGTTCGTGCTGCTGCCGCTCGCGGCGGGGCTGGGCCTCAGTGCCCTGGCCGCCGCGCGCGCGCGGTTCTGGTGGTGCGGTGCCACGGCGCTCTTGGCCGGCTTCGCGGCCTGGCAATGGCCGTTGCCGCCGTCGCTCGCGCGCGGTTTGCGCCAGGACCTGCTGGTGGCGCCGCCGCAGCGCGCGCAGTTGCTGGAGATGGGGCTGTGGTTGCGGCGCAACCTGCCCGCCGACTGCCGGGTTGCGATCTGGGACCCGGGAGTCGTGGCCTACTTTCGCGGTGGCACCACCATCAGCCTCGATCCGCTGATGAACTCCCTCGAGTACCAGCGGCGGTTCACCACCGATCCGTTCGGCCTGCCGCAGGCCTGCATCGACGAGCTGCAGATCGCCTACTTGGCCGGTGCTGGCCTGCCAGGGCAGCCGAGCCAGTACGGGGCGTTGCCGGCGCGGCCGGGCGATGCGGGGCCGAACCACGAAGTGGTCTGGCTGCCGTACCCCGATTGGGATCTCGGCTGGTCGGAACGGCGCTGGTTCCAGTTGGTGCGGCCGGCGCGCACCGCGGCCCCCGACCCGCTGTCGCTCGCGTCCCCGGGCTTCGGCGTGTTGTTCCCCAACGATCCGGCGCGGCGGCGGGTGCTCACCGGCGACCGCGATCGCTTGTTGGCCGGGATCCCAGCTTTTGGCGGCGATGTGGTGCGCCTGAAGCTCGATCTGCCCGAAGGCGCGCGCGCCGAACTGCACGGCGCCGAGGTCCCGCTCGTGTTCACGGCCGCCGACAACGGCTGGCGCGCTCTGGACCTGCGGCGGGCGCGGGGTCGGTTCGTGCAACTGCGCGTGCAGGGAGCCGGTCCCGAGGCCGTGCCGCAGGCGCAGCTGGTCGATTACAAGTTCCCTTGAGTGGCGAAGATGGGCGGCGCTGGCCTGCAGCGCGCCCATCGGGTAGCTACGGGGCATGACCACCGCCTTGGACCTCGCGCCCCGTCTCGCGTTCGCCGCCGAGATCGCCGAGATCGTCGGCCGCCGCTTGCTCGCGCTGCGCAGCAGTGGCCGCTGGTCCGCGCCGGACCTGCTGGGCGACGTCGGCGATCAGGCTGCGGATGGTTACCTGCAGGGGGCCCTGCGCGGTCGCTACCCACACGATGGCATTCTGTCGGAAGAGACCGCGGACGACCGGCAGCGCCTCGACCGTGCCGGCGTTTGGATCGTCGATCCCCTCGACGGCACCAAGGAGTACTCGGCGCAGCGCCACGACTTCGCCGTGCACGTGGGTTACGCGCGGGACGGCGTGCCGCTGCTCGGCGCCGTGGCTCTGCCGGCGATCGGTCGGGTGCTGGTCGCCGCTGCCGGCCTGGGGGCGACCGCGGTGCATGGTGCTGGCGGCGATTGGCCCGAACGGCTCGCGCCGCCGCCCAGTCCCGGGCAGCGTCTGCGCATCGTCTGCAGCCGCAGCCACACGCCCGATTGGGTGCGCCGGCTCGCCGCAGCACTCGGCGACGCCGAACTGGTGCCCTGTGGCAGCGTCGGTTTCAAGGTGGCGATGCTGCTGTTCGGGCGGTCCGACGTCTACGTGCACGACCGCGGCCTGAAGGAGTGGGACACCTGCGCTCCCGAAGTGGTGGCGCGCAGCGCGGGCTTCGCCGTGTGCCGGCTCGACGGCAGCGCGCAGCGCTACAACCAGCCCAACCCGCGCAACGACCAGTTCGTGGTGTGCCGTCCCGAGCTGCGCGAACGGCTGCTCGCGGCGGTGGCGGCGGCGCGCGCCTGACGGGGCGCAAGCGACGCTGCGATGGGGCTTTGGCCGCCTCTGCGCCGGTGCTCCAGTCGGCGCGGGGCCGGGTCGATGAACGAACACTGCGTTGGTGCCGGTCGGCGCTGCGCGTAGTCTCCACCCGCCGATGACCTTCGCCCGCCACTACGACACCGCCACCGAACCGCGCGGGGTGCTGCGCCACCTGTTGCCGCTCGCCGGGTATCCAGCCCTGGTCTGGCACAACCGCTACATGGTCTACAACTTCCTGCGCCGCGACCTGCTCGGTCGTGTGCACGGGTCGTTCCTGGGCGTGTACTGGTTGCTGCTGCAGCCGCTGTTCCTGTTCGCGATCTACTTCTTCGTCTTCGGGCTCGTGTTCGGTGCCGGACCCGATCCCAGCTACGCGCTCTACCTGTTCTCCGGCGTGATCGTCTTCCACGCCCTGATCGAGGCGACCACCCAGAGCTGTGCGGTGGTGGTCGACAACGGCAACCTGGTGAAGAAGGTGGCCTTTCCGTCCGAGGTGCTGCCGATCCACATCGCGTCGGTGTCCCTGGTGACCTACCTGGTCGGCGCCGTGGTGTGCCTCGTGTGCGGGTGGGCCCTTGGGGTGCTGCAGCCGGGCTGGCTGCTGCTGGCGCTGCCGCTGGTGCTGGCGGTCCAGTTCGTGTTCACGGTCGGGTTCGGGCTGTTCCTGGCCAACCTGAACGTGTTCGTGCGCGACACGACGCAGCTCTGGCGGATCGTGGCGATGACCTGGCAGTTCCTGTCGCCGGTGTTCTGGCGGCCTGAGCTGCTGCTCGACAAGGTCGTGGCCGGCAAGCTGCCCAGCTTCGCCTTCACGCTGCTGGAGACGGGCAATCCTGCGTATCCGCTGATCATGGCGCACCGCCTGGCGCTCGGTGGGGTGGATCCGCAGCTCGGCGACTTCTGGTCGCATCTGGGGGTTGCGGCGGCTTGGGCGGCAGCGTTCCTGGTGGTCGGCTACAGCATGTTCACCAGCAGCAAGCACAAGTTCGCGGATCTGATCTGATCGCGACAGGCTGGATCGGATCCTGGGCTGGCATGGCGCAGCGGGGGGGCGCGGTGCAGTCAGAGCCCCGCTCGAGTGCGCACGCTCTCGCTGAGTTCGATTGCGCCACCGCGCAGGGTCACCACTTGCGTCGACCATTGCAGGCCGAGGGCCGCTGGTGGGATGCTGGTGCGCGCCTGCGCGTAGCCGGCGTCATTGCTCGAGACCGGGGCGATCGCCTCGGGCTGGGGCACGAAGCTCGTGCATCCGGGCCACACCACGGTCGAGGCATTGGCAAAGGCGAACAGGAACAGGCACGGGGCTCGCGGCGGTGCGCCAAGTGCGCCGATGCCGAAGCGCGGATTGCCTGGAAACGGAGCGTCCACCGACAGGTGGATGCCTGGGATGCCACCGCAACCGGGCCCCAGCACCTGCACGGCGCCGGGCTGGTTGCTGGTGATGCGCCACACTTCGCCGAACATGCGGCCGGCACCGTTGTATTCCTCGCGTTTGCCGCCGAGCACCAGCAGTTCGCCCGCGATCGGGTCGAACACGCAAGCGGCGCCTTCGCGGCCTTGCGGGGCATTGGGCAGGATGCGCTGGCTCCAGCCGGTGCCATCCCACTCCCACAGGTCGTCCCGAAAGATGTAGTTCTGGAGCGGGGTGTTGGGGGGGGCGCGGTCGCGACCGCCGAACACGACCAGCCGGTTGCGCGAGGCGTCGTAGGCAGGGACGTTCTGCCGCTCGAAGGAGGACCGGTAGGGCGGTGATTGGGTTGGTTGGACCGTCTGCCAGGCGATGCCGTCCCACTCGGCCATGAGCCAGGGCAGTTGGCTGCGCACCACCGTCAACACGATGCGGTCGCGTGCGGGATCGTAGGCCAGGGTTGCGCCTTGCAGCGGCACGGCGGATCCCTGCGCGGTCCAGCTGACGCCGTCGTAGCTGTGGAGATGGGTGGCACCGAGGGACACCACGCGCTGCAGGCGATCGTGCCAGACCAAGTAGCCGACTGCGGCCGCCGGCATGGGCGTGCCCGGCAGCCATTGCTGGCCGTCGTGTTCCCAGACCCGTGGGTTGCCCGCTCCGGCTTCGCCGACCGCGACCATGCGTGAGCGCAGGACGTCGAATGCGAGTCCCAGGAGCGCGGTGCCTTGCGGCGGCGGATCGTGCCGCACGAACGCGCGGCGGTGCCACGCCGTGCCTTCGCGCGCTTGAGCATCGAACGCCACGAACAGATCGCGGCGCGGGTCGTAGCAGATGTTCTCGAACGTCTGCCAGCCAGCCGAGTGCTCGAGGGTGGTCCAACGCCCCGCCTGTAGGAATTGCGTCGCCCGATGGGGGTTGAAGGAATTGTCGAAGCCGCCGATGTGCAACAAGGTGTCGGTGGCCGGATCGTGCAGGACGCGCTGGTTGCTGCGTGGCACTGCGCCGTTCGCAGGCAGGTTGCTCCAGCTGCCGCCGAGCCACTGCTGGCGAATGCTGTACGGCGGGGTGGTGCCCGAGTCTCCCTGTGCCACGATCGAACCCAGGGTGTGGTCGAAGTGGATCGCGCGGCCTGCCGCGTGGGGCTGGGGTCCCGGGCCGGCCGTCGTCCAGGCCGTGCCGTCGAACTCGAAGACCCGGCTCGGAGTGGTCCGGTCCAGCAGCACGACGATGCGCTGGCGGAGTGGATCGCTCGCCACCGAGCTGAGGTGCCCCAGGAAGGGGGACGGCGGCGCCACCTGCCAGTCCGTGCCGTCGAACCAGTAGTCCCGCAATCCACCAAACCAGGCCGTGCCGCCGCACAGCAACATGGATCCGTTGGCGGGGTCGTGGACCAGCCAGCCGCCGGTTTGGAAGGCGGGGCGGGTGTTCGGTTGGAGCTGGCGCCAATCGACTCCGTCGTATTGCCAGGTGTCGTCTAGGACCGTTGTCCTCAGTGCGTAGTACTGGCTGGCCCCGCCGAACAAGAGGGCTACGCCGCGCACCGGGTCGAAGCCGAAGGCGTGGCCTTTGCGCGGCGGGGGCAGGTTGGGGGTGCGGCGCAGCGCCCATCCACCCTGGCGGAAGCCCCACAGGCGCGGCGCAGCGCCGAGCACATCGCACTCGAACAGGAGGGGTTCCCCACGCACCGAGTCGTGGACCAGGTGCAGGTCGGCGGTGGTGACCAAGTTGGGCTCGCAAAGCCAGCGGGGTGTTTGCGCGCTGGCCGGGTTCTCAGTCGCGATCAGCAGAGCCGACAGAGCGGCCGCGGCCCTCGGCAAGGCGGCGTTCGGCGTGGGGCGGTGCATGCCATTGCGCATAGTGCGCCGCCCACGGGGGGTAACTGACCCCTCGTTTTCCTGCCGCCTTCAGTCGAACTTCGCCCCGGCGGCGATCCAGCGTTCCAGCACTTCGAGTTCCTGCGCGCTCGGCCGCGGCGACTTGCCCTTCGGCGGCATCACTTCGTCGTCGTCCTCGGGCAGCCGGCAGACGCGCAGCAGCTTGCTGCCCGGCGCGTCCCCGGCCACCAGCACGGCGCCGTTCTCGCCGCCCTTCTGCACCCCCGCTGCCGTGGTGAGGTCGAGGTCGCCCTTGTGCTTCTCGGGATTGTGGCACTTGGTGCACGAGCGCTCGAGGATCGGCAGCACTTCGCGCGCGAACACACTCGCCGGCGTCGTCCCGGCTCCTGCAGGCGGCACTGGCTTGGCCTTCGTCTGCAGCGGCGCCAGCAGGAAGCCTTCGCCGTGGGTGATGCCAGCCCCGAGGTGTCCTGCAGGCACCATGGCGAGCAGGGCCACGACCAGCGCCAGGCGGAACGGCCCGCGGCCGCTGCGCGCAGCCAGGAGAGCGGCGAGCAGGCAGGTGCCGGCGAACGAAAGGCCGGTGATCTTGTGCCAGCCGAGCAGTTCGTCTGCGTAGCCCCCTTCGCCGGCCAGCACGAGGCCGGCCGCGGCCGCGGCGGCGGCGGACAGGGCGCTGCACCAGGCGAGGGCCAGCACGGCGCCGCGCGGGCTGGGGCGGCGCAGCAGGGCGGCGCCGAATTCGAGCATGGCGACGCCGGGCAGGAGGCCGATGGGGGTGTGCAGGAGCAGTGGGTGAGTGCGGCCGAACACCTGGAGCCACGGGGAGGGGTCGGTGGCCAGGAGGGGGGGGATGGTGAGGGGGTCGAGCATGCGGGGTCGGCGGGGTGCGGGTGTCTGGCGTACCCGGTGGTGGGTCGGTTGCCCAGTGTCGAGCGGTGGGCTGCATGTGGCGCGGACGCTGCCACTGTCACGTGCCGGAGCACTTCGGGCGACGCATTGACGTGGTGCCGCAGGGGGTTGCTCTGCGTTCGACTGGCATTACGATCAGGAGCCCGCACAATGTGCTGGCGTGTAGTTCTGGACGAGCTGCATCTTGGAGCGAATGCCATGGAAGTAGGTGCACACGCAGACCAGGGCCCGACTCACGAGGAGTGGGCCTCCCTGTTCCGAGCGGTGTCGCGGACCATGCGCACGCTAGGGGGCGGTCGAGGCGACGATCTCGACGACTTGGCGGGCGCCGTCATGGCAAGACTGTGCCGCGTGTTCCTGGCCGATGCGCTGTCTGGGCCGGCTGCTCGGTGGGCCTACGCCAAGAAGGTGGCGTGGCACGAGGTGCTGGACAGCCGTCGGCGGGAGAGGCGGGCACTGGTCCAGGCCGCCGGGGATCTGGCGGACCTCGAGGAGGCGGAGCGGCTGAGCGGGGGTGGTCGGGTGCAGGGTGACGAAGTCGAGAGTGCGGAGATCGAGGCGCGGCTGCCCTTGGCGTTGGCAGCGATCGGTCTGGATCAGGATGGCGCGGGCATGTTCCTGGTCATGGACTGGGGCGGCGGGACACTGGCGGATGCGCAGCGGCAGTTGGGCCTCGGTGGGGTCGCGGCGGCATCGGTGCGGCGTGGAATGCTCAGAATCTTGTCTGATCCGGAGGTGCGAGAACGTTTGTTCAGGATGGTGGCTGGCGATTTGCCTTTGGGTGTTTCGCCCCAACCCCCAACCCCCGATCTGGTTGAATCCGTTGGAGCTGATCCCTCATGATGACGAAACGAGTGAACTTGGCGGCCCTAAGCCTGGTTGTCCTGGGGGCTCTGGGCTGGTTGGCCACCAGGCCTCCCCAGGAACCACAAGCTGCCCCTTCCTTGGAGCCGCGCTTGGAGCCCGAGCTTGCTGCGAGGGACGTGGCCGTCCAATCTGTGGAAGTAGACATTGGTCCCGCTCTCCGCGAACTCGTTTCCATTCCCGGCGTAGGCGACGCCGCCCCCCCGGTTTCCGGTGCTCCACGCCCAAGTGCGAGCGCAAAGCCCTGCCCCGAGCCGGTTCCGTTGCCCGCAATCGGCGGTCGCGCGCCGGACGATGCCCAGAGCAAGCTCTTGCGGCAGCTTGCGCACTCGATGGCCTTCGCGGGGCTCGATTGTGCCATGCCTTCCGAAATGTCCCTCGATTCCTGGGAGCGCTTGGGCTTGCTCCTGCAGCCCCTGTTGCAGGAGCGCGAACTCGTGGCGAATCAGGGCATGAAAGCTGCTCAAGAAGCGATTCGATTGAGACTGGAGACGGGGCAATACAAGGTCACAGAGCGTTCCGGAGAGTCCAAAAATTCAACCGATGTCTATGGATGGAGGAGCCAAAGAAATGCGGAGGGAAAAATTGTGTACCATGTGGTCAGTATTCCGATTGAGCAGGTGCCGCAGGTCGCTTACGGCAAGAAACTTGCCGATGAAATTGACGCGAAGATTGGCATGCTTTCGAGAAACTTCTTCAATGGCGACGGAAAATAGGAGATAGTCATGAACACGATGGTCTCGGTTGCTTTTCTCTTTGCTGTGTCCCTGCCTATTGATGGCTTTGGGCCATGCGTCTGCATGCTGGAGCGCAGCACGCTCGGTGCTCACGCGGACAAGTTTGAGGTCAGTTTCACCAAGAATCCCTATCCCGCCCCAAATACGGCTCATGGCCATGGGGACTGCGATTCCAGCTGCAGTGCCGGCTATGCTTGCCGTGTGAACGGCACGCTGACGATCAAGAACAACTCGACATGGAGCGTCACTGTGAATTGGAAGGGGGTGTCCGGTGGGACACCGATAGCTCCGGGCGCCACGGGAGACTTTGCCACGGGGGCTGAGTTGCTCAATTGCGGACAGACCAGGGACATCAACTTCGACGCCGGTGGCGCTGGCGTCGTTGCGCACGTGCAGTTCAAGTGCAATTCGTGCGCCGCCCCGCCGGACAGCGACACTTGGTGAGTGCGTCCCAGGTTGGCCGCAATCGCTGCCGCGGTCAGCCCAGCAACTCCCCGACCACCCGCCCCGCCACGTCCGTCAACCGGAAGTCCCGGCCTTGGTGCCGGAACACCAGCCGCTCGTGGTCGAACCCCAGCAGATGCAGCATCGTCGCGTGCAGATCGTGCACCGACACCGGATCCCGCACGATGTTGTACCCGTAGTCACAGGTCTCCCCGAACACCGTCCCCGCCCGCACCCCGCCGCCGGCGAGCCACATGCTGAAACAGCGCGGGTGGTGGTCGCGCCCGTAGTTGTCGCGGCTCAGCCCGCCCTGGCTGTAGACCGTGCGCCCGAACTCCCCGCCCCAGACCACCAGCGTGTCGTCGAGCAGCCCGCGCCGCCGTAGATCGACCAAGAGCCCGGCGATCGGCTGGTCGACCGCCTTGCACTGCGCCCGCATCTCGCTCGGCAGATTGCCGTGCGCGTCCCAGCCGCGCATGTAGAGCTGCACGAACCGCACCCCGCGCTCGCACAGCCGCCGCGCCAGGAGGCAGCTGCTGGCGAACGTGGCCGGGTTCTTCGCCTCTTCGCCGTAGAGCTGCCAGGTCGACTCGGGCTCGTCGCGCAGGTCGGTGAGATCGGGTACCGACATCTGCATGCGGAACGCCATCTCCTGCTGCGCCAGACGCGCTTCGAGTTCGGGATCGAGGCTGCGCTCGGCCTGCCGCCGGCCGAAGGCCGTGACCAGATCCAGCATCGCGCGGCGGTCCTGGCGCGTGACCCCGGGCGGATCGCGCAGGAACAGCACCGGATCGCCGCTGTTGCGCAGTTTGCAGCCTTGGTGCTCGCTGGGCAGGAAGCCGCTGCCCCAGAACCGGGCCGCGAGTGCCTGCATGTTGCCGAAGCCCTGCGTGATCATCACCACGAAGGTCGGCAGGTCGCGGTTGTCGCTGCCGAGGCCGTAGCTGCACCAGGCGCCGATGCTCGGCCGGCCCGGCTGCTGCGTGCCGGTCTGGGCGAAGGTGATCGCCGGCTCGTGGTTGATCGCCTCGGTGTGCATGCTGCGCACGATGCACAGTTCGTGTGCCTGTTGGCCCAGGTGGGGCAGCAGTTCACTGATCCAGGCGCCGTCCTGGCGGTTGGGACGGCGGTGGAAGCGGAACATGGAGGGCGCCACCGGGAAGCGCTGCTGGCCGGAGGTCATGCCGGTGAGGCGTTGGCCGTTGCGCACCGATTCGGGCAGGTCCTGGTCGTAACGATCGACCAGCCCTGGCTTGTGGTCGAACAGGTCGAGGTGGCTCGGCCCGCCCTCCATGTGCAGGTAGATCACGCGTTTGGCGCGCGGCGCGTGGTGGGTGCTGGGGCGCGGCCCGGGCTGGGGCCGGGGCGGCGGTGCGCTGGCGCGCAGCAGATCGCCCATGGCCATGGCGCCGAGGGCACCGGAGACGGTGGCCGCGCTGCTGCGGAAGAAGCGGCGGCGGGTCCAGAACAGCGAATCGTCGGTCATGGGGCCTCGGTCAATCGATGCAGACGGTCAATCGATGCACAGCGTGGCGTCGAGGTTCAGGAACGCCGAGGCCAGCAGCGTGAACGCCGCCAGCTCGGCCGGGTCGAGGTTGGCAGCGCGCGGGGCCTGGCCCACGGCGACCAGTGCCTCGGCGGCGGTTCGGTCGCTGCCGTAGCGCGTGCGCAGCGTGGCGAGCAGGGCCAAGGCGTCGGTGCGTTCGTCGGCGTCGAGCGGGCGGCCGGTGGCGAGCTGGTGGGCCGTGTCGAGGCGGGTGGCATCGTCGGCGCTGGCCTGCAGCGCGCGCTGGGCCAGGAGGCGCGCGGCTTCGACGAACTGTTCGTCGTTCCACAGCGCCAGGGCCTGCAGCGGCGTGTTGGTGCTGCTGCGGCGGATGGTGCAGAACTCACGGGTCGGCGCGTCGAAGGCCTGGAGGGTCGGCGGCGGGCAGGCGCGTTTCCAGTAGGTGTAGAGACTGCGGCGCCAGAGCGCCTCGCCGCTGCCGCGCTCGTAGACGCGGGTGTTCGACTGCAGCATCGCCACTTCTTGCCAGAGGCCGTCGGGCTGGTAGGGCTTCACGCTGGGGCCGCCGAGCCGTTCGACCAGGAGCCCGGCCGCGTAGAGCGCCTGGTCGCGGATCGCTTCGGCGCCGAGCCGGCGCCGTGGGAACGCGGTGAGCAGGCGGTTCTGCGGATCCTGCGCGCGCGCGGCTGCCGGCAGGGTGCTCTGGCGTTGGAACGCCGTGCTGGTGCACAGGAGTTTGAGCAGCGCCTTGGTGCTGAGGCCGCGGTTGCGGTACTCGGCGACCAGCCAATCGAGCAGTTCGGGGTGGCTCGGCCATTCGCCCTGCAAGCCGAAGTCCTCGCTGGTGCGCACGATGCCGGTGCCGAACACGAACTCCCACAGACGGTTCACTTGCACGCGCAGCAGCAGCGGGTTCGACTCGGCGACCAGCCAGCGCGCCAGCGCGGCGCGGTTCGCCGGCTGGTCGGCCGGCAGGCTGCCGAACATCGCCGGCAGGCTGGCGGTCACGGGCCGGTTCGGATCGGGTTTGTCGTAGTCGCCGCGGCGCAGCACGTACGTCGGCCGCGGCATCGGCGCATCCTGCATCACCATGGTGCGCGGCGTGCGCCGGTCGAGCTCGGCCAGTTGGTCGCGCAGCGCCTGCACGCGCGCGCGGCCGGCGGCGAAGGTCGGCGAGAAGCGTTGCCGCCAGGCGGCGGCGAGGCGCGCGTCGAGGGCCGCGTCGCGCGCCCATGGCGGCAAGAGCCACAGGCGCAGGTCGCCCGACAGCAGTTCGGGCGCTTCGTCGTGGCGCAGGTAGGCGCCCCCCTGGCCGCCGGTGTTGACGACCTTGAGCACCAGCAGCGAACGGCCGGCCGGGGCCGTGAACGCCGCGCGGTCCTGGTCGGGCGCCACGGCACGGTCGACGCGGCGGGCCGCGACTTCGCGGCCGTTGTGGTAGAGCTGGAAACCATCGTCGCTGCCGAGCCCCAGGCGGATTTCGCGGGCATGCGGCAGGAACAGCTCCTGGGCCACGTAGGTGGCGTTCTGGCCTTCCGGCAGGCGGTCATAGGCCTGGCCTTCGCGCAGCGCCGGGTCGAAGCGCCAGCCGACTTTGCCCCAGGTCTGCTGCGGCGCGAACGCCGCGGCCTGTTCGGGGCCGAACGCCGTGCCGTAGAGGGCTTCGGGGCCGTTCGCCGCGAACGGACCCGCGTAGTGCAGGCCGCCGCGCGCGCTGCCGAGCCGCGCCAAGAGGCCGTCGCCGAGCGCGCCGGCCGAGAGCCGCACCCGGCCGAACACGTGGTGGTCGTAGACCGTGTCGTAGTGCAGTTCCACGCGCAGTTCGGTGCCCGCGGCATCGCCGAACGGGGCTGCGGCCAGGAACAGCACGCGCACCGGCTGCGGCGGGCGCAGGTGCGCGCCGACCGCGAAACCGTGCGGGTCGTCGCGCAGCGTGTTGGTGACGAAGAAGTCGCCGTTGTCCTGTTCGTAGTCGGCGGCCGCCCATACCAGGGGCACGCGCTGCCACTCACCGCCGGCCAGCGGCCGCGCCCACAGGCGCAACGAACCGAGCACGGCGTTGCCGTTCGGCGCGCGGCCGACCCGGCCATTGGGCAGGCTGGCATCGGGCAGCGCTTCGAGGCACAGGAGCCGCAGGTTGCCGCCTTCGGTCGCCAGCTGCAGTTCGTGCACGTCGCGCTTGGGATTCGGGCCGCTGGCGAGCACCGAGCCATCGCCCTGCAGCGTCAACCGAGCACCGTGCCGCGAGCGCGCCGCCAGCACGTGGGTCGCGGGCCACTGCACCGCACCGAGGGCGTTCAGGTCGGCGTCGAACGCGGCGCGCTGCGCGGCTTCCTCGGGCGGCACCACCTCGAGCTGTGCTGCCGCGGCGGCCAGGGCCGCGGTCGTGCGCTGGGCCTCGGCCTCGAGCGCTGCGTCCGGGACCTTCAGGAACGGCTCGAGCGCGCGGTTCGGATCGGGCACCTGGGAGTAGAGGCCCGGCTCCTGGTTCTGGTTGAAGAAGGCGAACAGGCGGTAGTAGTCCTCCTGGCGCACCGGGTCGTACTTGTGGTCGTGGCAGCGCGCGCAGCCGACGGTGAGGCCCAAGAACACGCTGCCCACCGTGCTGGTGCGTTCGGCCGCGTACTCGACGCGGTACTCCTCGTCGATCGCCCCACCTTCGTCGGTGGTCACGTGCGCGCGCAGGAAGCCGGTCGCCACGCGCTGGTCGAGCGTGGCCTCGGGCAGCTGGTCGCCGGCCAGCTGTTCGATCACGAACCGATCGAACGGCAGGTCGTCGCGCAGCGCGCGCAAGAGCCAATCGCGCCACGGCCAGATCTGCCGGCCGGCGTCCATGTGGATGCCGCAGGTGTCGGCGTAGCGCGCGGCGTCGAGCCACACCGACGCCAGATGCTCGGCGTACCGAGTGCGGTAGGGTTCGCTGTCGAGCAGGGTGTCGACCAGGCGGGCGAACGCATCCGGCCGCGCGTCGGCGAGGAACGCCGCGGTTTCGGCCGGCGTCGGCGGCAGTCCGGTGAGCACCAGGAAGGCGCGGCGCACCAGCGTGCTGCGGTCGGCCAGGGGCGCTGGCGTGAGGCCGTGCGCGTCCTGGGCCGCGCGCAAGAACGCTTCGATCGGCTCGGCGCCCGGCACCTGCGGCACCGCGGGCCGCTGCGGCGGCACGAACGCCCAATGCGGCTCGTAGCTGGCGCCGGCGTCGATCCACGCGGCCAGCGTGGCCTGTTCGGCGGCGGTCAGCGCGCTCTTGCCGCTGTTGCGCGGCGGCATGCGTTCGGCCGGGTCGGTGTGGCCGATGCGCTGCCAGACCAAGCTCTGCCGGTGGTCGCCGGGCGCGATCGCGCGGCTGCCGTCGGCGCGCACGGCGACCGCGGCGTCGCGCTCGTCGAGGCGCAGCTTGCCTTCGCGGGTGCCGGCGTCCGGGCCATGGCAGCGAAAGCACTTGTCGGCCAGGATCGGCCGCACGTCGCGGCCGTAGCGCACCTGGTTGGGCGGAGTCTGGGCGAGTGCCGCGGCGGAGCACAGCCACGGCAGGAGCTGCCGGAGGAGCGAGGGCATGGGCTCAGCATCATGGCCCTCGGCGGGTGGTTCGTCACCGGGGCTTTCGGCGGAGTCGCCGGAGGTTGGGGTGGCCGGGCCCTGGTCGGGGGAAATCTGGTACGATTCGCGGGTCGCCGTTCCCTGTGGGTATGGCCCAACTCATGCCGACATCCCATCGACCGCCGATCCTGCACCCCGGGGACAACCTGTCCCAGGCGGAGTTCGAGCGGCGTTATGCCGCGATGCCGCACCTGAAGAAGGCCGAACTCATCGAGGGAGTTGTCTTCATGGCGTCACCGGTTCGACATCTGCAACACGGAGCACCCCACGGGGTGTTGGCCGGATGGCTGGCCCGTTACCGGGCCCATACTCCTGGCTTGCAGTTCGGCATCGACGCGTCGCTGCGGCTCGATCTCGACAACGAACCCCAGCCGGATCTGCTCTTGGCGCTGCCGAAGCAGGCCGGGGGCGGCCTGCGCCTTGCCGCCGATGGTTTTCTGGTCGGGGCACCGGAGCTGGTGGTCGAAATCGCGGCCAGTTCGAGCAGTTACGACCTGCATCAGAAGCTGCACGTCTACCGGCGCAACGGCGTGCGTGAGTACCTGGTCTGGCGCACCGAAGACGCGGCGCTGGACTGGTTCGTCTTGGTGCATGGCGGCTATGTGGCATTGCGCCCCGACGCCGCAGGTTGGCTGCGCAGCGGGCAGTTTCCCGGGCTGTGGCTGCCGGTGGCAGCGGCGTTGCAGCAGGATCTTGCCGCGCTGCACGGCGCGGTCGACCTGGGTTGCGCCACTGCCGAACACCGCGCGTTCGCGGTGGGCTTGGCGGTCCATGGCTGAGGCTGCGGCGGTTGGTCGAACCCGTGCGTCGACCGAGCTCGCCGGCAGCGGTGCCGCGCGCCCGGTCGGGGTGGTGGTCGGCGCCAGCAACGTGTCGCGCGGCATCGGCCAAGTGGTGGCTGCTGCGGCCACGGCCCTCGGCGGCAGGGCCGATTTGCACGTCGCCGCCGGCCGGGGCCGTTCGTTCGGCCTCGACAGCCGCGTGGTGGTGCGCACCCTGCCGTCGGTTCTGGCGAGCACTCTGTGGCGCACGCTGGAAGCGACCCCGGTGGCGCACGCCCTGATCACCGATGTGGGCAACGACCTGATGTATGGGCAGTCGCCCGACACGGTGCTGGCATGGGTCGATGCCGCGGCGGCCCGGCTCCGGGCCCACGGGGCCCGGCTCACGTTGGTTCGACTGCCGATGGTGCGCCTGCGCCGGCTGCATCCGTTCGGCTACGAATGCATGCGTGCGCTGCTGTTCCCGCGGCACGTGCGCTTCTCGTGGGCCGAAGCGCTGCGCCGCGCCGAGTGCGTCGACCAGGGCCTGGCCGAACTCGCGCGCCGGCACGACGCCGCCGTCGTGGTGCCGGAGGAGGTGTGGTACGGCGTCGATCCGATCCACATTCGACGTGCTGCAGCGGCTGCCGCGTGGCAGCACATCTTCGCCGCGTGGACGGTCGCGCCCAGCGCGGTGCGCGCGCCGCACGCGACCGTGGTGCCATGGTGGCCGCACCTGCGGCTGGCGTGCGCGCTGCCGGCCGGTGCCGGGTTCGCCGGGGTGCGGGTCCGCGGTGCCATTCCCGTTCGCGGGAGGTCCGTGACGCAAGAGGTGCAGGTGTGGGTGCATTGACGACGAATCCCGTGGGGCCCATGCGGGTGCGTTCCGTGGCGCCGTTGTGCTGTTTCCTGTGGGTGTTGGCCGGGCTTGCGATTCTGGGTGCGGGGCTGGTCGAGCTGTTGGTGGACACGCCATTGCCGCGCGGCTGCTACGGCATCGCAGCCGGGGTCCTGGTCGGCTGGACGCTGCTGGCGCGCCTGTTGTTGCGCACGCCGGTGCCGCGTTCGACGAAGCTCCTGCTGGCCGCCGCGCTCGTGGCGCTGGCGGTCCTGCATTGGGTGCCGTGGAGTTCGCGCAAGGTGTTCCTCCGGGACCTGGAGCGGGTCCAGATCGGCATGTCGATGATGCAGGCGAAGGCCGTCATGGCCGGATACAGGATCGGCACCGGCTGGCAGACGCCGGATGGCGAGATGCGCGTGGAGAACACGCTGGTGTTCCGCCACAGCGACTTGCCGCACTACAACAGCGATTGGGGGGTGGTGCGGCTCGACGACACCGGGCATGTCTACTCGGTCGAGTTCTTGCCCGATTGAGAGCCTCGGCCGACCAGGTCCGCGATCGGCAGCGCCACGAGGCGATCGACTTCGCGACCGTCGGCCGAGCGCATTCTAGGCCGTAGTCTCGAGAATCCTCGCGCTGCGCGAGGATTCTCGTAAGCGCAAGGCCCCCAGCAACAAGCGGCCGTGGCCAATTCTTGCAACCGTGGTTCGGTTGCGGCCACGGCCGCGATGGGATCGTAACCAAAGAAAAACTGCGGTTACAACCGCAGAATAAGTCTGGCTAAAGACTTCCTGGCTGCGTTGGCAGGTGCACTCGGCTCTACTGCGCGAATGCGCCGCGTTGCCGCCTTCGCCCTCGGCCTGGGTGCCACACTCGCCGGCGCGATGGCCCAGGCGGCATCCCAGGCCGCACCGCAGGTGGCGCCAAAAACCGCGGCGCGCGGCCCACTGTGGGTGGTTGCGCTGCCGGCTGCGGCTGCCTGGCAGGACCTGGCCCTGCTCGCCGCGCTGCCGGTGGCGGCGGCACAGCACGGCGGTGCACCGCTGGTGCTCGCCGTGCCCGAGCACGGCGTGCCCACACCCGAACAGGTCGATTTCGTGCGCCGCTTGCAGCCGCCGCGCCTGCTGTGGCTCGGCGCGGCTCCGGCCGAACTGGCGATCGCCGGCATTCCTGGCGAACGGCTGCCCGTCGACGACGCGGACCACGCCGCGGCGGACTTCGCTCTGCGCATGCCGCCCGGTGCGCGGGCCGTGGTGGTGCCAGCGGCCGACTACGCGGCGGCGCTGGTCGGCGCGGTGGTGGCGACCCGCTGCCGTGCACCGCTGCTGTTCGCCGGTGCCGAAGGCCTGACCGCCGCCGCCCGTGCCGTGCTCACGGCCCGCGGCACCCGTTCGCTGCTGCTGGTCGGCGACTTCGGCAAGGCGCGCCCGACCTTGGCGGCCGCCACCAGCGAAGCCCTGCGCACGCCGGCCGAAGCGGCGCGCTGGCTGCGTCGGCACGACCTGCCGGTGGACTACCTCGCCGCGGCGGTGCCGGCCGACCGCGGCTGCGGCCAGGTGCGCAAACTGTCGCTGGCGGCCGCGGTGCTGGCTGCGGGACGCGGCGGTGCTGTGGTGCCGCTCGGCACGGCCGACACGCCGCCGGCCAGCGCCGACGCGGCGCGCGCGGCGCTGGCGGGGTTCCGCAAGTCGCTCGGTGCCGAGCCGGAATTGCTGTCTCTGTGCGCGATGCCGGAGCTGCTGCCGAGTTTCGTGGTGCCGTCCGGCGAAGGCATCGACACCGACCCGCCGTCGGATCTGCGCTACGGCGACACCGACGCGGATCCGTTCGTCGAAGTGGCGTTCGCGCGCTTCGTCGCCGAGGACGGCCACGCCGGCCTCCTGCAGGCGGCGCGGAACCTCGCCTACGAGTGGTTGCTGCCAGACGGCAGCGACAGCGCCTGGGCGATGGCCGAGTGGGAACGCGCCGCCGCGCCACTGTTGCAGAACCATGGGTTCGCAGCTCCGACGCTGCACCCGGGCGGGCAGCCGTTCGACGCGACGTCGCCGCTCGCCGCGGCGCGCGTGCTGGTCCACGGTTCCCATTCCTCCTGGCTCGAACTCGGGACCACGGCGAAGCACGATGCCAAGGTGCTGCTGGCGCCGTGTGTCGTCGAGTCCTCGGGCTGCAGCGCCGCGGCGCTCGACCAGGATCCGGAGCACCGGTCGGTGGCGCTGCGGCTGTTGCGCAATGGCGCGGTGGCGTTCGTCGGCAACGTGCGGCGTGCGGTGGGCCAGAGCGAGTTCTACCGCAGTGAGTTCTGGCATGCGCTGCTGGCCGGGCAGCCGCTCGGCCGCGCCCACCGCCACGCCCTGAATCGTGTGCAGGCGTTGCTGCAGGCCCGCGGGGAAACCGAGCGTGGCCTGCACCGCTACCAGTACTACAACGCCGCCTGCTATGGCGATCCGGCGTTCGTGCTGCGCGTGCCGGCCGCCCCGCGGGTGTTGCCGGCGCGTGCCGAGTTGCGCGGCAACGAGATCACGGTGCACGCGCCCGCCGAGTGGTGGCCGGTGGCCGCATGCGTGGTGCCGGACTGGAACTACACACTCGGTCCGAGCATCACCACCTGGCGCGGTGCCGGGGTCGGCGTCGATTGCAGTTGGGACGGCGAACACCGGCGCAACCGCGACGACCTGCTGTTCACGGTCGAAGTGCGCACCAAGCGTGTGGTGGACAAGGTGGTGGCGGTGGCCCGGCCGCCGGCGCCGCTCGGCTGGGACGGCAAATGGGCGGTGGACGAACACCGCGACGGCTCGCGTTCGGTCTATTTCGCCGTGCGCCTCTGCGACTTCGACATGGATGCCGGCGTGGTGCTGCGGCAGGCCAAGCGGCTGCAGTTCCGACTGGAGTGAGCGGCGTGGCTCAGTGCAGGAGCCGGCTGCGCGCGTCGGTGGGCCCGGTGGTCAAGAACACCGGCTTCCACAGCCCGCCGGCCCCGGCGTGGTCGACCACGCGCAGCGTCAGGGTGTGGGGGCCGGGGGGCAGCCGTTCGCCGAGCTCGGCAACCTGCCGTTCGAGCCAGATCGAATGCTTGGTCGCGGCGTCGCCGAACGTGCCGGCAGGTGCGCCGTCGACCCACAGTTCGAACGAATCGTCGACGCCGTCGAACACCGCGCGCACCGGCAGCCCGGCCCAGTCCTGCGGCACTTCGACCGTCACCCGATACCAGGCCACGCCGGTGTAGTGCTTCAGGTCCTCGGCCTGGTTCTCCCAGTGCGAACCGGCCTTCAGGTCGCGCCACTCGGGGCCACTGGTGTCGAAGTCGGACGCCATCCAGCCGCCGGCGCGTCCCTGGTCCTCGGGATCGGTGCGGAACCGCCACACCGGCAGATCGCGCACTTTCTCGGCCAACTTCGCGCGCAGCGCGGCGAGGGTTGCCGGGGCGAGGGCCGTGTGCGGTTCATGCCCCGTGCGCAGGTGCTCGCGCAGTTGGTGGGCGACGTAGCTGCCGAGTGCGTGTGGTGCGCCGTCGAGCCGCAGCGTGGTGGCGAGCAAGCGGCCCTTGCCGACCCGCGTCTCGCCGGCCAGCAGGTGCGCGCGCACCTGGTCGATGTCGTGCGTCTCCCAGAACGCCAGGATCGGCTCGAATTCCGCGCGCAGCAGGTCCCAAGGCAGCGTGCGCCCCGATTCGAGATCGAACGACGCCAGCTCACACAAGAGTTCGCGCGGCAGGCGCGTGTGGCAGGGGTGCGGCGGCGCGAACGGCGCACCTTTCAGAAACCACATGCCCTCGGTGCGCAGCGAGCCTGGACGGTCACCGGCGTGCAGCAGCACCCGGGCGCCCTGTTCGAGCAGGGCCAGCACTTCGGGCGTCAGGCGGTCGACTTCGAGCACGCTGCGGTCTCCCGCGTCGCGCCACGCCGGCACCCGCCAGAGATCCCAGTGGCTCTGCGCCGGGTGGCTGTCGGTGAGCTGGGCGGTGATCCGCACCCGTTCGAGTGTGGTCGCGGCTTCGGGCAGGCGCAGCACGAACGGTTCGCTGACGGTGCCGGGTGCCAGGTCGACCTCGAACGACGTGCGCACGTGGAGCTGCGGGCACGCGAGCTGCAGGCGGCCGCGCACGGCGCCGCGGCCGTAGTGGCTGATGCGCACCGGCACCTCGAGTTCCCCGGGGTCGAGTGCGCGGCGCGCGCCGCCGAGGTCCAGGCACAGCATGGTGTTGCCGTGCCAGGCCCACGCACTGGCTGGCCACTTGAGCTGGTCATGCTCGTCGTAGAGGCCCATGCGGCACTTGGGGATGTCGCGCGCCACCGACACCACGTAGCCGGCGTCGGGAATGCCGAGCCGCAGTTGCTCGATCTGGAACTGCCGGTTGCGCAGGCCGAAGTCGAGCGACAGCGGCAGCAGCGACGCCAGTGTGGCGGGGCCGAATCGCCCGCCGAGCCACGTCTCGAACTCCAGTTGCGACTGCCAGCAGCTCGGCTGCCACCAGCGCACCTCGCTGCCGTGCTGCGCGCGCCAGCGGTCGCTCGGCAGCCAGGTGTCGGCGGCGATGCACTCGCCGAGCAGCAGTGGCTTCTGCCCTTTCTCCGCCAGGTGCCGACGGAAGTCGGCGAGGCGTCCGGGCAGCCACGAGTTGTTGCCGTAGGGGTGTTCGTCCCAGAAATCCGTGATGCGCTGCCAGCCGATCCACGAACTGTCGTCGACCACCAGCGTGTTCGGCACCGCTGCCTTGCACGCGTCGAACAGCGCCTTCACCACCGCGAAGTCCGCGCCGTGCCCGGTCTCGCAGGTGATGCTGCGGAACGCGACCGACGGGTGGTTGCGGTCGTGGCCGAAGAACTCGCCGTATTCGCGCAGCAGTTCGGCCTGGTGCGCCTGGTCCATGCGCGGATGCCAAGTGGGATACTCCTGCCACACCAGCATGCCGAGTTCGTCGCACAGTTCGTACACGCAGCGCGGCGGCACCCACAGGCAGCACTTCAGGCAGTTGAAACCGAGGCTCTGGAAGTCGCGCAGCTGCCGCCGCCAGAACTCGCGGTCGTTCGGTGGGGCGAAGTGGGGCGGTGCGTAGCCCCAGTGCAGCACGCCGCGCAGTTGCAGCGGCGCGCCGTTCCAGGTGATCCGGGTGCCGTCCGCGGCCAGGGTGCGGAACCCGACTCGGCCCTGGATGCGGTCGCGCTCGACTTCGCCCGCGAGCAGGCGGGCTTGCACGGTGTACAGGTGCGGGTCGTGCGGCGACCACGGCGCGGCCCCGGGAACGGTCAGTTCGCCTTGCACCGCGGTTGCAGCAGCGAACGGCACGGTGGTGCTCGCCACCGTCTTGCCGCCGTCGAGCACGTGCAGTTCGAGCTGCAGTCCCTCGGCGCTCGGCGGCAGCGCGGCGAACTGGTAGCGCAGTACGCCGTCGGCGCTGCCGAACCAGAAAGCCGCCAGGTGGTCCAGCACCGGCCCGTCGTCGAGGCAGAGGGTGACACCCTGCCAGATGCCGCCGAAGTGTGGTTGCACGATCGGCAGGAAGCCTTGGGTGTTGTGGCCCACCCGCTCGTCGACGCGCACTTCGAGCACGTCTTCGCCGTTCCAGCGCAGCGCCGCGGTCAGGTCGGCGCGGAATGGCGTCCAGCCGCCCAGGTGTTCGGCCACGGGCTGGCCGTTGCAGAACACCGTGGCATGGGTCGCGACCCCGGCGAACTCGACGCGCACGGCGGCGCGGCGTGCGGCGGGCAGGGGCAAGCGCAGTCGGTACCTGGCCACGCCGTCGAACTGCGAGCCGAACACGTCTTCGAAGGTGTGCGGCAGCGTCACGGGACGTGGCTCGGCGCCGGCAAGGCCTTCGGCGGTGATCGTCCAGCCGTCGCGCAGAGGCAGGCGTTCCTGGGCCGCCAAGCCAGGGGCGCACAGCGCCACGGGAAGCAGGGGGAGGAGGCAGCGCATCCGGACAGGATAGGGGTGGGTGGGTTGTCAGGCCTGGGTCCTCAGGCTTCGGTGCACCGTTTCTCCTGGATGGTGCTGCCCAGGCCGGCTACGGCGCCGTCGGATTGTGTATGTGGATAAGTTCGTAGATTGATGTGGAAAGAGGTGGAAAGCGCCTCGGGGGGGTGCCTTACCATGGGCACTTCCTCGTTCTCGCGCGGCGGACCGCATTGCGGCCGGCCGCACCTGGACGGGTTCGTCTTCCAAACCCACTCCCTTCGGGGAGCAACCCGACAAGCATGACCAACCACCTCGGTTCCCGTATCCTGGCCGTTGCTGTCCTCGCGTCCCTCGCCGTTGCCCAAGACGGCGCCCCCAGCGGTGTCAAGCTCGACACCAGCTACACGCCCGGCAGGGGTCTCACGTTCGATGCCGGTGAGGCATTCTCCTTGACGCTGCTCAACTACGCCCAAGCGGGTTGGCAGTACGGCCGGATGGGTGACGGCGAAGACACCAACGACTTCGACCTGACGCGCGCCCGCAGCGCCCTGCGCGGCCATGTGTTCCGCCGGAGCATCCAGTACTTCCTGCAGCTCGAGTACACCGACCGCGGCACGGTGCTGTTCGACGAAGCCGACGAGGTCGATGGGGTTGCCGACACGGGCCCGGTGCTCGACGCCTGGGCGCAGTGGAACTTCCTGGAGAACGGCAACGACTCCATCGGCCTGCGCGTGGGTCTCGCGAAGTCCTACCTGGGCCTCGAAGCCACTGGCTTCGCCACCGGGTTCTTCTTCGCCAACCGTTCGACCACCAGCCAGGCGTTCTCCAGCCAGCGCAACCAAGGTGCCTGGCTGCACGGGCGCAACCTCGACGGCCGGTTGCACTGGACGGCCGGTGCGCAGAACGGCGACGTGAGCCCGCTGCGTCAGGCCCGGCCGGCCCAGTCGGCCAACGACGACAATGAGCTGACGTTCGTCGGCAGCGTCGCCTACGACGTGTTCGGCAACCTGTTCGGTGGCGACTTGCGCGAGTTCTGGCAGCAGGGCAACGTCAACAACGACGGCAAGACCCGCGGCACGGTGGGTGCCGGCGGCATGTTCGGCAACAACAAGCCGGTCGAGGACGAAGCGGATGTCGAAGCGACCCAGCTGAACCTGAACACCGCGTGGGACTTCGGTTGCGGCTTCGGCGTGCAGGCGGAGTGCTTCTTCCGCCGCGACGAGCCGCAGGGCGACACCGGCCTCAGCAGCAGTGGCTTCTACGGGCAGGGCATGTACGTGCTGCCGAAGCTGGGCAGCAGTGACCTGCGCTGGGGCGTGGGTCTGCGCTACAGCGATCTGCGCGGTGACGAGATCGACCCAACCACTTTGGACGGCGGCACGCCCCTCCAGAACGCCCGCATCCGCGAGGTGTCGGCCGTCGTCAACGCCTTCTACCACGGCCACAGCTGCAAGACGCAGTTCGAGATGACGCGCCAGCAGCTCCGGATCGGCGGCGATTCGGACTGGAACAACCTGTTCGGCGTGTTCTTCCAGGTGGTGTTCTGAGCCTGCGCGCGCCGTAGGCGCGCCCTTGCTCAGGTCCTCGCTGCGCGCCTGCCGGCGCGCAGCATCGGTAGCGTGCGGGCAGGGGTTGCCTGCCGGAGCTCCCGAAGCCTCGGCTCAGCGCGCAACCGTGTGCTCGCCGCCGGATTCGCGTGCCAGGCGCTCGAGGAAGTCGCTCCTGCCGCCGAGCGCGATCGTGTGGATGCGCAGGCTGCGGCCGAGATTCCACTGCTGCACCGCGCGGGCCAACGCGTCGGTGGCGACGATCTCGCCGGTGCTCGGCTGCCCGTCGGTGAGCAGGAAGATCGTGTCGACTTCCGGATCGGCGAAGGCGCGCTGCAGCCCCGCGTGCACGTTGGTGGCGCCCTTGGTGGCGAGGGCCTGGGCCCAGGGCTCGAACGCCTTCTTCACCTTGTCGTCGATCGCCTGCAGGCCGGTCGCCCAGGCGTCGGTGCCCGTGGCGAAGGTGATGACGTTGGCCTTGGCCTTGGCCGGCAGCATGCCGAACACCCGCACCAGCTGGCGCTTCGCTTCGTCGAGGCGCGTGCTGCCGCCAGTGCCGAACGGCTGGTTCATGCTGCCCGAGACGTCGACCACGAACGCCACCCGGTCGCTGCGCACGGGAATGTTCCAGTAGCTGGCGACCGTCTGCGGCGCTTTGTCGCGCGCAGTCTCGCGGGCTTTGTCCTTGGCCTTCTGCTTCGGCGATGCCGGCACGGTGAAGCCAGCCCCGTCACGGGCCCAGAACGCCCGCCAGGCGGTTGCGTCGGCGAAGCGCAGCGCCGTCAACTCGTAGAGCGCATCGGTGACGTCGAGCTGCAGGCGGCCGCGTTCGGCTTCGAGGCGGTCGATCAGCAGGGGGATGGCCTCTTTGTGGCGCAGGTGCACCAGCACGTCGATCGCCGCGCTGCGCACCGGCCAGGCGGCGTGGCCGAGGTTGCCGGTGGCCGCGGCCAGGGCGCTGTCGGGGGCCAGTTGGGGCAGCCGCGGCAGCAGCTGCAGCGCAGCGGCGCGCAGGGGGGCGCCCTTGGCGGTGGTCGCCAGCTGCACCAGTTGTTCGGCGAACGCCGGGGTGCGGCCCTGCAGTTCGTGCAGCGCGTGGAGGGCGATCGGCTGCAGCGACTCGGCGCCGGTTTGCAGCAGCTTCTGCAGCGGTGGCTCGGCGGCTTCGGCACCGCAGCCGACCAGGGCCTGCACGGTGGCGCGCACCACTTCGATCTCTTTGTTGCCCAGCAGGCGCAGCAGCGTCGGCACGGTGCTGGGCCGCTGCGCGGCGGGGGCCATGCCGAGCACCTGCGCGGCCAGGGTGCGTTCGGCTGGGGCCTTGCGCTGGGCGGCCTGGTCGACGAACCAGCGCAGGAACGCCGCGTGGCCCAATGCCTCGGCCCAGGCCGGCGCCAGTGCCTGGCCGAACGGATCCTCGGCGCGTGCAGCGGCGGCCAGCACCAGTTCGGGCTCGGCGGTGGTGGGCGCCACCAGGAGGCCGCGCAGGGCTGCGGTGTAGTGCTCGGAGGAGGCATCGGCACCGAGGCGCTTCAACAGCAAGCGGGCCTGGTTCTGCGCTTCGGCGTGGCGGTGGTCGGCGAGCTGGCGCAACGCCGTGGCGGCCACCAGCGCGTCCTTGTCGCTGCACAGGGACAGGCGGGCTGCGTCGACCAAGGCATCGTCGGCGCGGTTGGCCAGGGCGCGCAGCAGCGGCAGGCGGTCGCGGCCGCCGACCAGTTTGAGTTCGCCGAGCAGCAGGTCGCGGGCGCGGTCGCCGGTGGCGCGGCCCAAGCCGTCGCACAGGGCGAACCGGCGGGTGCCGGCCTTCGGTTCGGCGGCGAGCAGTTCGCCCAGGGCTTGCACGCCGGCATCGCCTTGGTTGGCCAGGCCTTCGGCGGCGCTCTCCATCAGGCGGTTGTTGCTCGCCTGCTGGAACGCCTTGCGCAGCGCGGGCACGGCTCCCGGCCGCGGTTTGCTGCCGAGTGCGCGCACCACGGTCTGTACGTGGGCCAGCTCCTGGGCGCGTTCCGCTTCGGCCAGCAGGGCCGCGGTGATCTCCGGGCTGTCGAAGTCGCCGAGGTCCTGCACCGCGCGCTTGCGCTCGGCCTCGGGTTGGTCCTGGACCTTCTGCCAGCGTTCGAGCGCATCGCTCGCGGTCTTCGGCCGCTGGGCGGTGAGGCTGGACGCGAGGAGAGCGAGCAGCAGGGCGAGGCCCGGCAGGAAACTGTGGATGGAAGGCATGGTGCGGGTGGCGGGCAAGCCGGGCATTCTAGCGCTCGGCTCGGTGCCTGGGCACGGCCTGCGCGCCGCTCAGCGCCGCAGCGCGTGCCGCACCGCCGCGATCACGTCGCCCACGTCGTCGTCGGTGAGCTTCGGCGACAACGGCAGCGACAGGGCGCGGTCGCCGAGTGCCGTCGCCACCGGCGTGTCCTCGCGTCGCCAGCCGAAGCGTCGCTGGTAGACCGAGAGGCTCGGAATCGACCGGTAGTGCACCCCGGAACCGATGTTCTGCCGATGCAGATCCATCAGCAGCTCATCGCGCGAACGGCCGCAGCGGGCGCGATCCACTTGCAGCACGAACAGGTGCAGTGCGTGGCGTTCGTCGGCCGGCCAGCCAGCCGGCAAGCCGAGCGGCAGATCGCCGAGTTCGCGCAGGTAGCGCTGCCAGATCTGCCAGCGCCGTTGCCACCACGCTTCGACGCGGCCGATCTGGTGCATGCCGATCGCCGCCTGCAGGTCCATCATGTTGTACTTGAAGCCGATCTCCTCGACGTCGTAGTGCTTGTAGCCGTCGTCGGAGAAGCGCTTCCAGGCGTCGGCCGACATGCCGTGCAGGCCCATCACCTTGATGCGGCGGGCCAGCTCCGGATCGCGCGTCAGCACCATGCCGCCCTCGCCGGTGACGATGTTCTTGGTCGAGTAGAACGACAGCACGCCGAGGTCGCCGATGGTGCCGGCGCGTTGGCCGCGGTACTCGGTTTCGATGGCGTGGGCGCAGTCTTCGATCACCTTGAGGCGGTGTTCGGCCGCGATCGCCATCAGTTCGGCCATCGCGCAGGGGCGCCCGGCGAAGTGCACCGGCAGCAGCGCCTTGGTGCGTTTGGTGATCTTGCGCCGCACCTCGGCCGGATCGAGGTTCATGGTCAGCGGATCGACGTCGGCCAGCACCGGGGTGGCCCCGGCGTGCACGATGGCGTTCACCGACGCGCAGAAGGTCAGGGGCGTGGTGATGACTTCGTCGCCCGGCCCGAGGCCGAGCACCAGGCAGGCGAGGTGCAGTCCGGCGGTGCAGGAGTTCAGGGCCAGGGCGTGCGGCACGCCCTTGTAGGCGGCCACGCGGCGTTCGAACTCGGCGACCTTGGGTCCGGTGCCGAGCCACGCCGAGCGCAGCGAGGCGAGCACTTCGTCGATTTCGGGTGGCTCGATCAGGGGCTGACCGAACACCAAGTAGGAAGAGCGCATGCGAGGCCGCCGAGGCTACCGCATCCGGCCCCGCGGGGCACGGATCTGCAGGCACTGCGAGCCGAGTGGCCGCGTGGCTGCGGCGCACTCGGCGGGGCTCAGGAGCCCGCTTTCTGCCACAGGATGTCCACGCGGCGCATGCCGTCCGCGAGGCCGGTCAAGTCCAATGGCTGCACACCGCGAGCCGTGCACGAGAACGGCCGGAACCCCGCATCCTGCAGGAACTGCAGCAGCGCCGCGGGGTCCTGGCCGGCGCGGCGCAGGTACTTCGGCGCGAACTCGGCGAGGATGCGAGGTCGTGCCGCGAGCAGGGATCGGGCGCCTTGCAGCGCCGGCAGCTCGTAGCCTTCGACGTCGAGCTTCACGAACTGGACGGCGCCCGGATCCAGCTGCGCGCGCTGCAGAAAATCGTCGACGGTCGTCACCGGCACCGTGATCGGCGTGCACCCGGGCTGCGGGACCAGGGAGTGGCGCCCCATGTTCTTCTCCGGGTAGGGATAGAACTCCATGGTGCCACCGCGCTCCGCGACCGCTGCGCCGTGCACGGTGACGTTGGTGATGCCGTTGTCTCGGACATTGCGCTCGAGCAGCGCCAGATTGCGCGGCTCGGGCTCGAAGGCGTGGATGCGCAGCTGTGGCCAGCGCCGGGCCAGCAACAGCGAGTACCAGCCGAGATTGGCCCCGAGATCGAGCGCCACGGCGTCGTCGGCGAGTTGCAGTTCGTGCAACACGAAGTTGCTGAGGATCTGCTCGTATTGCCCGCGCTTGTACAGGTGCCGCCCCATCAAGTCGCGGGTGTAGGCGCGGATGCGCAGGTCGAGGCCCGGCAGCCGCGCCGTGATCTGTTCGTGGCGGAGCACATGGCGCAAGACGAAGTACGACAGCGAACGCCACGCGGAGCGCTGGTCGACCAGGGCCACATTCATCCGCGTACGCTAGTGGGCTGCCGATCGCCGCACAAGCGATGGGCGTCACCCCGTGCGGCAGGCGAGGTGCGCGGCCGCCGGCAGCCCGTGCGTCTGGCCGGCTTGGCGCACCGCTTGCGGCAACGTGTAGGACCCTGGCAGGCCATAGACCGCTGCCAGCGCGGCGCCGTAGCGCTGCAGCGAGGCGGCCTCGCGCAGTGCCGCGCGCGCAGGCGCGCGTGCCGGGTCGCGCGCGTGTGCGGCCTCGGCGAGCGCCGCGGTGCGCACGCCGGCGAGGTCGGCGGGGTCGACGTAGCTCGCGAGTGCGCCGAACACCGCCTCGGCACCGACACCCTTCGGCAGCACCAGGCCACAGCCGGCCACGGCGGCGCGCAGCGGCAGATCGAACGACACCGGTGCCGCGGGCAGCCAGACCAGCACGGCACTGGCGGCACACGCGGCCAGCAGGCCCTGATCGTCCAGGGGGCCGCGCCAGTGCACTGCGGGACCACCGAGGCTGCGCAGATGCCAGCCGGCGACCTTCGGCTGGCTGCGGCCGTACAAGGTCAGCGGCAGCCCCGAGCCCTGCAGCGCGAGCACGGTGGCCAGGTGCCCGTCGACCAGATCGAGCGGGCCGACGAACAGCGCCCCGTGCGCCATCGGTTCGCGCTGGGTCGGCGGCGGCGTGGGGATGCAGGGCACGCCTTCGGGCACGCAGTGTCGCGGCGGCAGTCCGGGGTGGCGTGTGGCGAGCCAGGTCAGATCCTCGGCACGGTGGGCGAGCACGGCGTCGCAGAACGACAGACACCGAGCCTCGTAGGCGCGCACGTGGCTCGGCTCGGGCGGGTCGTAGCGACCGTCCTTGCAGCCCTCCAGCCGCACCTTGCCGTTGGCGAGCGCGGCGAACACGCCGCGCAGTTCCTGGGCGCTGCGCAGCTGGTTGCTGCCGAGCACCTGCTCGAGCCAGCGCGCGCGGCCAGCGTCGCCGAGCAGCGGCGACAGGACGATGCGGGTCGGCGCTTGCATGGCGCGCACGACCTGCAGACGGCCGAGCAAGGTCGGCGCATCGAGCAGGCCGAACGCGTGCACCACCGTGGCGCCGCGCAGGTCCGGAGTCAGGCGGGTTTCGATCGCCGCGGCGATCCCGATGCTGTGCAGCGCGGCCTGGACCAGCCGCGCGGAACGCTGGGCCTGCTCCTGGCCGTCGTCGAGCGGTGGCAGCAACAGCACGCGCGGTTGGGGCGGTTCGGTGCGATCGGTGCGAGGCACCGCCGGGGCCCCGCGGGGCGTGCGCAGCTCGGCCGCAGCGAGCGCGACCTCCGGGCGATCGGGCGCCAGCCAGGTCGCCCGTTCGGCCAGGGTCCTGGCGCGCTCCAGGTCGCCGTCCGCGGCCCACTGCCTGGCCACCAACAGGAGCGTGCGCGGCTCGTGGCTCCAGAGATCCTGCACGCATTGGGCCACCGCAGCGCTGCGCGGGTCGCCGAGGCGCTGCGCTTCTTCCGCGAACTCGAGCTGGTGGTGCCACCATGGCGCCAGCGGCCCGTCCGGCGAACGCAGCAGGCTGCAGCGCCGGGCCCGCGCCGTGAGCTCCGCCAATTCGTCCGGGTCGCGGGGCACTGGGCCGGGCGGCCCGGCCGGCACTCGCGGCAGGTGGGCGCGCAAGGCCGAGGTGTCGCCGTCGGGCGGCAGCAGGCGGCCGTCGATCGACAGATCGATGCCACGGTGCAGCGCTTCGACGTGGTCGGGACTCCACTTGCCGCGCGACTTCGCGTGGTTGCCGAACGAATTGGCGCGGGCCGCCGGCGTGGCCACGCGCCCTTGCGTCAATTGGTGGCGCACCGTGACCGAGCCGTCGTACAGCGCCTCGTAGCCGGCGACGCACAAGGCCACGTGGTGGTCCCACTCGTCGAACTGGCTCGGTGAGAAGCGCACGTCGAGCAGGCCGATGGTCGAGAACACCGAGCGCCGGTACAGGTTGCAGCAGCCGCGCACGGTGACCACCCGCACCAGGCCCTGTGCCACGCCGTGGTCCTGCGCGCGGTTGCCGGGCAGGCCTGCGGGCCATTCGCGGCACGGACCGGCTTGCAGGCCCGCGCCTTCGTTGTCGTTGTCGATGGCTGGGCCGACCATGCCGGCGTAGGGACGCTGGTGGAAACGCGGCACCAGCCGTTCGAGCCACTCGGGCGAGACGATGGTGTCGTCGTCGAGTCGGGCGACCAGCGGCGCCTTGCCCGCGGCGAACGCCACGTTGAGGCCCTGCGCCACGCCCATGTTCTGCGGCAGTTCCAGCACGTGCAGCGGGAACGGGAAGTCGGCCCGGCGTTCGGCCAGGTACTCGCGCGTGCCGTCGGTGCTGCCGTTGTCGGCGATCCAGACTTCGAGGTTCGGGTACTGCGTCTCGGCCAGCGCGTCCAGCATGCGCGGCAGCAGCTGCCGGCTGTTCCACGTCACCAGGCAGGCGTCGACGGCCGGTTGCGCAGCGAGCCGTTCGGTGAGCCGTTCGCCGATGCGCCAGCAGATGCGCGTGTGGCCATAGCGGCGGCGCACCTCGTGCAGGTCGGGGGCGGCCGGGTCGAAACCCCACTTGCGCTGCCAGTAGTCGCGGTGCGCGGTGGCGAGGGCGGTGCGGTCGGTGAGCCAGCGCTCGAGTTGGCCGCTGGGCTCCGCCATGCTGGCGTTGGTCGACGGCGTCCAGCGCGGGCCGAAGTGCACGCCGCGCACGGCGGGTTCGACGAACACCGCGAAGCCGTGCCAGCGCGCACGCAGGCACAGATCGTCGTCGTCGCCGAACACCGGATCGAAGTTGGCGTCGAGGCCACCGGTCCGGTCGAGCACGGTGCGGCGGATCCAGCACAGTTCGCCGGCCACGCCGTCGACTTCGGTCGGACGGGTTGCTTCGTCGCGGTCGCCCTCCTGCCAGCGCAGGTTGCTCCAGTCGCCGGCGATGCCGAGACCGGAGATCAGGCTGCGACCGCACGATTGCAGGCGGCCGGTGGCCAGCGCGATCTTCGCGCCGACGATGCCGCACTCGGGATGCTGGACCAGCACGCGGTGCAGGCCGTGCAGCCACGCGGTGCCGTCGGGCACCACGTCGGCGTGCACGCGCACCACGTCGGCGGTGCCGGCGGTGTCGAAGCCGGCTTGCAGGGCCGTGGCGCGGCCGACCCCGGGGAGTTCGAGCAGTGTGAACGGCAGCCCTGAGGCCGCGGCGCGTTGGCGCAGCAGCGTCAGGGAACCGTCGGTCGAACCGCAGTCGACGGCGACGATCTGCAGCTCCGGCCAGTCGGTGCGTTCGAGTGCCGCCAGCAGCGCTGGCAAGGTGGCGCGGTGGTTGCAGACGGCGAACACCACCGCCACCCGGGGCAGCGCCACCGCGGCCCCAGCACTCACGCCAACACTCCGGCGGGCACCTTCTCGCGCTGGCCCGGCTGCGGCTGCAGAGCCACGGTGGGTTCGACGAACAGCTCGCTCCAGAGGCGCATCGCCGTGGCCACCTTCTGCAGCCACGCATCGTCGCCGGCGACCGCCGCCACCGCCGCGGCCAGTTCGCGGTAACAACCGGCCGGCGTGGTCGCGGTCAGCACCGTGCCGTCGACCAGCCGCCACAGCGTCTCGTTGCGTTCCATGCCGGGCGCTTCCTTGCGCAGGTTGGCCCACACGTTCGAGGCGCGCGCGTGGTGCACGGTCGGGCTGCCGCTGTTGACCGCCCAACCGAGATGGTCGCAGATGCGCTTGCTGAACAGGCCGGCCCAGATGTCGCCGAAGCGGTCGACGCCAAAGTCGCGGCCCATCAGCAGGAAGTACAGCGCCGGCGTGATCTCCGGCCGGAACGCCAGGTTCATGCCGCACATCGGATAGAAGGCGCCGCGCGGGATGGTCTGGTCCGGGAAGTCGACCGGCGTCGGCGTGCGCACCTGGCTCAATTGCGTGATCGCGTCGTAGTCGATGACGTTGGTCCACAGGCCGTGGTTGATCACCGCGCGCTGGCGGCGCTGCCGTTCGTGGTAGGGCACACCGCGCGGCACGGTGCCGCTGGTGGTCGACACCCACGCGTCGTGGCCGCCGCCCTGCTCCAGCCGCCGCCAGTGCGCGGCCAGGAAGCCGCGCGGGCCGGACGCCGGCGGCAGGCAATCGTCGTCGAGGGTGACGATCAGGTCGGGCTTCCTGCGCCACGCCTGCCAGTAGCCGAAGCTGCGCACGCAGTCGGTCCGCCGCGGCACGATCCAGCGGTTCTCGCCGAGCGTCTGGTCGATGTCGCGCCAACTGTAGTGCGTGATGCGCGCGCTGCTGCGCAGTTCGAAGGTGCGTTCGGGGTTGTCTTCCACGACGATCAGTTCGTGGCCCGCGAACTCGGGTTCCCACGCGTCCAGGAACTGCCGCATGCACTCCTGCCGCACGGTTGGAACCACCAGCACCACTCGGGGATTGCCTGTCTCGGTCATTGCGCCGTCTCCTTGGTCCCCGTGCTATCGGCAGTTCGCCCCGCCCACCTGAGGGCGGGTCCCGCGCCGGCCGCCGGTGGCGGCCGGCCCATGCGTCACTTGCCGGCTGCCGCTGGCGCTGCGATGCGTTCGCAGCGGACGTCTTGGCCGTTCTGGTGCAAGACCAAGGCCGTCACCGTCTCGCCGTCCAGTTCGAACGTGATGCTGGCGTCGACCGCGCGGTAGGCGAACTCGGTGGCCGAACGGGGGTGGATGCGCAACGCCGGCTGGCCGGTCAATTGCGCCGAGAGGCCACGTTCGCCGAGCGTCACCGTGAACTTGAGCAGCGTGTTCATGCGGTAGCTGCCGACGTAGCGCGCCAGCACGCTGCGTTCGAGCGCCACCGGCGGCGCGACGGCCAGCGGGGCCACCGACATGCCGTGCAGGAACTGCACCAAGCGTTCACCGGCCACGTCGATCTGGCCGGTCGGGCTGTTGGTCAGCACACACACTGCGCGGCGCGTGCTCGGCACCACCGCGCAGTAGGAGTGGTAGCCGCCGGTCTGGCCGCTGTGCACGAACGTCGCGCCGTCGCGTGCCAGGTGCCAGCCAAGCGCCATGGCGATGCCGTTCTGGCCGTCGTGGTGCTTCTGCTGGCTGAGCCGCACGGCCGCCGCCAGGGGCTCCGGTGGGGTGATCTGGGCGCCGAGGAAGCGCAGCAGGTCGTCGACCGTGCTGCGGATGCCGCCAGCACCGGCCAGCGCGGCCAGGTCCCAGAGGTGGTCCGGGTCGCCATCGGCGTCGTGTGGCGGCGCGAGGCGCTGCTGCAGCTCCGGCGTGAGCGCCACCACGGTGTCGGCGAGGCCGAGTGGCTTGCAGAGGCGTTCGCGCAGCAGGCTCTCGTAGTCGGCACAGCCCTGGGCGCGGGCGAGCACGTGGCCCAACAGGCCCGCACCGAGGTTGCTGTATTCGTACTTGGCGCCAGGCGCGCGCCGCACGCGCAGTTTGGGCAGGGCCTGATGCAGGCGTTCGACCGTGAAGTGTGCGTAGGGGTCCTGGGGGTCGCTGCCCTTCATGTCGGGCAGCCGTGGCAGCCCCGAACTGTGGGTGGCGAGGTGCCACAGCAGGATCGGCTGGTCCGGCTCGTGGCTCGGCAGCGGCACGTCTTCGGGCAGGAACTTCTGCACCGGGTCGTCGAGGCGCACCACGCCACGCACCACGGCATCGGCCAGCAGGAGGCCGGTGAAGACCTTGCTGTTGGAGCCGATTTCGTAGAGGGTCGCGCCAGTGGGCTGGGTCGGTTGGTCGGCGGCGCGCTGGCCGTAGCCGCGCACGCAGCGGAAATCGCCGTCGAGCACGCCGACCACGAGGCCGGGGCAGAGGCCGCCGGCCACCAGGGGCTGGAACAGGGCGTCGAGCTCGGCGGTGATGGCCTCGGCGGAGCGGGGCGTCGTGCTCGGCGTCGGGGCCTGGGCGAGCAGCACGCTGGTGAGCGCACTGGCCAGCGCCGCCGTGGAGGAGATGCACCGGGAGGTTGCCATGGACATGGCCGTAGTCTCTCGGCAACGGGCCCCCGTGTCTCGGGTGGCGGACGAATCGCGCCGAAGGGCTGGCGCCCGCGGGCCGAGGCGCCCACGCTCTCGCCCATGCCGACCACCCTGCCGCGCGCGGTCCTCGCCACGCACCGCGCCGAGACCTTGCAGTTCGCCTCCGGCAGCTCCACCCTGGGCACGGTGGTGGCGGCCACCAGTGCTCGCGGCCTGGTCGCCATCCTGCTCGGGGAGGACCCCGCGGCTCTGCTCGAAGACCTGCGCTCCCGCCTGCCCGGAGCCCACTGCGAACCTGCCAGCGCCGGGGCGCCCTGGTTCGCCGCCGTGCTCGCCGCCGTCGATGGCGGCGGCCGCGCCGACCTACTCCTCGATCCGCGCGGCAGCCCGTTCCAGCAGCGCGTTTGGCGGGGCTTGCGCGCGATCCCCGCCGGCACCACCCGTTCGTATGCCCAGCTGGCGAACGACCTCGGCCTGCCCACCGCGGTGCGTGCCGTCGCCGGGGCTTGCGCCCGCAATCCGCTGGCCGTGGTGGTGCCCTGCCATCGCGTCGTGCGCGGCGATGGCCGCCTCGGCGGCTACCGCTGGGGCCTCGCGCGCAAAGCGGCGCTGCTGCAGCGCGAACGCACCGGCGCGGCCTCGGCTGCGGCTTCCTGAGCGTCGCCCATGCCACACTGGCCCGAGTTCCTGAAGCGGCTGCGCGGCGAACCGCGCCCCGCCGACCAGCAGCGCGCCCTGGCGATCCTGCAGGTGAACCACCGCCTGGCCGCGGCCGCCGACCAGCAGAAGGTGCTGACCGTGCTGGTCGACGAAGCGGTGCGCTTGTTCGGTGCCGAGCGCGGCTTCCTGGTCGTGCAGGGGCCGCAGGGTGCGAAGGTCGAGTTGGCGCGCAACCTCGACCGCGAAGCGATCGCCAACGCCGAGCGCAAGCTCTCGTCGACCATCCTGCAGCGGGCGCTGCGCGGCGAGGCGGTGTGGAGCGAGGACGCCCAGGACGGCGAACTCGGGGCGGCGCGCAGCGTCGCCGACCTGCGCTTGCGTTCGGTCCTGGCCGTGCCACTGCGGGTCGGGGACGCCGTGTTGGGCTGCCTCTACCTCGACCATCGGTTCCAGACCAAGGCCTTCGGCGAAGCCGATCTGCCGTGGCTCATGGCGTTCGCCGACCAGGGCGCGATCGTCGTGCACCTGCACGCCTTGTTGGCGCAGAATCGCGCGCAGGCGGCGCAGCTCGCGCAGGACAACCAGTCTCTGCAGGCGAGCGTGGCGGTCCAGGCGGCGGTGCTGGCGGCACCCGAGCTGCCCAGGCGGGAGCTGCGGCACCCGTTCCCGGGCCTGGTCGGCGAATCGCCCGCCCTGGTGCGCGCGCTGTCGGTGCTCGACCGCATCGCCGAGACCGAGCTTCCGGTGTTGCTGACCGGAGAGAGTGGCACCGGCAAGGAGCTGGCGGCCCGGGGCCTGCACGGCGCGTCGGCCCGCCGGCGCGGCGAGTTCGTGGCGGTGAACTGCGCGGCGATCACGCCGGAGCTGTTCGAATCGGAGCTGTTCGGCCACGTCAAGGGTGCCTTCACCGGTGCCGATCGCGAACGCGCCGGACTGCTGCGCCAGGCGGCCGGTGGCACGCTGTTCCTCGACGAAGTCACCGAGCTGCCGCCCGAGGCCCAGGCCAAGCTGCTGCGGGCGCTGGAGCAGCGGATGGTCCGCCCGGTGGGAGGCGACCGCGAGTTCGCGATCGATGCGCGGGTGGTGGCGGCGACCAACCGGGAGCCGGCGCGGGCCGTGGCCGAGGGGCGGCTGCGCGAGGACCTCTATTTCCGGCTGGCGGTGGTGACCGTGCAGCTGCCGCCGCTGCGCGAGCGCGGCGACGATCTCGGCCTCCTGGTCGACCACTTCCTGCAGCAGATCGCTGCCGCGGCGGGCCGGGCCGTGCCGCCGTGTGGGGTCGAACTGCGCGCCGCGCTGCGGGCGCGGACCTGGCCGGGCAACGTGCGGCAGTTGCGCAACGAACTGCAGCGTTTGTGCGCTTTGGCTGCCGGGGGCGAACTCCGCGCCGAGTGGCTGTCGCCGGAAATCGGCGGCCCGGCGGGGGCTGCTGGTCTCGCGAGTGGCGGTGCCGGGGCCGCGAGCCATGCGGCGCCGCCGGCCACGTTCGACCTGGGCGCGCTGGAGCGCTGGGCGATCGAGCAGGCGCTGCTGGCCACCAAAGGCAACAAGGCCGAAGCGGCGCGGTTGTTGGGCATCGGACGGCGCACGCTCTACGGCAAACTCGGGCGCGAGGGCCCTGACGGTTGAGCCGGACGGCCAGGGCGGGCCGGTTGGCGCAGCGCTCGCCCGCCTTGCAAACAGCCGTGAGGTCGCCGAGAGTCCTGCCGCCATGAGCGATGTCCTGGCCGAACTGCGGCGCCGCGCCAAGGCGCGCCGCGCCCGCATCGTGCTGCCCGAGACGCGTGATCCGCGCACGGTCGCGGCCCGCGAACTGCTGCAGCGCGACCAACTGTGCGAAGTGGTCTGGGTGCCCGAGCCGGCCGCCGATGCGCGGCACGCCGCAGTGGTGGAGCTGCTGCTGCAGAGGCGCGGCGCGAAAGGGCTCACGGCGGCGGCGGCGGCGACCCTGGCCAGCGATCCGGTGGTGTTCGGGGCGGGGCTGGTGGCGCTCGGCCACGCCGATGCCGGCGTGACCGGAGCTGCGCACGCCACCGCCGCGGTGATCCGCGCCGGACTCCACTGCATCGGCACCGCGCCGGGATTGCCGCTGGTGTCGTCGCTGTTCTTGATGGTGCGCGGCGCCGAAGTGCTGTCGTTCGCCGACTGCGGGGTGGTGCCCGATCCGGACGCCGACCAGCTCGTGCACATCGCCGCGGCCACGGCCGCGAACCACCGGCGCTTCACCGGGCAGGCCCCACGCGTGGCATTCTTGTCGTTCAGCACCCGCGGCAGTGCCGAGCACGCGCGCGTGGACAAGATGCGGACGGCGGCGGCGAAGTTCCGCGCGGCCCACCCCGAGTTGGCGAGCGACGGCGAGCTGCAGTTCGACGCCGCCTACGTGCCGGCGGTGGCGGCGCGCAAGTGCCCGGACAGTCCGCTCGCGGGGCGGGCGAACGTGTTCGTGTTCCCGGATCTCGACGCCGGCAACATCGCCTACAAGCTCACCGAGCGCCTGGCGGGGTTCGCGGCGTACGGGCCGTTGCTGCAAGGCCTGGCGAAGCCCTACCTGGACCTGTCCCGGGGCTGTTCGGCCGAGGACATCGCCGGGGTGGCGGTGCTGGCCAGCGCCATGCTGGATTGAGCTGCGGCCACCCCGCGGCGCGGGGTGGCTCGGTTGTACGTGCGCGTTTCGAGGTCGCGAGCCATGCTATGGCCATGCGCGCTGCCCGGTTCGCCCTGATCCTCACTCTCGCGGCCCTGCCGCTGTCCGCTCAGTCGATCGAATGGTGGTCGAAACCGTTCGACGAGGCCCTCGCGGCGGCCAAGGCCAAGCCTGCGGGCCAGCTGGTGCTGTACGCCTGGCGCGACGACGACGGCAATTGCAAGGCGATGTTCGGCGGCACGCTGGCGGAGAAGGACGTCGCCGCCGTGCTCGGCGACTTCGTCTGCATGGGCGCGAAGTTCGGCGAAGCCGCCCACGACGCGGTGCTGAAGAAGTACGGCGTGGCCAAAGTGCCGACGGTGCTGTTCCTGGACCCGGACGGCAAGGTCGTCGACGGCGTGGTCGGCTATGTGCCGAAGGCCGAGTTCCTGACCGAAGTGCAACGCATCAAGGCTGGCACCAAGACCCTCCCGACGCTGCGCAAGGCGGCGGCGGACGCGCCCGCGGACCTCGGCCTGCAGATGGAGCTGGTGCGCAAACTGCGCGCCCTCGGCGACCGCGCCGCGTCGGTCGCGGTGCTCGACGCGGTGGTGGCGAAGGAGCCGAAGGCGCTGAGCGAACCGGCCGCCGAAGCGATGCTGCTCAAGCTGACCGACCAGATGGCCGCCGCGGGCGACCTGAAGGACTACGACCTGCGGCCGCTGCGCGAGTTCTTGGCGCGGCAGAAGAGCAAGCGCATCCTGTTCCTCGGTTGGGACCGGGTCGCCTCGGTCGAGTGGCAGCGCGACAACCTGCGGGTCGCAGTGGACGCCGCCGAGAAGGCGTGGAAGTACATCCCGCCGGAGCAGGTGCTGGGCTGGGGGCAGAACGTCGTGGCCAAGGCCTACGAGGCGTGGAAGGAGCTGGAGAAGCTCGACAAGACCATCCTGAAGCGCGTGCTCGACGTCAGCGACAAGGTGCTGAAGGAAGTCGAGAAGGAGCACAAGGCCACGCCGGATCCGGCGTTCTTCGCCAACGCGATGTACTTGCACGCGGCGCTGCTGAACGTGAACAACCTGCGCAAGGAGGCGTTCGCGCTGATGGACAAGGCGATCGCCACCGACCCGAAGAACGACAACCTGAAGAAGGCCAAGGAGCTGTGGATGGACGGGTCGAAGTAGGCGCCGGCCGGGCGCGGGCCGTCGCGAACCTGCGCCATTGCTGGGAACAACCATTGCCGGGAACAAACGGCGCGGCGTGCCGTCCAAGGCGGCTCCCACGGATCCTGCATGCGTAACCCGATTGCCGCTGGCGCGCTCCCCGCACCGTTCCTGCTGTTCGTCGCTCTGCACTCGGCCTTTGGGCCTCTCGACGCCCAGGCCCCGACGGCCAGTTCCGCCGCCAACCTGCCGGTGCGCGAGGTCACCGTCTTCAAGGATGGCCACGCCTACCTGCTGCGCGACCAGCCGCTGGGCGGCACGGGCCGCCGCCAGGTGGTGCTCGACGAACTGCCCGTTCCGGTGCTCGGCACCTTCTGGCCGTACGCCACCGAAGGGGCGCGTCTGGTCGCCGCTCGGTCTTCCGTGCAGAAGGTCGAGGTGGACGAGCCGGCGGCCGACTTTCGGCGCCTGCTGCGGGCCAATCTCGGCAAGCAGGTGGTGCTGACGGACCAGCAGAACCAGCGCTGCGAAGGCACCGTGCGCGAACTGCCCGCGGTGCAGCCTGGACAGGACGGGGATCTGGTGCTGATCGCCACCGAGACCTCGGTGCGGGCCGTTTCGCTGGCCAGCCTGCGCGAGGTCGAGATCCGCGGCGCCGTGGCGACTTCCCAGCGGGTTGCCCGCGAGCGCCAACGCCTCACGCTCGACGTGGACGCAGGTGCGGCCGGGGCCCGGGTTGGTGTCATGTACGTGCAGAGCGGCCTGCGCTGGATTCCCGCCTACCGCATCGACGTCGACGGCAAGGGCGGCGCCCAGGTGCAGCTCGAAGCGACGCTGCAGAACGACTTGATCGACCTCGTGGACGCCCGCGTGCACCTGGTCGTCGGCGTGCCGAAGTTCGAGTTCGCCGGATTGGTCGATCCCATCTCCTTGCAGCAGGAAGTGGCGCAAGTGGCGCACCGGGCGCGGCACGACAGCCAGTTCGCGCAGGTGCTCGGCAACTCGATCATGACCCAGGGGGCCGGGTTCGCCGTCGAACCTCCGCCCCAGCCCAACGACCCGACGGTGCAAGGCGGCGAACAGGCCGAGGACTTGTTCGTCTACACCCTGGACGGGGTCACCGTGGCCAAGGGGGAGCGGCTGGTGGTGCCGATCGCGTCGTTCGCGATCGCCTACCGCGACGTCTACCGGCTCGACGTGCCGTTCACGCCGCCGGTCGAACTGCAGCAGGCGGCGAACGACCAGCGCGCTTTCGACCTGCTGCGCGAACTGGCGGCGCCGAAGGCGCGGCACGTGTTGCGGCTCACCAACGGTGGCTCGGCGCCGTTCACCACCGCGCCGGCGCTGGTGTTGCAGCGCGGGCGGATCCTGGCCCAGGGGCGCATGCGTTACACGCCGGTTGGGGCTTCGACCGACCTGGAGATCAACACCGCGATCGACGTGCACGTCGAGGTGCAGTGTCAGGAGAGCAAACGCCAACCGGGTGGGCAGCGGTTCGGCAACGAAACCTACAACCGCATCGATCTCACGGGCGCCGTCGCGCTGCAGAACCGCAAGGCCGTGGCGATCGACCTGGAAGTGACCCGGCGGGTGCTCGGCCTGCTCGACGAGGTCGGCGGCGGCGGACAGCAGCGCCAGCTCGATGGCGCGCAGCTGTGGGATGGTCAGGAGCGGCCAGTGTGGTGGTCGTGGTGGAGCTGGCCCTGGTGGTGGTTCCGCCACAACGGCTTTGGCGAGGCGAAGTGGACCGTGCGCCTGGAGCCCGGGCAGTCGCTGCAGTTGGATGCCAAGTGGCACTACTTCTGGCAGTAGAGGGGAATCACGGCGAGCGGGAGCGCTGGGAACGCAGAATCTGCCGGCCGAAAGCCGCGGGATGGCGCCTCCTGGGCACGATGCTCCGCATTTCGCCCCTTCTCCCGTCCGTGCTGGCGCTCGCCGGCGGTCTTACGGCTCAGCGTGTCGCTGAAGTCGAGCCCAACGACACCCTGGCCCAGGCCCAGGTCCTGATCCCGGGCAGCCAAGTCACCGCAAACCTCGCCGCCGGCGACCAGGACTGGTTCCAGTTCACCTTGGCCGGCAGCGGGCAGGTGCACCTGCGCACCACCGGCAACTTCAGCGTCAATCCGAGCGTCGACACCGTGGTGTTCTTGTTCGATGCCGCCGGCACCACCCGGTTGGCCTGGAACGACAACGCCTCCGGCCTGCTCAGCGACCTGGGCGCCACGCTGCCGGCCGGCAGCTACACCGTGCAGGTGGTCGGCAAGACCGGCACCACGGCCGGTGACTACGGTCTCGACTTCATCGTGCTGCCGGCGCTCGCGATCCAGACCGTCGAAGGTCCGGAGCCGAACGGCGACCCGGGCCTGGGTGGCGTGCCGACGCCGATCACGCTCGGCGACACCATCGAGGGTTCGCTGGCCGCACCGACCGACACCGATTGGTACACGTTCAGCGTGACCACGCGCAGCATCGTGCAGGCGATCTGCTACGACGACGGCGGTGTGCCCCAGCTCGACAACACGCGGCTGTCGTTCTTCCAGGAAGTGAACCCGGGTGTCTACACCGCGTTCGGCACCGCCAGCTCGCTGGCGACCAGCCACCGCGCGTTCAACCTGGCGCACCCGACCGCCCTGCTGCCGGGCAACTATGCGATCCAGGTCGACGCGGGCACCGCCGCGGCTGGCACGGCACCCTTCAACTACACCAAGACCGGCAAGTACGCGCTGCGCACGCGGCTCCTGGCCATGCCGGGCACCAACCTGATCGCCGAAGGTCCGGAACCGAACAACACCACCTTCGGCGCGGCCGCGTTCCAGCTCGGCGACACGCTGACGGGCTTCTGCAGCGGCAGCAACGAAGAGGACTGGTTCGCGTTCTCCGTCAACGGCCCGACCACCATCGCCGCGATGTGTGACAGTGGTTCGCCGACGCCGACCACCAACCAGGATCTGCGCCTGTACGATCTGAGCGGCACACTGCTGTCCACCGCCACCAGCGGCGGTCCGGGCAGCCACGGCCGCTTGATCTTCACCTTGCCCCAGGCCGGCGTCTACTTCCTGGCGGCCTATGGCGGTGCGTTCGCCGCCACCGGGGACTACGTGGTCTACACCGCGGCCACGGACGCCATGTTCGTCGCGGCCGCGTGGAACGCGCAGCCGCCGTCGACCAACGCCTGCCCAGGCTCCAACGGCCTGCGGCCGGCGCTGACGGTTGCTTCCACCGAGGTGCCGATGGCCGGCTCGACGTTCGTGGTGCGCCTGCAGAACACCCTGCCGAACGCCATCGCGATCCCGATCTTCGGCTTCTCGCGGGAGCTGGCGGTCGGCAACACCATCCCGCTGCCGTACGACCTGACCCCGGCCGAACCGAACGCGTTCAACAAATGCATGGTGCGCGTCGATCCGCTGATGTCGTCGTTCATGGTCACCGACGGTGCCGGCGTGGGCTGGATCGAGTACCGGTTCCCGGCGAGCCAGGCGGTGCGCGGGCTGCCGTTCTTCATGCAGGCGATGCTGGTGGACATGGCGAACAACCCGCTCGGGGTGTCGATGTCCAACGACGCGCGCATGCTGGTCGGCGAACGCAGCTACTGATCTGCGGTGAGCTGCGCCGTGGTGATCGGGTGTTGATCACAGCACCCGCCGGGATCGCCAGCACGCGCAGTGGCTCGGGACCGCGGCGCAAGGGGCCGCTGTGCGTGGAAGCTGACGGCTTCTCGCTGCACGCAGGCGCGTGGGTGGCGGCCGGGGATCGGGAACGTCTCGAGAAGCTGTAACGCCATGCTGGCCGTCCAGCGGTGGCCGAGTCGCGGCTGGTGGGGCTCGGTGGGGGCAGGGTCGGGTATGCGGCGAAGAAGCGTTGGCGGGATGGCACGACCGCGGTGGTGATGACGCAGGATGTGTTGATGGAACGTCTCTGCGCGCTGGCACCAGCTACTGCAGACGTCTGACCCCGGTATCGCGGGCGATGGACCACGGCTCGTCGGCATTGACCTTGCGCACGTCAATCTGCCAGCGCAGATAGCCGTGCGGAGGCCTGCCGGTCGCCGCATCGATAATCGTGCCCGCATCCACAACCTCGAAGCTCCCGAGGTCGAGTCTGCACGCCCCGTCCGGTGCTTCGACTGACCCGGCCTGGACGAGCTTGTCGCCACGTGAGTACCACCCGTCGTCGTCGACATCGACGTAGACGAGGAAGCTCACCTGACGGAGTCGCTCTTCCCGGCCGAGCAGAATTTGCGCCCGGACCTGCTCGAAACGAACGGTGCGGTCGGTGCTGACCCAGTCCCGACACAGCAGCTCGAATCCGTGAGGATCCGAACCGCCGAGCGAGACGGCGCTCGATTGCTCCTGGCGGAGATACAGCAGCATGCTGCTCGCGCCGGCAAGGGCGGCCACGAGCAGCGCACCCGACACCTTGAGAACGAGTTGCAGCTTCATCTGAACCTCGGGGAAAAAGGGGATCGCTGCCAGCGAAGTGCTGGAG
>JAEUHP010000113.1 GCA_016795295.1 Planctomycetota bacterium | reverse complement strand
GCCGGAAACCGCGCCGCCAGCATCTTCTCCACGTACTTCGCCAGCACATCCACCTCGACGTGCAGCGCAGCCCCGACCCGGCACCCGCCCAGCGTCGTCGCCTGCGCCGTGTGCGGGATCACCGCGATCTCGACCTCCGCCCCCCGCACCGTAGCCAACGTCAACGACACCCCGTCCAGCGCCAGCGACCCCTTCTCCACGCAGTACCGCGCCAGCTCCTCCGGCACCCGGGCCACCAGCGTCCCCCCCGCCTCTGGATCGATGCCGGCCAGCACTTCGCCGGTGCCGTCGACATGCCCCTGCACCAGGTGCCCACCGAGCGCATCTCCAGCCCGCAGCGCCACTTCGAGATTGAGCCGGGCACCCGGCAGGGCCCGCGAAAGCCAAGTTCGGCGGAGCGTCTCGGCACTCAGATGGAACCAAGCCGACGCCCCGTCCAACCCCACCACAGTACAACAGACTCCGGACAGCGCGATCGAATCGCCGATCCGGAACGGCCCCGGCAGCCCGCCCAGGTCGACCTGCAGCCGCCGTTCGGCCCCCAGGACCTCCACCGCGCGAACCGTGCCGACCGCCTGGACCAGACCCGTGAACATGCGGCCGAACGTAGCCCATGGCCTGGAGATCCACCAGGTACGCTTGACCAGGGCCCCCTCCCCCCCTAGGCTGTTCGACCCTTTGTTTGCGGCTTGGCACCTTGCGCTGTGCAATTCTGACGCTTTTCCCGGCGGCCTTGCGGCCCTACCTGGACGAGAGCATCCTCGGGATTGCGCAGGCCCAAGGCCAGCTCCAGGTCGATCTCATCGACCCTCGGAGCTACGCCTACGACCCGCATCGCACGGTCGACGATCGACCGTTCGGTGGCGGGCCGGGCATGGTGCTGAAGCCGGAACCGATCTTTGACGCCGTCGAGGAGTTGGAGCGGACTGCTGGTCCGTTCCACAAGATTCTGCTGTGTCCGCGTGGTCGCACCTTCGACCAGCGGCGTGCCCGCGAACTGAGCGCCGAGCCTCGGTTGCTGTTCGCGTGCGGCCGCTACGAGGGGTTCGACGAACGCATCCGCCAGGGGTTCGCCTGGGAGGAGATCTCGCTCGGTGACTTCGTGCTCGCCGGGGGTGAACTCGCTGCCCTGTGCGTGCTCGAAGCCGCCGTGCGCCTGATCCCAGGTGTGCTCGGCTGTGCGGAGTCGGCGCAACTCGAGTCGTTCGAAAGCGAACTGCTCGACTACCCGCTGTACACCCGCCCGCGCGAGTTCCGCGGCATGGCGGTGCCTGAGGTGCTGCTGTCCGGCGACCACGCCGCAGTGGCGCGTTGGCGCACCGCCGAGGCCATGCGGCTCACCGCGCGGAAGCAGCAGCTGCAGCGCGGGCAGCCGTAGGCGGCCTCCCAGCGGCGGGCCGATCGACCGACCGAACTTTCTTCCGAACTTCCCAAACCACCCATCCAATCCTGAGCGCTTGGCACCTGCCGGCGGCCACCGACGGCCGCCCGACCAGTTCCCAGACGCCCACCACCGCACTCCCCATGAACATCCTGCGCACGCTCGAACTCGAGCACATGAAGGCGTCGATCCCGGACTTCGGCATCGGCGACACCGTCGACGTCCACTATCTGATCAAGGAAGGCGACAAGGAGCGCGTGCAGTTGTTCACGGGCACGGTGCTGTCGTTCCAGGGCAGCGGTCCGGCGCGCAGCGCCACGGTCCGCCGCTTGGTGGCCGGCGAAGGCGTGGAGCGCACGTTCCCGCTGCACTCGCCGCGCGTCGCCGACATCCAGGTGCGCGAGAAGGGCTCGGTGCGCCGCGCCAAGCTCTACTACCTGCGCGAGCGCGAGGGCAAGGCCACGCGCATCGAGTTCAACCTCGACAAGAAGAAGACCCAATTCCCGCGCTCGGGCCAGGGCAGCGGCCGCAAGGCCGAAGCCACGCCGCCCGCGTCGTGACGTCCGCCGCGGTTGGGGCCTCTTGGGCTCCGGCCGCTCGTCCGAGTGACCGAGGGGACGGCTCCGGCCGGCCCCGGCTGCCGTGGCCGCGCCCTGCCGGACCGGTGGCATCCGCTAGCGAGTCCGTGCCATGATCGAGAACGCCCGTCGGCAGATGTATCTCGTTGCAGCCGCGCTGATCTTCGGCGTGCTGTGCGTGTTCGGCTTCACGACCCAGTGGGGTCAGGATCTCAAGGGCGGCAGCCAGCTGCGCTACGAGATCCCGAAGGACATCCTCGATCGCCTCACCGAGAAGGAGGGTGCGTCCATCGACGACGTGATGGACCAGACCATCGCCGTCGTCCGCGACCGCATCGACCCGACCGGCACCATCGACGTGCCGGTGTCGCGCAGCGGCGAGAACGAGGTGCTGATCGAGCTGCCGTACTTCGAGGACCCGCAGGAGCTGACGCGCGTCACCGAGCGCATCGCCAACCTGGGCAAGCTCGAGATGCGCATGGTCGCCGACGGCGACTACTTCGCGCCGGCCACCGACACCCGTCCAGAAGTCCGCTTCAACCTGAAGAACGAGAAGGACCGGTTGGAGCGCTGGCTGAAGATCCCCGGCAACAAGCAGCAGTTGCTGGAGAACCCGGGTGAGATCCGCCGCTTCAACGACGATCCGGCGCAGGGCCCCGAACGCTTCGGCAACCTGGCCTGGTATCCCCGGCTGGTGGGCCCGAGCAAGGAAACCCTGGGCGCCTGGGATCACTCCTACAGCCAGTTGCCGCTGCTGTCCGGCTCGACCGTCAAGGTGTTCGAGGACCAGGACTGGAACAACGGCCTGATCCCCGAAGCGGTGCAGAAGAAGCCCCTGAAGGACCAGGTGCTGCTCGAGCTGGTGGCGATCAACATGCACGAGCAGTTCTTCGGCGGCGAAGACCTGGATCCGTCCGGCGTGAGCGCCGAGCCGGGTCGCGGCGGCGGTCTCGCGGTCGCCTACAAGATCGTGGCCGGCCGCATGGACGACTACGCCGACTGGTCGCAGAAGTACATCAACAAGTGCAGCGCGATCATCCTGAACGGCATCGTCAAGTCGGCGCCGCGCTTCGAGGGTCGCATTCCGGGCGTAGGCCAGATCACGGGCGACTTCACCCGTGAGGAAGTCGACGAACTGGTCAAGGTGCTGCGCACCGGTTCGCTGCGCGTGGAGCCCGTGCTGCTGAGCAAGCTGGTCATCGGCCCGACGCTCGGCGCCGAATCGATCCTGCGCGGCGGCCTGTCGCTGCTCGTCGGCGGCGCGCTGGTGTTCGCCTTCATGGTCTGGTTCTACGGCCTGGCCGGCACCATCGCCTGCATCACGCTGGCGCTGAACGTGTTCCTGCTGTGGGCCGGCATGCTGTTCCTGCAGGCCACCATCACCCTGCCGGGCCTCGGCGGCATCGTGCTGACCATGGGCATGGCGGTCGACGCCAACGTGCTGATCTACGAGCGCATCCGCGAAGAGATCGGCAAGGGCAAGGACCTGACCCGCGCCGTGCGCGCCGGCTTCGAACGCGCCATGGCCGCGATCCTCGACTCGAACATCACCACGTTCCTGGTGGGCATGGTGCTGTTCAACGTCGGCGTCGGCCCGGTGCGCGGCTTCGCCGTCACGCTGATGGCGGGCATCGTCACCACGGTGTTCACGCAGTTCTTTGTGACGCGCCTCTTGTTCCACTACGCGCTGGTGCAGAAGAAGCTGACCACGTTCCAGCCGCGCACGATCCTGGGCAAAGTCGAGTTCGACTTCCTCAAGCACGCCCGCAAGGCGCTGGTGGGCAGCGGCATCGTGATCGCTGCTGGCCTGCTCTACGCCTTCCTGGTGGTGCCGGCCGACGTCATGCTCGGCCTCGACTTCACGGGCGGCGCCGACCTGCGGATGGTGCTGAAGGAGCCGCTCGCCACACAGCAGGTGACCGACCGGCTGAAGAACGACGCCGTGTTGCAACGCGAGTACCCGAACATCGTGGTGAACACGATCGAGCAGGGGGAGGACAAGCGTTCACGGCAGTTCTCGCTGCGGATCAAGCTGACCGCGGCCCAGCGTGACGAAATCGACCGCGGCCGCACGGAGTGGCGCCAGCGCAAGCTGGAAGCCGAGGAAAAGCACCAAGACCCGCCGGCCCCCTACGAGCAGCCGTACCTGCTCGAACTGCGCCGTGTGTTCGGTGAGTTGCTGGTCGACCGCGCCTTCCAGAACCCGCGGCTGGTCGAGGACACCGAGCCGGGTCCACTGCAGTGGGCCATGATCGACCTGAACTTCCAGGAGCCGATCAAGGTCGAGGACGCCAGCCGCCTGATCCAGGAGCGCAAGCTGATCTCCGGCCGGGTGACCGTGCCCGGGGACCCGAATGCGGCACTCGGCCAGCACCTGCGCGTCGAGTGGAGGACCCAGACCAGCACGCGGCCCTGGCAGCTGTTCGAGAGCGCGCGCAAGGCTCTCGAAGGCCTGACCTCGGCCAGCGGGCAGAAGGTGATCCTCTCGGATCCGTTCCCCGCCGCCCAGGAAGTGCAGGGCCGGTTGGTGCACGACCTGCGCAACGCCGCGATCAGCGCCTTGATCCTGTCGTGGGGGCTGATCGTGCTCTACCTGCGCGTGCGCTTCCACGAGTACAAGTACGGCATCGCGGCCGTCGTGGCCCTGATTCACGACGTGTTGGTGGCGTTCGGGGCCGTGGTGGTGGCCAACCATCTCGGTTTCGTCAACGCCGAGATCAACGTGTCGATGATCGCCTGCTTCCTGACCATCATCGGCTACTCGGTCAACGACACGATCATCATCTTCGACCGCATCCGCGAGAACCTCCAGGACGACGCACGACAGGGAGTGCAGCGTCCGTTCCGCGACCTCATCAACTTCGCCATCAACCAAACCCTGTCACGTACCATCCTGACCTCGGGCGTGACCATGTTCGTGGTGTTGGCCCAGTTCTTGGTCAATTGGAGCAGCGGTTCGGACCTGGCGTCCTTCGCGTTCACCATGATGATCGGCATGGTGGTCGGCACCTACTCGACCCTGTTCATCGCAGCGCCGATCCTGTTGCGCATGCACAAGGACGAGCCGCTGGTGCCGGTCGAAGCGGTGCCCGTGGCCGCCGAGCAGCACCCGGGCGTCTGACCCACTGGAGCCTGGAACCGAACGGGGCCTAGAACCTGACGGGGCCCAGAACCTGACGGGGCCCAGAACCGGCCCCGGCCCGCGCCGCGATGCAAGCTCCCCACCCGGTGCCCTCGTTCCCCGAACGCCTGGGCGCGCTCGACCTGCGCACCACCCCGCTGCTGCGCACCGATGTACTGGTGGTGGGTGCTGGCATCGCCGGCGCGGCGACGGCCCTCGCCGCCGCGGAGGCCGGCGCGGAAGTGCTGCTGCTGGCCAAGGGCGAACTCCTGGACACCAACACCGCCTGGGCGCAGGGCGGCATCGCCGCGGTGCAGTTGCCGGCGGACAGCTTGGCGGTGCACGTGGCGGACACCCTGCGCGTCGGGGCCGGGCTCGCCGACCCGGCGGTGGTCGAACGCGTGATCGGCGGCGCTGCCAGCGCCGTGGCGTGGCTCGAGCAACTGGGCGCCCGCTTCGACCGCAGCCACGGTCCTGACGGCGAACTCCTGCTGAGCCGCGAAGGTGGGCACAGCCACGCCCGCGTGGTGCGCGCCAACGGCGACGCCACCGGCCGCGAGATCCAGCGGGCCTTGGCCGCGGCGCTGGCTGGCCACCCACGCATCACCGTGCGCACCCAGACGTTCGTGCGCGACTTGGTGGTGGCCGACGGCCGCTGCGTCGGGGCCACCGCGCTCGCGGCCGGCATGGAGCTGGCGGTCGAGGCAGGCAGCGTGGTGGTCGCCACCGGCGGCACCGGGCAGATCTACCGCGAGACCACCAACCCGATCGGCGCTTCCGGCGACGGCCACGCCCTGTGCTTTCGCGCCGGCGCCCAGCTGACCGACTGCGAATTCGTGCAGTTCCACCCCACCACCCTGTACATCGCTGGCGCCTCGCGCTTCTTGATCAGCGAGGTGGTCCGGGGTGCGGGCGCCGTGCTGCGCGACCGCCATGGCGAACGCTTCATGGTGGGCCAGCACCCGATGGCCGAGCTGGCACCGCGCGACGTGGTCAGTCGGGCGATCCTCGAGCGCATGGTCGCCACCAACGACACCCACGTCTACCTGGACCTGACTGGAGTCGCCGGCGACCCGCGCGCCCTATTCCCGTCGATCGCACGCATCTGCTCGACCTTCGATCTCGATCTGGCGCGGGATCCGATCCCGGTGCGCCCCGGCGCTCACTACTTCATGGGTGGCGCGGTGGTCGATGCCGAGGGCCGCACCACGGTCGATGGCCTGTTCGCGGTCGGCGAGGCTGCCGCCTCGGGCCTGCACGGCGCGAACCGGCTGGCTTCGAACTCCCTGCTCGAAGGTGCGGTGCTCGGCGCCAGCGCCGGCCGCGCCGCGGCGGCTGCGGCCAGCGGGCGACGCGGCGGCCTGCCGCGCAACGTCCCCGGCCCGCAATTGGCGGACGATCCGCCAGTACTGCTGCAGGACGACCTGCTCTACTCGTTGAAGAGCCTGATGTGGCGCCAGGTCGGCCTCGACCGGTCGGCCGCCGGACTGCGCGATGCCAGGGAACGCATCGGTTTCTGGCACCACTACCTGGTCAAGGCGCCACTGCGCGACCAGCGCGCCTGCGAGCTCGCCAACATGCTCACGGTCGCCGCCCTGGTGGCCGACGCCGCGCTCCAGCGCGCCGAATCGCGCGGCACCCACTTCCGCTCCGACCACCGCAAGCGGGATGATGCAGCCTTCTGCCGCCGCATCGTGCTGCAGCGCTCCCCACTCGGCCGGATCGACACGACCCTGGCCACCCTCCATCCGCCGACCGACCCCACCCCGTGAGAGACGATCCGTCCGGCGCCCAACGCGGGCACGCCACCGAAGCGATCCTGTTCGGCTTGATGCCGATGGGCGATCCGCGCACCGCAGCCGAAGCGCTGCACGAACTGCAGCTGCTGGCCGAGACGGCCGAGTTCGTCGCCGCCGGCTGCATGGTGCAGCACCGCCGCCATGCCGACCCGCACAGTTACTTCGGCTCGGGCAAGCTCGAGGAGCTCGCCGAAGCCGTGCGGCTCGCGCACAGCGGCGCGGTGATCTGCGACGACTCACTGACGCCGAACCAGGCCAAGGCGATCGAAACCGCGGTCGGCGTGCCGTGCCTCGACCGCAGCGAACTGATCCTGCAGATCTTCGGCATGCACGCGCGCACGCCGCAGGCCAAGTTCCAGGTCGAACTCGCCGCCTTGCAGTACGAGATGCCACGCCTGCGCCGGCGCTGGACGCACCTCGAGCGGCAACGCGGCGGCATCGGCGTGCGCGGCGGTGCCGGTGAGAAGCAGATCGACGTCGACAAGGAGCTGCTGCGTTCGCGCATCGCTGCGGTGCAGAAAGAACTGAAGCGCATCGAGCAGCACAAGGAGCGCGAAGTCGGCGCGCGCCCGGATCTGTTCACCATCGCCTTGGTCGGCTACACCAACGCCGGCAAGTCGAGCCTGCTGAACCGGCTCACCGACGCCGGCGTGCTGGCCGAGAACCGTTTGTTCTCGACCTTGGACACCCGCACTCGGCCCTGGCGGCTCACCGGCGGCCGCACGGTCCTGCTGACCGACACGGTCGGCTTCCTGCGCAAACTGCCCCACCAGTTGGTCGCCAGCTTCCACGCCACGCTGGAAGAGGCGCTGCACGCCGACCTGTTGCTGGTGCTGGTCGACGGCAGTTCGGCCGAGGCCGGCGAACAGCTGCGCACCGTCGACGAGGTGCTGGAGTCCCTTGGCGCCGGCGGTTTGGCGCGCATCACCGTGCTGAACAAGCTGGACCTGGTCACCGACCGGGCCAGCCTGGCGCCGCTCTGGCAGAGCGAGCCGAAGGCGGTCGCCGTTTCGGTCCGCACCGGAGAGGGCATGCCGCAGTTGATGGCGGCCATCCAGGAGCACCTGGCCGCGGTCGAGAACCGCGTCGAGCTGCTGCTGCCGCACTCGGCCGGCGCGCTGCACGGCGAGATCCGCGTCAAGGCGACCGTGCTGTCGGAGTTCTACACCGAGGCGGGTTGTCTGATGGAGATCCAGGCCTCGCCGGCGCTGCTCGGGCGCCTGCTCGCGGAGGGCGCACGGCGCGCCGAGCCATCCGACCGACCACCGCCAACGCCCCATCCCGACGAGTCGACCGATTCCTGACTTGGCTCCTGCGCCAGGATTCCAGGGTTGGATTCTGGGCGCAATTGCGCACCACGGTATGCCGTGGACGTCATCGCGCAAACAAGGGCCGTGGGCCCTGACATTCGGGCAATCTACACGCCGGAGCGACTGGCCGCCGGATCGATGCCGCGCGGCGCCTTGCAACTTCCCAAGAATTCGCGAACGCCTGCCACATCGCCGCCGCTGCCCCGTTGACTGTCGATTCTGCTATCCTTGCAGCACTCGTCCTTGGCGGGTGTCCGCCTTTTCGTTTCTTTTCCGAGAATCCCCATGCAGTTCGCCTCCTTGCGACTCGGAGCGGTGTTCGCTCTGAGTTCCTTCTCCCTGCCGCTGATCGCGCAGGACGTCCAGCCAACCCTCGAACAGCAGGCCGTCGACCATCGCGTCCTGCTGCGCTACGCCACGTTCGACCCGTTGTTCGGCGCGCCTGAGGTGCCCGGGACGCTGCGCAGCGCCGCCGACACGCACCTGTGGATCGTGCAGTTCCACAGCGCCCCCACCGATGCCGAGCGCGACGTGCTGCGCACGCAGGGCGCCAAACTGGTCGGCTCGCTGCCGCACGACAGCTTGATCGTGCAGATGAGCCACGCCACCGCCGCGGCGATCGCCGTGCTGCGCGAAGTGCGTTGGGTCGGCGGCTACGAACCCGCCTACCGCCTCGATCCGGCCCTGCTGCAGGAGCTGATGAGCGCCCAGCTGCCGACGCGCGCCTACAACATGGTCATGGCCGACAAGTGGAAGGACAAGGCGTCCCTCGAAGCCAAGATCGTCGCCATGGGCGGCAAGGTGATCGACCGCCACATCCAGGGCCTGTTGTTCACCGCCGAGTTGACCGGGGAGCAGCTGATCCAAGCCGCGCGCCTCGACGAGGTGCTGTGGATCGACGCCTGGACCGCGCCGGGTGAAGACATGGACAACGCCCGCATCGTGCAGGGCTCGAACACCATCCAGACCGCTGCCGGCTACACCGGCTCCGGCGTGCGGGGCCACGTCTACGAAGGCGTGGAAGCCGCCCACCCGGACTTCACCACCGCGATGACCAACGTGCGCAGCAGTGGTGCGGCCCAGGCCCACGGCCACTGCACCGCCGGCTGCATCTTCGGCAACGGCAACAGCGCCGCCCAGGCCCGCGGCCACGCTCCGGGCGCAGTCGGTTTCTACACCAACTACTCGACCGTGACGGCCGGGTGGTCGCGCAATGCCGTGATCAGCGACGTGGTCAACGTGCACAACTGCATGTTCACGACCGCTTCGTGGGGCGCCTCCCAGACGACGGCGTACACCTCGGTCTCGGCCGACGCCGACGACATCGTGTTCGACCACCGCATCCCGTGGACGAACAGCATGTCGAACCTGGGCAACCAGAACGTGCGTCCGGAAGCTTGGGCCAAGAACGTGATCTCGGTCGGCGGCCTGTTCCACCAGAACGACAGCAACCCGGCCAACGACAGCTGGTCCAACGGCGCCTCGATCGGCCCGGCAGCCGACGGCCGCCTCAAGCCGGACCTCTGCAACTTCTACGACAACGTCTGGACCTCCGACCTCAGCGGCACGGCTGGCTACAACACCGCCGCCGGCGTCGCGGGCAACTCGACCACGGGCTTCAACGGCACCTCGTCGGCAACGCCGATCACGGCCGGTCTGAACGCCCTGGCGATCCAGATGTACACCGACTTCATCTTCAACAACACGCCGCGCGTCAGCGGTGGCACCCGGTTCCAGAACCGGCCCTTCGCCCAGACGCTGAAGGCGCTGCAGATCGCCTGCGCTTCGCTCTACCCGATCAGCCAGGCCACGCGCGCCCAGGCTGGCTGGGGTTATGGCAACGTGGCGACGATGTACAACCGTCGCAACAGCATGTTCATCGTGCCGGAAGATCGGCCGATCACGCAGGGCGCCACGCACACCTACCAGGTCTCGGTGATGACCGGTGAGACCTCGCTGAAGGTGTGCATGACCTACCTGGATCCGCAGGGTGTTCCGGCGGCCGCGCTGACGCGCATCAACGACCTCACGCTGCGCGTGATCGCGCCGAACGGCACCGGCTACTGGGGCAACGTCGGCCTGACTGCGGCCAACACCTCAAGCACCGGTGGCGCAGCGAACACCATCGACACGGTCGAGAACGTGTTCCTGAACAACCCGACGCCCGGCCTCTGGACCATCCAGATCACCGCGCCGACCATCGCCCAGGACGCGCACCTCGCCACCGGAGCCACCGACGCCACCTACGCGCTGGTCGTCAACGGCGGTCGCCAGGTGTTCGGTTCGGGCTGCGCCCGCTACCTGCCCGACACCAACCCGGACGGCGGCGGCAACGTGATTCCGTTCGGCACCTCGTCGAGCAGCAGCCTGCCCTCGGTGTTCACCAGCAACAACGGTGGCAACATCGGCGGCGCGATCTACTTCAACATCAACAACACGGCCCCGCTCTACCTGACGGGTCTCGACATCAACACCAACTTGGCGGCCGGCTCGCCGGTCCTGCTCGACGTCTACCGCACCGCGTTGAACGGCGGCTACGGTGGCAACGAAGGCAACCGCGCGGCTTGGACGCCGATCTCGGCGGGCCGGGGCACCTCGGCTGGCCAGGACGTGGCGACCACGATCGAGCTGACGCAGCCCACGCTGCTGCAGACCGGCACCTACGGCATCGCCATCGTGGCCCGCAACTTCTCCCACCGTTACACCAACGGCACCGGGACGAACCAGACCTACAGCAACGCCGACCTGACGGCCACCTTCGGCGCGGCCAGCAATGCGCCGTTCGACGGCTCGCCGTTCACCCCGCGCGTGGGCAACATCACGTTCCGCTACCTGCGGGACGATTCGTCGTGGGTCAACCAGCGTTACCAGACGATCCTGCGCCGCGAAGAACTCGGGGCAGCAGGCACGATCCGCGGCATCGCCTTCGCCTCGAACAGCGACCAGCGGCACTGGAACAACTCCCTGCTGATCCGCATGTCCCACGTCCCGGCCGGGCACTCCCTGTCGTCGACGTTCGCCACCAACCTGCCCTCCCCGGTCACGGTGCTGAACCAGAGCAACTACACTTGGCACACCAACACCGACACTTGGCGTGAGGTGGGCTTCCAGTCGTCGTTCGCCTACAACGGCACCTCGGACGTGGTGGTCGACATCGTCGCCCGTGGCAACGTCGCCAGCATCGAGGCTGGTTCGTTCAACAGCAGCCCGTCGCTGGAGCGCGTGTTCGAGTACGGCTGGACCGGCGCGACGCCGACCATCGGCACCTACAACACTGGTTCCGGCTTGCGCATGCGCGTCAACATGAACTGCGCCGTCGGCCAGAACTACGGCCAGAGCTGCGGCCCGCTGACGGCCCTCGCCTTCAGCACGCCCGTCCGTGGCGGCACCGCCTGGTTCGACTTGACCAACGCGGTCCCGAACGACGGCGCGATCATCGCGCTCGGCTTCAACAACGGCAGCCCGTACCCGATCACGCTCAACCCGTACGGCTTGACGAACTGCTACTCCTGGCACGACCTGACGTCGACGATCTTCAAGACCACGGGCGCCACGGGTTTCTCGACCCATGCGATCAGCGTGCCCAACGTCGCCAGCTACGACGGCCTGAAGATCCACGGCCAGTGGTACCAGCTCGACGCCACGCAGCCGGGCGGCATCACTGCGTCGAACTACGTGACCAACATGATCGGCATCGGTCTCTGATCCTGAGCTTCGTTGCGGACCGCGCTTGCGGTCCGCAGCGATCCTGACCACCCGCGGGCCCGGCGGATCGACGAGCCGCCGGGCCCGCTGCACTTCCAGCGCGTTTCTGCGACAATGCGGACGCCGCTCCGCCCGTGCCCGCCATGCTGCCACGCTTCGTTTCGCTGTGCGCCGCGCTGTTCGCCGGTGCTCTCTCCGCTCAAGACTTCGCCGAACACCTGCTCTATTCGGTGCCGAACCCGACACCGGGCCAGCGGCTGCGACTGCAGCAGCAGTTCGACGTGCTCGGTGCTTGCTGTGGCAGCGCCGTCCACACCCAAGGCGACCTCGACGTCGTGGTGTCGCCCAACGAAGTGCCAGGCTTGCTGGCGCTGGCACCAACGGCGAAGTTCGTACGCGCTGGCGCGCCCTACGCACGCAACCAACCCCTGCCGGGCGCTGGCCCCGACGTGCCCGATCCCGGCTACTACACGGTCGCCGAGATCGAAGCCGCGATCGACGCGCAGGTCGCGGCCTATCCGGCCCTCGCGCGCAAGGTCAACCTGAGCACCCTACCGGGTGGCGTGCTCACCCACGACGGCCGCCCAGTGTTCGCCCTGAAGGTCAGCGACAACGTCGCCAGCGACGAAGACGAACCGGCGATGGTGATCGCCGCCCAGCACCACGCGCGCGAACTCAATTCTCCGGTGATGGTGCTCGGCGCGATGCAGCGGGTGCTCGCCGGTTACGGCAGCAACAGCCAACTCGCCGCGCTGGTGAACGGCTACGAGCTCTACTTCGTGCCGATGGTCAATCCCGATGGCGTGAACCACGTCTGGACCAGCAACGACCTCTGGCGCAAGAACCGCCGCAACAACGGCGGTGGCGTCTATGGCGTGGACCTGAACCGCAACTACCCGTTCCTTTGGAGCGCGTGCGGCGCCTCCGCCACGCCGAGCTCGGACACCTACAGCGGCCCCGCGGCAGGCAGCGAGCCCGAAGTGGTGACTCTGCGCAATCTGGTGGCGAGGCTGCGCCCCGAGGTCTACCTCGACTTCCACAGCTATGGCCAACAGGTGCTGCGCACCTACGCGCCGTGTGCCACCGTCCACGCGACGATGGCGAGCTTCCTCGAGCGCTACGTCGACAACCTGCGCGCCCCGATGACCTACGGCAAGCGCGACCCCTCGGCGTCCGGCGAGGCCCCCGAGGACCACTACGCGTCGGGCGGCACCCTGTCGTTCTTGATCGAGGTGGGCACGGCGTTCCAGCCCGCCTACAGCACCACGGTCACCGAGGAGGCCCGCGTCTGGCCGGGCATCCAGCGGGTGTTCACCACCTGGCGCCCGGCCCTGCGCGGCCACGTGCGCTCGAGCCTCGGCAGCGCGCCACTCGCTGCGACCATCACCTTCACGCCGAACCTGTTCAACCACGGCGAACGCACGCTCAGCCGGGACCGCGACGGTCGCTACGGGCTGTGGCTGCCGCTCGGCACCTGGAACGTGACCTTCAGCGCCCCGGACCACCAGAGCCAGACGGTACCGGTGACGGTGACCAGCTACGACACCCCCGCGACCCTCGACGTCACCCTGGTGTCGACCTGCACCCGGCATTTCCCCGACAGCACCCCCACCGGGTCGAGCAACCTGATTCCGTTCGGCACCACCACCGGCAGCAGCCTCACTTCCACCTTCGTGAGCAACAACGGCGGCAGCGTGGGAGGCGCCGTCTACGGCAACGTGACGCCCGCGGCCCCGCTCTACCTGACCGGCCTCGAGCTCAACACCAGCGCCGCGGCTGGCACGCCGGTGCTGCTCGACGTCTACCGCACCGCGCTGAACGGCGGCTACGGCGGCAACGAAGGCAGCTCGGCCGCGTGGACGCCGATCGGCGTCGGTCGCGGCGTGTCGGCGGGTCAGGACGTGCCGACCGTGGTCGAACTCACCCAACCGACGCTGCTGCAGGCCGGCAGCTACGGTCTCGCCATCGTCGCGCGCAACTTCGCCCATCGCTACACGAACGGCACCGGCAGCAACCAGACCTACAGCGACGCCAACCTGACCGCGGCGTTCGGCGCGGCCACCAACACGCCGTTCGGCGGTTCGCCGTTCAGCCCGCGCGTCGCCAACGTGACCCTGAAGTACCTGCGTGAAGACTCGAGCTGGGTGAACCAGCGCTACCAGACGATCCTGCGCCGTGAAGACCTGCGCGGTGCTGGCCCGATCACTGGCATCGCGTTCGCGGCGGCGACCAGCCAGGCGCACTGGAACAACACGCTCCTGGTGCGCATGGCCAACGTGCCGGCCGGCACCGTGCTGTCGACCACGTTCGGCACCAACCTGCCAGCTCCCACCACGGTGCTCTCGGCCAGCAACCACACCTGGCACACCACGGCCGACACCTGGACCGACCTCGGCTTCCAGACCCCGTTCGTCTACAACGGCACGGGGGACGTGGTGGTCGACGTGATCGCGCGCGGCAACGTCGCCAGCCTCGCCGCGGGCGCATTCCGCAGCAGCCCGAACCAGGAACGCGTCTACGACTACGGCTGGACCGGGGCGCTGGCCCCGACCAGTGGCACCTACGGCGCGACCGCCGGCTTGCGCATGCGCGTGCACTTCCACTGCGCCACCGGCACCGAGTTCGGCACGGCCTGCGGCCCGTTGCGCAACGAGCACTTCGGCACCGGGGCTCGCGGCACGACCTTCTACTACGACCTGTACGACGCGGTGCCGAACAGCGGCGCCATCGTGGCGCTCGGCTTCCAGACCACAGCGCCCTATCCGACCAGCCTTTCGCCGTACGGCCTGACCAACTGCTTCGCCTTCCACGATGCGGCGAGCACCGTGTTCCGCACCACGAACGCCAGCGGCTTCGCCACCCACCCGATCGCCGCGCCGAGCAGCGCCGCCTTCGACGGCCTGAAGATCTTCGGCCAATGGTACCAACCCGACGCCAGCCAACCGGGCGGCCTCACGGTGTCTGGATACACACGTTGGCAGCTCGGCATCGCACCGTGATCCCGGCCTGAGCCGGTATCACGCCGCCGAATCGAGCACCACCAGTAGATCCGCGGCTTGCACCGCCGCACGCACGTCGGTGCACAGTTCGCGCACGGTGCCGGCGATCGGCGCGCGCACGATCGTCTCCATCTTCATCGCTTCCAGGGTGAGCAGTGGTTCGCCGGCCGCCACCTGTTGGCCTTCGCGCACCAGCAGCGCCACCACGCGCCCCGGCATCGGTGCACCGACGTCCCCGGGCCGTCCAGCGTCTGCCCGGCGTCGCTCCTCGCCTGCGACGACCCGACTGCGGTCGGGCACCACCACCTGACGGCTCTGCCCGTTCAGTTTGAAGTACACGGTGACGTGCCCGTCTGCGTCGGGTTCGCTCTGGGCCTCGAACGACACCACCAAGGTCTTGCCAGCCTCGATCTCGATCCAGGCTTCCTGCCCCAGGTCGAGACCATAGAAGTAGAGCGGCGTTGGCAGCATCGAGACGTCGCCGCACCGCGCCTGGAAGGCGAAGAACTCGTCCATCACGCGCGGGTAGAGCGCGTGGCTGATCACGTCGTGAGCACTGGGCGTGCCGCCAGTGCGTTGGCGCACGTGCGCTTCCGCCTTGGTGAAGTCGAACGGCGGCATGCCATCGCTCGGATTGCCGGTGACGATCGGCAGGCCCTTCAGCACCAGCGCCCGCAAGTCCTCGGGGAAGCCACCTGGTGGCTGCCCCAGGCTGCCCTGGAAGTACTGCACGACACTCTGCGGGAAATCGAGCCGCTGGCCTTCGACCAGCAGTTTCTGTCGCGTCGCAGCCGTCGTGGCGGCCAGATCCCCGCGCAGCACCAACAGGTCGTTCTGCACCAGGAAGATCGCGAAGTCGCCGACCATCTTCGAGCTCGGCGTGACCTTCGGGATGTCGCCGCACAGCTGGTTCACCACGGCGAACGCGTGTTTGACGTCGCTCCAGCGCGACAACAGGCCGAGCGATGCCACCTGCGGCCGCAGGTTGCTGTACTGCCCGCCAGGGATCTCGTGGTAGTAGACCTCGCTGGTGCTGCTCTTCAGACCGCACTCGAACGGCGCATAGAATTCACGCACCGCCTCCCAGTAGTCGGCCAACGGCTGCACCGGCCGGTTGGTGAGGCCGGTGTCCCGCTGCGCGCCGTGCAGCGCAGCGATCAGTGCGTTCATGCTCGGCTGCGACGTCAGCCCGGCCATCGGCGCCAACGCCACGTCGACGATGTGCACCCCGCTCTCGACCGCGGCCATGTACGTGGCGACACCGTTGCCCGAGGTGTCGTGCGTGTGCAGGTGGATCGGCAGCGAGGTCACTTCGCGCAGGCGCCCGATCAGGAGCCGTGCGGCCTGCGGCCGCAGCAGGCCAGCCATGTCCTTGATGCACAGCAGGTGCGCACCCATGCCTTCGATGCGTCGCGCCAGTTCGGCGTAGTATTCGAGGCCATACTTGGTGCGGGCCGGATTGTCGACGTCGCCGGTGTAGCACATCGCCACCTCGGCGAGCTTGCCGGTGCGCAGCACCGCACGCACCGACAGCCGCATCGACTCGAGGTCGTTGAGGGAGTCGAACACCCGGAACACGTCGATGCCGGTGGCCGCGGCCAGCTCGATGAACCGCTCCACGACGTTCGCGGGGTAGCTGGTGTAACCCACCGCATTGGCGCCGCGCAGCAGCATCTGGTGCAGCACATTGGGCATCGCCTTCTTGAGCTCGGCCAACCGCTGCCACGGATCCTCGTTGAGGAACCGGTAGGCGACGTCGAACGTGGCTCCGCCCCAGGTCTCCGCGGAGAACCATGCATGGCCCAGGTGCGCCGTGGCGTGCGCGATCGCCAGCATGTCGCGCGTACGCACCCGCGTCGCCAGCAGCGACTGGTGGGCGTCGCGCATGGTGGTGTCGCACAGCAAGACGCGCTTCTGGCGCTTCACGTATTCGACCACCGCGGCTGGGCCACCTTCGGCCAGGATCTGCGCGGTCCCGGGCGGCGGCGTGCCCGGCGGCACCGGCGGCACCGGCGGCGCGAGCAACCCCGCCGGGTTCAGGCGTTGCGCGCGCGGGAACGTCGGGTGGCCGTTCACGATCACGTCCGCCAGATACGTGAGCAACTTGGTGGCGCGGTCCTTGCCCTGCTTGATCTCGAACAGCTCCGGCGTGTCGTCGAGGAACCGCGTCCAGGTCGCCCCCGTGAGAAAGGTCGGATGGGCCAGCACGTTCTGCAGGAACGCCAGGTTGGTCTTCACGCCGCGAATGCGGAACTCGCGCAGCGCGCGCAGGCCCTTCTGCGCCGCGGCGGCGAGGGTCGGGCCGAACGTGATGCACTTCACCAGCAGCGAGTCGTAGTGCCCCGACACCACGGTGCCGGCCAACCCGTCTCCACCGTCGAGCCGCAGCCCGAACCCGCCTGGCGCCCGATAGGCGACGATGGTGCCGGTGTCGGGCAGGAAGTCGTTCTGCGCGTCCTCGGTGGTGATCCGGCACTGGATGGCGAAGCCGCGCGGCCGCACGTGCGACTGGTCGGTGATGCCGATCTCCGGACCGTCCAGCCGGCAGCCCTGTTCGACGCGGATCTGCGCCTGGACCAAGTCGATGCCGGTGACCTGCTCGGTCACCGTGTGCTCCACCTGCAGCCGCGGGTTCACCTCGATGAAGTAGTGGCGCCCGTCGGCGACCAGGAACTCGAAGGTGCCGGCGTTGTGGTAGCCGGCGGCCTTGGCGAGGCGCAGTGCGTCGGCGAACAGGCTCTGGCGGGTTCCTTCCGGCAAGTTCGGCGCCGGCGCGATCTCGACCAGCTTCTGGTGGCGCCGCTGCACCGAACAGTCGCGTTCGCCCAGGTGCACCACGTTGCCATGACGGTCGCCGAGCACCTGCACCTCGATGTGCCGCACACGGCTCAGGTACTTCTCCAGGAACACCACCGGACTGCCGAATGCCGCCAAGGACTCGCTGCGCGCCTGCCGCAGCAGGGGCGCCAGATCGGCGAGCCGCTCGACCACGCGCATGCCGCGACCACCGCCGCCGTGCGCCGCCTTGACGATGGTGGTGCCATGCTCGGCGAAGAAGCGTTCGGCCGCGGCCAGCGCCGCGGGTTCGTCGCCGGCGAGTTCGATCCCGGGCACCGTCGGCACGCCCAGCGCGGCGGCCCGGTGCCGTGCCGCCACCTTGTCGCCGAGATCGCGGATCACCGCCTCTTCGGGCCCGACGAAGGCGATGCCCGCCGCACGCACCGCGGCGGCGAAGGCATGGTTCTCCGACAAGAACCCGTAGCCCGGATGGATGGCGTCGGCACCGCACCGCCGAGCCACGGCCAGGATCTCCTCGGCGCCCAGGTACGCCGCCACCGGGGACTTGCCCTTGCCGATCAGGTAACTCTCGTCGGCCTTGTAGCGGTGCTGGTTGGTCGCGTCCTCTTCGCTGAACACGGCCACGGTGCGGATGCCGAGTTCGGCACAGGCACGGAACACGCGAATCGCGATCTCACCGCGATTCGCGCACAGGAGCTTCTGGAACGGGCGGGTGGGCATGGCGAACGATTCGACGCCCCGTTGCCAAGGCGCCGCCGAGAGCTGATGAGCCTTTCGGCAGTCCGATGCCGCAGGCTGGAGCAGGCAGAACCGAGGGTGCTTGGTTCAGTGGCGACCGCGCGGGTGGCACTGGTAGCAGTTCGCCGACGCCCAGACGTATCCCGAGACACCGCGGTGCTCGTCGTTCATCTTGGTCTGGCGGTGTTCGTGGCAGTGGATGCACTCGAACTGCGCCCGGTTGGCGGCGTTGTCGTGGCAGTCGAAGCAGGCCAGGTTGCGATGCTCCCCACTCGTGATCGGGAACCGATGCACGAACGTGGCTGGCCGCCAAGCCGCAGTGCCATGGCACTGCTGGCACTGGGTGCTCATCTGGTAGGCGGCATGCGGCGGGTTGCTGGTCGCCTGATACTCCGCTTGGTGGCACGCAGCGCACTGCGGGCTCAAACCCGAGTAGGTGCCGGGCGTCGTGTGGCAGGTGCTGCAGGCACGCTGGTGGGCGTTCTGCAGCGGGAACGTCGCCGGATGTTCGGAGGTGCCGCCGCGCCACGACGCAGTGCGATGGCAGGCTGCGCAGTCGGTCGGATAGCCGAGCTGCACATGGTTCGGGTTGCGGGTGTTCTGGAACGCCGCCAGGTGGCAGCTGCTGCAGGTGCCGCTGGTCCCCTGGTACACCTGCCCCGCATGGCATGCCGTGCAGCGCCGCCCGGCATGCGCGAAGGTCAACGGAAAGGTCGTCGGATGCGGCCAGCTGGCCGGTGCCCAGCCGCGGCTGCCGTGGCACTGCGCACAGGCCGTGCCGAAGCCGGCGCTGCCGTGCGCCGGCTCGAGGGCGTTCGTGTAGCGATCGGCGTGGCAGCTGGCGCAGTCGGTCGACAGGCCGGTGAACACGTTCGGCGTTTGGTGGCAACTGCGGCAACTGCGGCCCGCGTGCCCCTGCGTCAGGGGGAACGACGCCGGGTGGTCGAAGCGCGCCGGCCGCCAGTCGACCGGCACGTGGCAGCGCTCGCAGCGATCGACATAGCCGAGTTGCACGTGGTTCGGATCGACGGTGCGGTCCCGGTCGTCGCGATGGCACTGGCTGCATTCCACCGGCGCCCCGGCGAAGTTGCCCACCTGGGCACCCGGGTGGCAACGGAAGCACGCCGCGGCCGCGTGCGGGCCGACCAGCGGAAAGCGCGTGCGGTCGTGGCGCGCAATCGCATCGTTCGGCGTCCAGGTGCGCTCCTGGTGGCAGTCCCCACAGTTGCGGCCGAGGCGGTCGAGATGCGGATCGGCGTGGCAGCCGGCGCAGCCCTGGGCGGCGAACTGCTGCACCGGGCCGCGGTCGTTGTGGCACAGGAGGCAACCGGCGTTGGCATGCGCGCCGCGCAGTTCGACCCCGGTGGCCTTCTGGTGGTCGTAGGTGAAGTCGGCACGCAACTGGTGCCAACCGCCAGCCTGATGGCACAGGCTGCAATCCGCCGGGAACGAATCGTGCGGCACCACCGGCCCGAAGTTGGCATCCCAACCGTGCTGGGGCACCAACGCCGCGCAGGCCACCACCACGCCGAGCAACAGCAGCAGCACCCAGCGCCAGAGCATCGGCCAACGCACCCCGAGGTTCAGAATCGCCATTGCAGGTACATGCTCCCGATCCAGGTGTCTTCGCGATCCCCCCACCAGTGCTCGAGCGCGAGATCGACGTCGCCATGGTGGCCGATCGGCAGGTTGCAGCCACACTCCAAGGACTGGCGGTCGAACTCCTCGTCGCCGCCGGCCAGACCACGCACTTCGTATCGCTGCCAGCGCCCGCCGAGGCGCAGCGCCGCCGGCCCGGCGGCAAAGCGCCACAGCACCCGCCCGGTCGGGCCACCGACCACGCCGCCGTCGGCCATGTACCAGGACAGCAGCAGCCCCGAGCCCAACCCGGTGACGTCGCGCAGGTCGGCGTCGCAGCCCCAGGCAGTGCCGGAACGGTCCTGATCGGCCCAGGCATCGGCGCGCACCGAGCACCGCAGCCACGCCCATGGAGTGCTGTAGCCGGACCACGAACCGCGCTCGACGTGGCCGTCGCGCACCAGTTCGATCGGCAGATTCTGGTACTCGCGGCGCAGCAGTTCGGGCCAGGTGAAGTACGACGCGGAGAGGGCCGTGCCGAAGCCATCGCCGTCGTAGCGGGCGCTGCCGAACGCTTCGGTCAGCTCGACGCCGCTGCCCTTCACCGTGTCTCCCGCGCTGTAGTAGTCGACCTTGGCCGTGGCGAACAGCGCCGTGCGCGCGGTCGGCCTGGCTTCCACGCGCAGCAGCAACAGGTCGCGGTCCGGCGCACCGCGGTGCCAAGTCTTCTGCACGCCAGCCGCCGCCGCGAACGTGCGCTGCGCGTCGGACGTGAAGTCGGCATACGCGAACACCCCCACGTCGTCGCCGGTGTCGCGGATCGGGAACGGCCGGGGGAAGGCCCCGAAGCCGCCGCCGAAGCGCAGTCCGCCCTGGTAACGCCGCACCAGCTCCAGCCCATCGACCAAGCCGAGTTCGGGCAGGCCACCGACGAAGAACCGCCCCGCCTCGAGTCCGGTGGCGGCCCAAGCTTCGGTGCCGAAGGCCACCGACAGTTGGTCGAGGCGGCCGTTCTGGTCGTCCTGGTCGGGGGCATCGGACAGCAGGGCGCGCCGGTCGTCGGCCTCGGTGGCCAACCGCACGCGTTCACCGCGGCCGAACCAATTGGTGGCGTCGGCACGCAGGCCGAGCCGGGACAGCAGGTAGCTGGCGTCGCGGCCGGCGCCGCGATCCTGGCTGTATTGTTCGAGCAGGAACAGCCGGCCGTCGAGCGTGGCGGGTCGCTGGTCGGGACGCTGGCCGTAGGCCGGCACCAGCAGCGGCTGGTCGGGCCCGCGGGGCGCTTCCCGACGTTGCCACGGCGGGTGGCCCGCGGCAGGCGCGGGCGGGGTTTCGGCCTCGACACGCACCCGCGCTTCGGCGCGCGTGCCGACCGGTGGCACCGGCACCCCCGGCGGCAGTTCCGCGCGCGCCCCGTTGCCGCTCACCGCGCGCACTTCGGCGTCGACGCCGGCGGTTCCGGGCGGGAACAAGCGCACCATCGTCCCCACCGCGAGCCCCAGGTCGCGGCCATGGTCCAGGTAGACGCTGCGCTCGGCCACACCGACCACCGTGAGCGACACGGTGCGTTCGCTGTTGCCCTGGGCCGGCAGGGCCACGGCCAACAGCCACGCCAGAGGGTGGGGAACGAGCCGCAGGGGCAGCCGACTCATCGCCGCCCTCCACCGAGGGTGTGGCAGTCTCCACACAACACTCCGAGCGGCCGGTAACGCACCGCGAGCGTGCCGTCGGCCGCGGCTTCGACGCGGTGGCATTTGCGGCACGCGAGCCCCGCGTGCACGGCATCGAGCGGGAAACGGGTGGCGCCGTGGTCGAACGGCCAACCGGTGAACGACTGCACGGTGTGGCAACGCGCGCAGTCGGTGCGCCCAGCAACCGCGAACTGCCCAGCGTGCGGATCGGCATGGCAATCGGCACACGCACTGCCTAGAGCTTGCCCCAGACGCAGAGCCCCTGCCTCCGGCCGCGGATGGCAGCCCGCGCAGGCAACCGCCTGATGCGCACCGACCAGTTCGTAGCCGGTCCACAGCGCATGGTCGAAGTTCGAGACCGGTGCGAACGCTCCCGTGTCGTGGCAACGCGCGCAGCCGGTTTGGCGCGGATCCGCGGGGCGGGCAGCCGGTAGGCCAGGACGGTCGAACCTGCCGCGGTGCGGGTCGGCATGGCAGGCGTGGCACTCGGTCGCAGTGCCGCGGAAGCGCCGCCCGCACTCCGGCCGCACTTCGCGATGGCAGCCCGCACAGGCCACCGCTTCGTGCGCCCCGGTCAGCGGCCAGGCGGTCGTGGCATGGGCGGCGACCCCGAACTGGGCCGGCACGAACGACGTCGGCAGATGGCAGTCGGTGCATTGGCGGTCGACGCCGTGGCGCGCGAACTGGCCGCCGTGCACATCGGCGTGGCAAGCGCGACAGTCGGCCGCCGCGCGCCCAGGATAGCGGGCGGCGTAGGTGGCACCGCGGTGGCACGCCTGGCAGGCCACGTCGGCGTGCGGCGCGGCGAGTGGCATCGCCAACGCAGCATGCTGTGCGGGCGAGACCTGCACCGGCCAGTTCGTCCGTGCATCGTCGTGGCAATCGGCACAGGCACCCACGGCAGCCACCGCGGCACCATGCGGATCGGTGTGGCACGCGCTGCAGGCCGAGGGCTCGGGCACCGGCCCGCGCCAGCGAACCGGCACGTCGCCGCCGCCATGGCAGTCGGCACACGCCGTGTTCGCATGCGCGGCGCGCAGCGCGAACACCGCCGCATGTCGCTCCGGCGTCCAGACCGGGGCGGCGAACGACTCCACACCATGGCACCGCTCGCAGCGCTCGGCCGCCGCGAGCTGCAGACTCTGCCCACCCGCGCGGTGGGGATCGGCGTGGCAGACCCGGCAAGCGCGCACCGGCACCTCGGTGCTCCGTTCGGCGGCCACCGAGTGCGCCGAGTCCTCGGCATGGCAGCCGGCGCACGCGACCCGGGCGTGGGCGCCTTGGAGTTCGAAGCGCGGATGCCGCAGGCCGGGCGCGGCGCGCCAGGGCCCCTGCTGGCCGTGGCACTGCTGGCAGTCGTCGCCGAACGTCTGCCGGTGCGGATCTTCGTGGCAAGCCGTGCACTCCTGGCGCAGGCCGAGGAAGCGGCCGCCGGACGGCGGCGCCGCGGCTTCGGCGGCGGGATGGCAACGCACGCACGCCAGGCCACCGTGGGCCCCCGCGAGCGCGAAGCCGGCGCTGTGGCGGTGGTCGTAGGCATCGAGGCGCAAGCCGGCCTGCGCGAAGGCGTGCTGCGGCAGCAGCGCCACCGCACCGCCGTGGTGCTCGCCGTGGCAGGGCGCACACTGGGTGTGGCCCGACTGCGCCAGGGCACCGTGCAGACCACGGCCATCGCGCCACTGCGCACCGATCGCCGGATGGCACTCGGCGCAGCGCGCCGGAGTGGCTCCGGCCCCCGGTTCGTGGCACCGGGCACAGCCCGCAGCGCCTTGGAGATCCGCCACCTGGGCATGGGCCGGGTGCAGCGGTCCAGGACCTTCGGCCACGGCCCCGAAGTCGCGCCACGCCAGCCACAGCACCAACGCCAATGACAGCATGCCGAGCAGCAAGCCCGCGAACTTCATCGCGCACCTCCCAGCCCCAACACGGCGAAATCGACCCCGCCGAAACGCAGCGCCGACCACACGTGCACGACCAACAACAGCGCCAACAACAGCGCCAGCCAGCGGTGCAACCACCGCCAGCTCGCCAAGAGCCCGCGGACCTGCTCGAACTGCGCCAGCTGCAGCACCACACGGTGCGAGCGCTGGGCCAGGCCGAGCACGCGCTCGATCTCGGGTTGCGGAATGCCCTCGGCGACGGCGCGCACGCGCCACTCGCGCAGTTCGCGGCGCAGCCGGCGCTGGCTGCGCACCAGCCCGAGCAGCTGGGTCAGCAGACTGCGGCCGAGCCGCGCCTCGGCCACCAGGGCCTCGACGCGCGCCCGCACCGCCTGGCCGAAGCCGCGGCCGGTGCGATCCCATTCGCCGGCCAGGGCCGCGGTGTGGGCCTGCAGTTCGTCGAGCTCCTGTTGCCGTCCGTTCTGCGCGCGCGGGACGAACGCATAGCACCACCGACCGACCGCACCCGCCACCACCACCACCAGCATCGCCGTGAGCGCATGCCCACCTGCGCCACCGCGGTAGGCGAACGCGCAATGCAGTACTGCCGCCAGCACGGCAGCGAGCCCGGTGGCCACGTGCAGGTTCATCCACGCCTGCAACGTGCCGGGCAACCAGCGACCGATCCTCTGCCGACGCAGCAGGTAGCACAGGTTCGCCACCACCAGCGCCACCGCCACGATCCCGGCCCACAAGCCGACCGTGCCCTGGGGCCGCAGCCATGCATGCGCGTCCGCCGCAGCGCGCTGTGCCAGCGGCAGGTCGTAATAGTCGGCCGCCGACACGCGCACCCAGCACAGTGCGAGGCAGCCGAGCAGCGTGCCGGACAACGCCACCAACAACCCGGTGCCGCGGTCGAGCACGGGCGCCGGCGGCGGCCGATCGGCCGGATCGAACGACACTCCGGCGGCTTGCAACAGCGGGAACGGCGGCGTGCCGCCCGCGAACACGAACACCAGATCGTTCGGCAGTGCTCCTCCAGAAGCTCCTCCAGGAGCTCCTGCCGAACCGGACGATCCCGTCTGGTTGGCATCGGCCGGGCCGCCCCCCACCGGCGCAGCCGCCGGCTGGGCCGCGGCCAGCCGCACGCTGTGGGGCCCGATCTCCGCCACCACCGTGCCGAACGCAACCTCGAGCCGCCGCGCCGCCATCGCCTGCTGGATGCGCGCTTCGTTGCGCGCCTTCAGCCGGGCGAACGCCGTGCGCCGGTAACTCACCGTGACCCGGTTGCCGGGCTGCTCGGCGAGCGCGAGCGCAGCCTCGACGGCGCTGTCGCCACCGCCCACCACCAGGATCGCTTGGTCCTGATGCGCCGCGGCATCGAGCAGCGCGTAGGCAACCTTGGGCAGGTCCTCGCCGGGCACCCCGAGCCGCTGCGGCGTGCCGCGACGACCGAGCGCCAGACAGACGTGGTGCGCCACCCAGGTGCCACGGTCGGTGGTCGCCACGAAGGCGCCATCGCTGCGCCGATCCAGCCGCGACAACACCGTCCCGGTGGCCACCGGCAGTTCGTGTCGGGCGACCAATTCCTGCCACAGCGTCACCAGTTCGTCCTTGTCGTAGCTGAGGCGCGAGAGCCGGCCGTGGCGCGGCAGGTCCATCGGCTGGGTCATGACCAGCTTGCCGCGCGGGTACGCGGCCACCGTGCCGCCGACCGTCGCGGCCTGGTCGATGGCCTGGCAGTGCAGACCGCGCGCGGTGGCTTCCAGCAGGCAGGCGAGCCCAGCTGGGCCGGCACCGACCACCAGCAAGTCCAGCGGCCGGTCGGCTGCCGCCGGCACCGGGCGCGGGCCCGCAGCCTCGCGCACGCGGCGGGCCACCTCGGCCGCCACCTGCCGGCCGTGTTCCACCGCGGTGCGCACCAAGGCGAAGCCCGTGATCTCGCCGGCGAGGAACAGCCCAGGCACCCCGACCGCCTGCCAGGCTGCGTCGAGCGCCGGCAGGTCGGTGCGTTGGCTCAGGTCCCCCAGGGTGAGCGCGATGGCGCCAGTGGGGCAGGCTTCCGCGCACCGCCCGTGGCCGACGCAGCGCGCCCCGTGGACCACCACGGCCTGGCCGTGGGCCAACGCCAACACCCCGTCCTCCGGACACTCCCGCACGCAGGCGCCGCAACCGATGCACTTCGCCAGGTCGATGTCGGGATGCTGCAAACGGGCGCGGTCGCTGCCGCGCACGCGGGCCACCGCGCGCTCGGCCAGACTGGTTTCGAAGCCGCGCAGTTCGAGCCGCCGGCGCCAGAGCGCGGCCACGGCGGAGCCGACAGCCAGCGACGCACCCGCGAGGAGAGAGACGTTCAAGCGAGAGTGACAGTGGCGTGACGAACGCCGCGCCTGGGACTCTACGCACACAGAAGCCCTGCCGGCCAGTGCTTTGGGCGAACCCGCGACGCCCCCCGGAGCCGAAAATCTGCAGAATCCGTTGCGGATTCGACGCTGGAAACCCCGATGGCTCGCATCTACAGTGTTGCCGCAAGTTCCTGGTGCGGTGCCTCAGACCGCGCCCCGCAGCGAGTTCTCACCGGCCGGGCCGAGTTTCCGGCCTCGTCTGTGGTGTCCGTCGGTCGCGGGCCAGGTCGACCCCTCCGTTCCGTCGTTTCCGTTCCGTCGTTTCCGTTCCGTCGTTTCCGTTCCGTCGTTTCCGTTCCTGGGCCTTCTGTTTCGATGCCTGCCACGACTGCGCTGTCGCTTCCCGTCGGTTTGAAGTGGACGAACCTGCTGTTCCTCGCGGCGGCGCACTTGGCCGCAGCGTTCGCGATCGTCTACATGGCCGTGTTCCAGTTCTCCTGGTGGACGGTTGGCTTCGCCATGCTCTGGGGCACCTGCTGTGGCCTGTCGATCACCGGCGGCTACCACCGGCTGTTCTCGCACGGCGCGTACCAGGCTCACTGGTCGGTGCGGCTGTTCTACCTGCTGTTCGGCGCCGCCTCGGTGCAGAATTCGGCCTTGGCCTGGTCGCGCGACCACCGCGTGCACCACGCCCACACCGACCAGGACGACGATCCCTACGACATCCGCCGCGGCTTCTGGTGGGCCCACATCGCCTGGGTCGTGCACCACGCCCCCTCCCGGCCGGACACCAGCACGGCCGACCTCGAAGCGGACCCGCTGGTCATGTTTCAACACCGCTACTACGTGCCCCTGGCACTGCTGTTCGGCGCCGGCCTGCCCGCCTTGATCGGCTTGGCCTGGGGTGACCCGATCGGCGCGCTGCTGGTCGCCGGGTTCCTGCGCCTGGTGGTGCAGTGGCACGCGACCTTCTCCATCAACTCGCTGACGCACATGTTCGGCAGCCGGCCCTACAGCCGCCTGACCTCGGCCCGCGACAGCTTCTGGGTGGCTTTGCTGACCTTCGGCGAGGGCTACCACAACTTCCACCACCGCTTCCAGATCGACTACCGCAACGGCGTGCGCTGGTACCACTTCGATCCGACCAAGTGGTGGATCTGGACCTTGGCCCGGGTCGGGCTGACCCGCAACCTGCGCCGGGTGCCGGACGAACGGATCGCTGCCGTGCGCGCAGCCGAGGCCGAATTGGTCGCTGCGCCGGTCGTTGGTGGTGCTGCGGTCCGAGGTGGCGCTGCGGTCCGACCCGCCCGGCGCTCGCGGCGCCGCTGACTGGCTGGAGGGGGAAACTCCCGAGCCAGGAACCCGAGCCAGAAGTCGGCCGGGACCCTGACGCCCGGGCCCTGACGGGACCCTGACCCCGCCGGCGCCGGGACGGCACGCGAACAGTAGCGTACGGCCGCCCCGTGTCCTACTTTGACGGGCCACTCCGGCACCCGCCGGCCCCACCGCATGCCGCCCGTTCCGCCGCCCGACTTCCCCCTGCTCGAACGCATCACCCGCCGCGCCTTCGCCCAGATGGTGGCGATGATCCACGTGGCGAACCACCGACCCGACGCCGACAAAACCGACCCGAAGGTCGGCGGCCATCCGGCGAGCTGCGCCAGCAGCATGGAGTTCCTGGCGGCCCTGCACTTGGTGGTGCGGCAACCCGGGGACTTCGTCTGCTGCAAGCCACACGCATCGCCGGCGGACCACGCGCTGCACCATCAGCTCGGTCTGTTCCGCCACAAGGACGGCAGCTGGTTCGACGACGCCACCGCCGCGGCCGCGATGCACCGCCTGCGCAGCTTCAGCCACGACGGCGCACCGGTGTTCCAGAGCTACCACGCCGAAGGCGACCCCGACGGCTGGCGGTTTCTGCCGTCCGGCTCGGTCGGCATCCCGCCGGTCGCCGCCGTCTACCTGGCGCTCGCCTACCGCTACGCCCGCCAGCACGGCTGGGACGTCGACGAGCCGCACTTCTGGTGCATGATGGGCGACAGCGAGTTCCGCGAAGGCTCGCTGCTGGAGGTGCTGCCCGAAGTCGCCGAACGCGAACTGGGCAACGTCACCTGGGTCATCGACTACAACCGCCAGAACCTCGACGGCACCCGCATTCCCAACCACCGCGGCCTGCAGGGCACCGATGCCGACCGCATCGAGCGCACCGCGCTCGCCAACGGCTGGGAAGTGATCCAGCTGCGCCACGGCCGCTTCCGCGAGCAGGTGTTCGCCAAGCCAGGCGGTGCCGCGCTGCAGCAGGCGTTCGAGCGCGGCTTCACCGACTACCACTACCAGGCGCAGCTGTGGAAGCGCGATCCCGTGCACATGCGGCGCGCCCTGCTCGAACAGGCGCCGGAGGCCAAAGCGCTGGTGCAGAGCCTCGCCGACGCCGACGTGGTGCGCTTGTTCTTCGACCTCGGCGGCCACGACCTGCCCCTGCTGGTCCAGGCTCTCGAAGCCTGCAAGAAGGACCCGAAGCGGCCGACCCTCTTGATCGCGCACACCGTGAAGGGCCGCGGCCTCGCCTGTGCGGCGATGAACGGCAACCACTCGGCGATGCCCGAGGAGGAAGAAGTGCAGGGCCTGCTCGCCGCCGAAGGCATGACGCTGGCGGCGCCGTTCGGCCGGTTCGCCGCGGACAGCGCCGAGGGCCGTTTCTGCGCCCAGCGCGGCCTGCAGATGCGGCTTGGCATCGAAGCGCTCGAGGTCCAGCGCGCAGCCAATCGCCAGCGCGTCGCGGCACAGATCGAGGCCCAGGGCGGCATGCCCGAGCGCCTCGACATCAACCTGAAGCTGGCGCCGACCACGCACACGCAATGGATGTGGGGCCAACTCGCCGCCAAGCTGGTGCGCATCGGCGTCTACGACGAATTGGCGCGCGCCGGCCGTGAGCAGAAAGCCGGCAAGGCACCGACCGCCGCCGAGGCCCGCTGGAACCCACTCGCCGACCTGATGATGACGATGGCGCCGGACGTCGGCACCTCGACCAACATCAATCCGGCGATGGACGAGAAGGTGTTCGGGCCCAAGCACGAAGAGAACTGGGAGAACAAACTCGACCTGCACGAGCGCCTGCGCCCGGAGCTGGCGCCCACCGACGAAGCCTGGACGCGGCACATCCGCTTCGAGATCGCCGAGGCCAACTGCATGAGCGCGCTCGGCAGTTTCGGCAAGATGGACCACGTAGCCGGCATCCCGTTCTTGCCGATGATGACGGTCTACGACTTTTTCGTGAAGCGCGCGCTCGACCAGCTCTACTACAACCTCTACTGGGGCAGCTCGTTCGTGCTGGTGGGCACGCCGAGTGGCATCACGCTGGCGCCCGAAGGCGCCCAGCACAGCTGGAAGAGCGACATCCAGATTCCGAACCTGATCACCTGGGAGCCGGCGTTCGCGATCGAGATGGAGTGGATCCTGTGCGACGCGATCCGCCGCCACTTCGCGCGCGACCACCAGGGCCGCAGCGGGGTGCTGGTGCGCGCCGTGACCCGTGCCCTGCATCAGAACCTGCTGCTGGACTGGCTGCGCCGCCAACAACGCTGGAAGCGCGAGCTGCCGCCCGACACCGCACTCGGCCTCACCGCCCAGGACGGCGGCCTGCACGAAGCCGAAGTGCCCCACGCGCCGGACAGCGAGATCCTCGCCGAGCTGCAACAGCACGTGCTGGCCGGCGGCTACCGGTTGGTCGACTGGCGCGGCTACCGCGGCTACCAGCCCGGGGAGAACGTGGTCGAGATGTTCGTCATGGGTGCCCTGGTCCCGGAAGCGGTCGGCGCGGCCGAACGGCTGCTCGACCAAGGCATCTACGCCAACGTCACGGTGGTCACGTCGCCCGACCTCCTGTGCGGCGAGCTGGCGCGCAAGGACGGCTACCGACACCTCACGCAGACACTCGGCTGCAACGGTGACCTGCACCTGCGCCCCGCGGGCACCAGCGGCGGCCCGCTCGGCCCGACCGACGTCGTCGACCTCGCCGGCCGCCGCGTGCCGGTGGTGTCGGTGCACGACGGCGAAGTCGGCCTGCTCGACAACCTCGGCTCGGTGCTCGGTGTGAAGCAGCTCGCCAAAGCCGTGGTGAAGTTCAGCAAGTCGGGCACGCCAGCGCACATCTACGGCTACCACGGCCTCGACGCCGCCGGCATCGCGGCGGCGTGCGCCGAGGCGTTGGCCATGACCGCGGTGGAGCGTGTGCAGCTGCACCCGGCCGCCCTGGCGCAGTTGCAGCGGCAGCAGGCGACCCCATCCGGCGACTGGCGCGAATTGTTGCCGGACCACGCGTAGTCAGCGGTCGCCATGAGTGGCCATCCCTCACCCTACCGACCTCGACCGAGTCCCTGGCCGACCGTGCTCGCCGGCGCGGCCCTGGCGCTCGGCGTGTTCGTGCTGCTCGACCGCAACGGTGCCTTCGCACCCGCCCCGCGGGTCGAGCCGCGCCCGATCACGCCGCGCGGGGATCTGATGGAGTTCGAGAAGACCACCACCTCGGTCTTCGAACAGTACGCACCGTCGGTGGTGCACATCACCACCGAAGCGCTGGCGCGCACCATGTTCGGCGTGCAGCGCTACCAGGAAGGCACCGGCACCGGCTTCCTGTGGGACGCCGCCGGCACCGTGGTCACCAACTACCACGTGGTGAAAACCGTGGTCGAGGCGCGCAGCCGGCTGAAAGTGGCGCTCGGCGACGACCTCTACGACGGCGCCGTGGTCGGCACGAGTCCGAAGGACGACATCGCCGTGCTGCGCCTCGTGGCCCCGCCGAAGAACCTGGTGCCGATCCCGATCGGCAGCTCGGCAGACCTCAAGGTCGGCCAGTTCGTGCTGGCGATCGGCAACCCGTACGGCTTCGACCGCAGCCTCAGCACTGGCATCATCAGCGCCCTGAACCGCAGCATCGCCACCGACAACGCGCCGATGACCGGCCTGATCCAGACCGATGCCGCGATCAACCCGGGCAATTCGGGCGGGCCGCTGCTCGATTCGGCGGGACGGCTGATCGGCATGAACACCGCGATCTACAGCCCGAGCGGCACCAGTGCCGGCATCGGCTTCGCGGTGCCGGTCGATCGCATCAACGAGGTGGTGCCGAGCCTGCTCGACGGCACCTCGGCGCAGCGGCACATGGGCGTGACGATCCTCGACCGCTCGGTGCGCGTCGACCGCAGCACCGGCTTTGCCGCCGGCGTGCCGGTGCTCGGCGTCGAGAAGGGGGCGGGCGCGGAAGCGGCTGGCGTGAAGCCGTTCCGCCTGGATCGGCAGGAGAACGTGGTCGAGTGGGGCGACGTGATCGTCGCGGTCGACGACGCACCGGTGCGGTCGCAAGCCGACCTGCAGCGCGTGCTGCGCGGGCGCAAACGCGGCGAGCAGGTGCGGGTCAAGGTGGTGCGTTCGGACGGCGAACGCGGCGAACTGCTCGAGCTGCCGGTGTCGCTCAAGTAGGCCGCGAAGGGCGCCCAACCCTGAAGCCCCAATCCCGACGCCCCAATCCTGAGACCCCAATCCTGAGACCCCAATCCTGAGACCCTTGCTCTCGAGGCACGCCAGCCTCGGGCACTCCACCTCAGGCACCCAGCGCCGCCAACCGAGCTTCGACCACCTGCTCTGCCGCCACGAACTGTGGCAACCGCACATGGGCCGCCAGTGCTGCGTCGATCGCCGCCGCCGGGGCCAGACCGACCAGTTCGCTGTGCGCCACCGCCACCGACCGCTCCGCGGCCAGGGCCGCGACCCGATCGAACACCGCGCGGATCGACGTGACCTCGAAGTCGAGCAGGTTCATCGACACCTGCGCCAACTGCTTGTCGTCGAGGAAGAAGCCCATCGCCTGCACCTTCTTCAGGCCGCCGTCCTTCTCCCGCACCAGCTTGGCGATGTCCTTGGCCACCTGCACGTCGGCAGTCGCGAGGTTGACGTTGAACGCGATCAGGAACTTGCGCGCCCCGACCGCCACCGCCCCCGCGGTCGGGTGCAGGCGCTGCGGCCCGAAGTCGGGCGCGAACTCCGGATCGCTGCCGACCAGACTCTGCAGGCCTTCGAACTCCTTGTTGCGGAAGTTGCCGAGCACGCGCCGGCTCTCCCGCGCGCAGGCTTCGCCGTAGAGGAACACCGGCAGACCGAGTTCGGCGCCCAGGCGCGCGCCGACCGAGCGCGCCGTCGCCACGGCATCGGCCATGGTCGCACCTTGCAGCGGCACGAACGGACAGACGTCCATGGCGCCCATGCGCTTGTGCTCGCCGCGGTGGCTGCGCAAGTCGATCGCGGCGGCGGCCGCTGCCGCCCCGCGCACGGCCGCCTCGGCGATCGCCGGCGCCGGCCCGGCCAGCGTGACCACGGAGCGGTGGTGGCTCGCGTCGAGTTCGCTGCCGAGGCAGTGCACAGAGGGCACGGCGGTCATCGCCGCGACCAGCCGGTCGACCAGCGCGCGGTCTTTGCCTTCCGAGAAGTTGGGTACGAATTCGAGCAGGGGGGGCACGTTCGGGATTCCTCGGCTCTTCCAGTATCCCTAGGTGCCCCCGCTTTCCAGCGGCCCGACCCGCCCGCTAGCATCCCGGGATGGCCGTTCGCTACTGCACCCTGCTGCTCCTCGCCACCGCCCTGCCGGCCCAGGTGGCTCTGGCCGAACTGGCCGGGCTCGCCCGCGCCCGCGCCGAACGCGCCCGCCCGGCCCAAGAGAAAGCCCTGGAGCCGTACTGGAACGACCTGCGGCTCGACTACCGGCAAAGCGAACGCTACCTGGACGGACAGTTCCCCAAGATCGCGGCCCTCGGCGACAGCGTAGTGCCCCTGCTGCTGGAGAAGCTGAGCCCCGCGAGCGGTGCCGAAGACCTGCTGCACCTCGCCGCGAACTGCCGCCGCGTGCTGACCCTGCTCGACCCAGGTTCGTTCGTCGACGCACTCGCCGAATACGCCAACGGCCGCAACCAGACCGCCCGCGACGAAGCCGTGCGCCTCTTGGGCCACACCAACGCCCCGCAGGCCACCCAGGTGCTGGTCGACCTGCTCGACCGCACCGGCGGCGAAGAGCGCAAGCTGGTACTGCGCTCCCTGACCCGCCAGCGCGCCACCAGCGCGGCGCCGAAGATCGCCCCCTTGCTCGGCTCCAGCGACCGCGGCGTTCGCGAAGACGTGCTCAACTACCTGGTCGCCGCCAAGCCGGGCAGCGTCGCCGACACCGTGCTGCAGGCCCTGGCCAACGAGAAGGAGAACCGCCTCCTGCCGGCGTACGTCGAGTACTGCGCCGCAGCCGTGCGCGAACACGACCTCGCGGCGCGCACCCTGGTCGGGCTGATCGGCGACCGCCTGACTTGGCAGGACACCAAGCGGCTGGTGCAGGCTCTGGCGACCGTCGCGCCGCGCGACCACGACCCCACCACCAAGAAGCTGCACGAGCTGCTCGACAGCGGCGACAGCTCGGACCTCGCCGTGCAAGCCGCGGTGACCCTGCGCGCGCTCGGGGACGCCAAGGGCGTGACCAAGCTGAAGCGCGCGCTCGACAGCCAATTGACGAAAACCGCCAAGAAGAAGGACGCCAGCCTCTACGAGCAGCGCGCCAACCTGCTCTACGCCATCGACGAACCGACCCAGGCCAGCGACGACTACGAGAAGGTGCTGGAGTTCACCGAGGGCATCGCGATGACCCGGCGCGCCTACCTCGGCCTGATCCGCTGTGAGTTCCGCCGCAAGCGTTGGACCAACGCCACCAAACACATCAAAGCGTCGGGCATCATGGTCGGCGAGCTCGAAGCCGTGGCCAGCGACGACAGCACCCTGCAGGAGGGGCTGCAGAACGACAAGGTGCGCGCGTTCCTGGTGCAACTGGCCAAGGAACAGGCCCCGAAGTGACCCAGCGGGCCCGTCGGGCGGACCCGCGGCCCTTGCACCCCTGCCACGCATGCGCATCCTGCTGCTCTGCCACGGCCTGCCTCCCGACAGCCAGGGCGGCGTCGAACAACACGTGCACGGCCTCGCCGCGGCCCTGGTGGCGCAAGGCCACCACGTACACGTCTACGCGCGGGCGACCCTACCCGAACTGCCCCAGGGCGAGCGGGCACCGACCCGGCCGGGCAACCCGGCGGTCACCCGAGTCGCCTACCGTTGGCAAGGAGTCGACTCGCTCGCGGCGATGTACGACTGCCGGCCGATGGACCAGGCCCTGGCGGCGTTCCTGCGCGACCGGCAGGCCGCCGGGGAACGCTTCGATCTGGCGCACGTGCACCACCTGACCGGCATGGGCACCGACAGCGTGGCCGTGCTGGCCGATGCCGGCATCCCGGTGGCGCTGACACTGCACGACTACTGGCTGTTCTGTCCGCGCGGCCAGATGTTCCACAAGGACGAGCAGCTCTGCAGCACCGCCGAGCCCGGGCGTTGCGGCGCCTGCCTGCAGGCGACGTTTCCCTGGTGGCTCACCGAGGCCAACCGCACCGCGCACGTGGCGACGCTGCACGAACGCGCCCGCGCGGTGCTCGCCCGCGCGCGGGCACTGGTGGTGCCGAGTGCCCGCGCCATCGAACCGTTCGTCGCCCTGGGTGTGCCGCGCGACCGCTTCCAGGTGGTGGAGAACGGGGTCGACACCACGGCCCTCAACCACCTGCCGCTGCCGGCCGCGGGCCCCGGGCCACTGCGCCTCGGCTACTTCGGCACCGTGATGCCGAGCAAGGGCCTGCACGTGCTGCTCGACGCGGTGCTGGAGCTGCCGCCCGGGCTGGTCACGCTCGACATCCACGGCAACGCCGTGCCCTACCACGGCGACCAGACCTACTTGTTGCGCTGCTTGCAGCGGCTCCGCCCGGGAGCCGGGGTCCGCTACCACGGGCCCTATGGCCTCGACCAATTGCCGCAGCTCTACGGCAGCATCGACGTATTGGCGGCCCCAGCCCTCTGGCAGGAGGCCTACGGACTGACCGTCCGCGAAGCGCTCGCCGCCGGCCGGCCGGTGCTGGTCAGCCGAATCGGCGGCCTGCAAGACGCAGTGGCCGATGGCGCACAGGGTTATGTACTGCCACCGGGCGACGTCCCGGCGTGGCGGGCAGCCATCGAGCGCCTGGCCAGGGACCGCGCCCTGGTGCTCCGCCTCGCCGCGGCAGCCAAGCCGCGCGCCCGCCCGTTCGCGGCCATGGCCCAGGACCTGCTGGCCATCTACCAGGGCATCGCCGCGCAAACTTGACCGGCCAGGGGGGGCTGCCCTAGTCTGTTCCCCCTTTGCATCCGGCCGCCCAGCCCCGCACCCGCCGCGGGGACCGTTTCGGCTGCCCTCAAGGACCCTCGATGACGGACTCGGTCGCAGACGCTTCCCTCCCCTCGCTCGACCCCAGCGCCCTGCTGGCCGGCGAGCTGACGCCCAACAAGCTCGATGCGTTCAAGAACGCCGTGTTCCACACGGTCGATCGCCTCGACGACCTGCGTATGTGGCTGTCGAGCCCCATGGCCAAGGGCACGGCGCGCGGGGTTGCCTTGTGGGCGCTCGGTCGCCACCAAGAAGCCCTGCCGTTGCTCCAGAGCGACAAGGCCAATCCGGTGGTGGCGCTCTGCCTCGCCAGCAGCCACGCCGCTCTGGGCAACCTCGACGAAGTGGTGAAGCTGCTGCAGAAGCGCGAGTCCGATGCCGCACAAGCCCTGGCGTGGCTGCGCGCGCTCGACACCGTGGGCGACGGCGAACGCCTCGCCGCCGAACTGCCCAAGGTGCAGAGCCTGCTCGGCGCCAACGACCGCAAGTACTTCGAAGGCCGGGGGCGCGAGCTGCACCGCGACGCCGAAGCGGCGATCGCCTGCTACGACGCCGTGCTCGCCGAAGATCCGAACCACAAGCAGGCGCTGTTCCGCCTGGCGGTCAACGTCGACCTGCGCGGCGAGGACGAAGAGGCGCGCGAGCTCTACGAGCGCGCGCTGATGGCCCCGCCGGTCAACGTCTCGTGCGTGGTCAATCTCGGCATCCTCTACGAGGACATGGGCAACTACCGGCGCGCCATGCAGTGCTTCGACTTGGCGCTGCAGGCCAACCCGGACAATGCGCGCGCTCGGCTGTTCCGCCGCGATGCGGCCGCCGCGCTCAACATGTACTACGACGAGGACCAGGAGCGCCGCGACGACAAGCGCAACAAGCTGTTGCGCACGCCGATCAACGACTTCGAGCTGTCGGTGCGCAGCCGCAACTGCCTCGCCAAGATGAACATCAAGTCGCTGGGCGACCTGGTGAAGAAGACCGAGGCCGAACTGCTCAGCTACAAGAACTTCGGCGAGACTTCGCTCGGCGAGATCAAGGAGATCCTGAAGAACAAGGGTCTGCGCCTGGGCATGACCACCGACGAGCTGATGAGCAAGGACCTCGGCGAAGCCGACGAGCCGTTGGTCGAGACCGAAGACCTGCCGGACCCGGAGAGCCCGGATCCGTCGAAGCGGCCGATCAGCGAACTCGACCTGTCGGTGCGCAGCCGCCGCATCGTCGACCTGCTGAAGATCCGCACCATCGGCGACCTGGCCAACAAGACCGAGGCCGAACTGCTGGCCTGCCCGAACTTCGGCCAGACCTCGCTGAACGAGATCAAGACCAAGCTCGACGAGTTCGGTCTGTCGCTGCGCGGCTGAGCCGGCGCGCGTCCGCGCCATGTACGACCACCTGTTCGGCGAAGTCGTCGAGAAAACCACGGCGCGGGCGGTCCTGCGTTGTGGCGGGGTGGGCTACGAGTGCCGCATCTCCCTGTCGACCGCCACCGCCCTGGTGGTCGGCAGCCCGCAGCTGCTGTTCACCATGCTGCACGTGGTCGACGGCACCCCCTCCTTGCTCGGCTTTGCCACCCGCGCCGAACGCGAGCTGGCCAAGAAGGTGATGTCGGTGTCGGGCGTCGGGCCGTCGATCGCACTCGCGCTGCTGTCGGTCTACGCGCCGCGCGAACTCGCCGATCTGATCACGCAGGGCAACGCCCTGGCGCTGCGGCGGGTGAAGGGCGTCGGCCAGAAAACTTCGGAGCGCCTGTGCCTGGAGCTGCGCGACGCGCTGCAGAAGCTCGACCTCGGCGCCGAGGCGCCAGGACGCATCCGCCCGACCCAGGCCGCCGACGATGCAATCGCCGCCCTGGTCACCCTCGGCTTCACCGAGAAGGACGCGCGCGACAAGGTGGAGCGGGCCCGTGCCGCCGGTGCCGCAGAGACCGAAGCGCTGGTGCGCGCCGTGCTGCAGATGTAGGCGCGCCGGCGCAGCCGCTCACCGCTGCCGCCACAGCCGGGCGCGCTGCACCGCCGGCCGTTCCCAGACCTGGATGCCCTGGCCAGTCTCTCGCGCCGCCCCTGCCGCCACCGATTCGAGTTCGAAATCGAGGTGGTCGCCGCCGTAGACGTAGCGCACCACCAAGGTGCTGCCGGCCACGGCGAACACCGACACCAGCGCCCCACCACACCAGCGCGCAGGCAGCACCACGCCCCCCGACTCGTCGATCGCGTACTGCCCGGTGCGGCCGTCGATCTCGACCAGCCGGTAGTCGCGCACGTCGGCCGCGGCCCCACTGCCGTAGGTGAGGCACCAGCGCACCACCGCCGCCTCGTCCGTCGCGGCGATCTGCAGTGCCATCGGCGCCACGGCCTTGGTCTGGCCATCGGTGTGGGCCAGCAGCGTGCCGCGCCAAGTGCCCAACCACTGGTTCGGCGGTGGCGGCGCCGCCGCACTCGGCACCGCGGCGCAACCAGACCACGCGCACAGCAGCGCCAACAGCAGCGCCACACGAAGCCGGGGCGGTTGCAGCACACGAGATTGGGCTCGATCCATGGCGTTCGACCTTGCTGGGCCGCGAGCATACGCGCCGCCCGCCGCGGATCCGCGCGCGCCGCATCGCTTCGCCGAGAACGTTCGCGCTGACCGCGACCAACTGGCAGCATGCACCCATGCGCGCGCTCGCCCTGGTCCTGCTCACCGCAGTCCTCGCCCTCGCGGTCTGGTTCGCCGCTGCCAGCGGCGGGGAACCCGATCTGCACGCTCCACCTCCGGAGGCCCGCCCCGAAGCGCCCGCGGCACCCGAACGCGCCCCCGCTGCAGCCCCGCGCACCGCCGTGCCCAGCGCTCCGCCACCGGCTGCAGAGCCAGCTCCCAGTCCTGCACCGCCGCCCGTCGCACCCGCGGCCCCCAACCTGACCAACCTGATCCTGCGCGTCACCGACGGCAACCAGGTGCCGATCGCGGCGTTCCGCTGGACGTGGCGCCGCGACACCACCACGCTGCGCGGCACCGGCAGCGAGGGCCGCGCCGAACTCGAACTGCCACCCGACCAACCCGGTGAACTGCGTGTCGAGGCCCAGGGCCATCTGCCCGGCACGGCCACCGACGTGCGCGGCGCTGCCCCCGGGGCGCCGATTCCCGAACTCATCCTGTCCCTGGCCACCGAAGGCCTCGGCACCGGCATCCGGTTGCGGGTGGTCGACACGGCCGCGCAACCGGTGGCGAACGTCCGGCTCGATGCGTTCGCACTGCAGCCGGGCAGCGTGGCTGACGCTTGGCATCTCGGCCCGGCGAAGTGGGCGCGACGCGCCGCTGCCGTCGACGGCGATCACACCGTGCCCGCACTCGAGCCGGGGCTGTGGGGCATCCGCATGGTCGCGACCGACGCCGCGGGCGAACTGCTGCCGCTGCTGCCGTGGCGGCGCACGTTCGAGCTGACCAGCTTCAACGGCTACGTCGAAGACGTGGTGCTCGAACCCGGCGCGCTGCTCGAACTGGAAGTGGTCGACGCGGCCGGGCAGGCGGTCGATCCAGGGCGCGGGGTGGCGCTGGACCTGCGGCTGCCGGGCGGGCCGGCGCAGCCGCGGTACTGGCTGGGGCAGCGCGACGGCAAAGCGGTGCGGGCGTTGGATGCGCTGCCGAGTGCGGGGGTGGTGACGACCGCGGAGGCGGTGATGGCGGGCAGTTGGCAGCTCGAAGTGGTGGTCGGGGAATTGCCGGCAGTGGTGGTGGCGCTGACGCTGCGGGCCGGGCAGCGGCAGCGGGAACGGGTGGTGGTGCGGTGACCGCTCCTACTCAGCCATCGTCGAACCCACCATTGCGCCGGATCTCCCCGTCGAACCCCACCAACGTCGCCAGCGCCACCAACACCATCGAGTCCAACACCATCGCCGGCGGCAGTCGATCGATCGCGTTCGCCGCCATCGCCACCAACAACACCCCGACGTAACAGCCGAATGCCACCACGGGATCCCGCAACCGGTTCGGCCACAGCCGCCCCCAGCAGATCCCCGTGACCACCCCCGCACCCAGGGTCACGTGCCACATCGCCCCGGTGCCCAGCAGCCACAGCCCGGCGAACACCACCATCGCCGCACCGAACCGCCGCCGCCGGATGCGCGCCTGCTTGCCGCCATCCGTGACCAGCAGTTCGCGCTTCAGCCCCCATTGCCCGCGCAGCCGCGCCTGCTCGGCGGCCGGCAACGCCAGAAACCAACCCTCCTCTTCGCGGGGATCGCGCCCATCCGCACCTGCCGCATACTCGATCGCCAAAGCCGGTGGCGCTGCGTCCACCACCGCCGCAGCAGGCGGCTCGGCGGCGACCCGCGACGCCCGCCGCCGTTTCGGCCGCACCTCGGCCAAGAGGCTGCGCGGCGGCGGTGCCGCCTGGAGCTTCGCGCGCAATGCCGCCAAGGCGGCCTCCGCTGCCGCTTCGGCCGCCGGATCGCGGGGCGCGGCAGCCGCTGCGGGAACGGCCTTCGGTGGCACAGCAGCGAGCGGATCCCCCGTCGCCTCGGCCCGCAGATCGCGAGGTGCCACCGATGCGAACTCCCCCGGGTGCGCCGCGAGCTGGTCGGGCGCCAACGGCTGCCAATCGTCCGTATCGGCCATTGCGCTGGGCCCATCGGCCGCTCGGGCCTGCGGCGATGAGCCCGGGGCCGAGCAACTCCCGCACCTGGACTTGCCTCCCGGCCAGCGTGTGCGATCGTGGGGCGATGCGAACCACCAACTTCCGGCGCCATGGCGCCTTCGCTGCGGCCTCGGTGCTGCTGGCCAGCTGCGCCTTCCACAGCACCGCCACCCACTGGAACGGCCGGGTGGACCCGGACGGCCGCCCGGTGTTCGTCAAAACCACCACCAACGTCGGCGTGAACCTGCTGGTGCTGCTGCCGCTCTTGGGCAACACCAACATCGACACCATGCTCGACGCCACCACTGCGGCGATTGCCGAGAAGCAGGGCAACCGCGTGCGCGTGATCCAGACCAGCAGCGAAAACTACTGGCACGGCTTCCCACCGTTCACCTGGGTGGTGACCCCGGTGATCACGGCGCTGGCGGTGGAATACGAACCGTCGGCGCAGGAACAGGTCGAGGCCGCGGCGGCGTCGCGGCAGGTCGAGCAGGCGACGCGGGAGCGTGCGCTCGAGGCACACCCGACCGTGGTTCCCGGCGAGCTGCCACCGCAGGCGCGCCCGCAGGGCAAGCGGTGACTTGCCGGAGCGGGCGGGTATCGTGCTGGGGATGACCGAATCCGATCTGCACGGCCCGCTCGGTGCCCTGCGCCCGGTTCCGCCGACCGGTGTTGGCTACGTGGTCGCGGAGGCGCAGAAACTCGGCTACGAGAACGGCCACCCCGACTGGAGCAACCTCGGCCAAGGCCAGCCCGAAATCGGCCTCCTGGCCGGGGCGCCGCCGCGTGTCGACAGCATCGCGCTCGAGCCCGCCGACCACGCGTATGGTCCGGCCGAAGGCCTGCGCGAGCTGCGCGAACGCATCGCCGCCCACTACAACCGGCTGTTCCGCACCGGCAAGCGCAGCCAGTACAGCGCGCGCAACGTGGCGATCGCGCCGGGCGGGCGCGCGGCACTGGCCAGGGCGCTGTTCGCACTCGGCAACACCGTGCTCGGCCACCAGGTCCCCGACTATCCCAACTACGCCGAACTGCTCACGCCGCACCTCGGGCGGCTCACCACGGTGCCGGTCCGCACCGCCGCAGCCGACGGCTTCCGCCTGCGGCCCGTAGCGCTCCGGCAGCAGATCGTCGACCAGGGCATGGGGGCTCTGCTGCTGAGCAACCCCTGCAACCCGACCGGCAACGTGCTGCGCGGCGACGACCTGTTCCAGGTGGTCGCCGCAGCCCGCGAACTGCGCGTTTCGCTGCTGCTGGACGAGTTCTACTCGCACTACGTCTACGAAGCGGCGGCGGGTGGCCGCGCCACACCGAGCCACGGTCCGATCAGCGGCGCCGAATTCGTCGACGACGTGGACCGCGATCCCGTGTTGCTGTTCGACGGCCTGACCAAGAACTTCCGCTACCCTGGCTGGCGCCTTGGCTGGGTGGTGGGCCCGACCGCGATGGTGCAGGCGATCACACAGGTCGGCGCCGTGGTCGACGGCGGCGCGTCGCGCTGGGCACAGCGCGCCGCCCTGTTGGTGCTCGACCCTGGCCGAGCCGACCAAGAGAGCACTGCCGTGCGCCAGGCGTTCTGCCAGAAGCGGAACCTGCTGGTCGAACGGCTGCAGGCGCTGGGCGTGGTCGTACCAGGGCCGACGCTCGGCGGCTTCTACGCCTTCGGCGATGTCAGCCGGTTGCCGCCGCCGTTCGATTCGGCCATGGCATTCTTCCGCGCCGGCCTCGAACGGCGCGTGCTGACGGTGCCGGGGCCGCTGTTCGATGGCAATCCGGGCGGCCGGCAACAGGACCGCGGCGCGCACCGCTCGATGGTGCGCTTCAGCTATGGTCCGTCGCTGGCCAACCTGCAGCAGGGCCTGGACCGGCTCGAAGCGATGGTGCGGGGCAGCTGATGCAGTTCCGCCCCGAACCCGAGTTGCCGCCGGCGCCGCCCCCGGCCGAACGGCCGATCTGGCGCTGGCTGCTCTACGGCAGCGCCGCCGGGGCGGCCCTGGCGACGCGCTGGCCGTGGCAGCAGGTGAAGTTCGAACGGCTGTTCGGCGAGGCGCGCGGGCTCCCGGCGTGGCAATCGACCGCCGGCGGCACCTGCCTGGCCACCAGCCTGCTGCTGGTGGTGCTCGCGGTCGCCGAGACCGACCACACGACCAGCCGCCGGGCGGTGCGGCCGAGCAGCCTGTTGCTGGCGACGCTCGCGCTGGGTTCGTTCCTGCTGGCGGTGGTGCAAGGCCCCGGCTCGGTGCGCGGCACCACCGCGGTCTGGACCGGGTGGTTCTGGCTCGAAGCGCTGTGCCTGCCCCTGCTGTGGCTCGCGTGCTTCGCCCGCTGGCGGACGGTGGCGCGGCGGGTGCGGTCCGGGCCGTAGTCGGACACCAACGGGACAACTTTGGGCCGGCCGGGCCAGCGCAGGTGTCGCCTTCGAGGAGCGCAACGTTGCGCTCCCTTCGGTTCCCCCTCGGGCATTCGCCCCCTCGCAAGCACATCATGATCCGCCCCACCACCGCCAGCGCCCTGCTGCTGGCTCTCGGTTCGCTCTCGGCCCAGACCTGGACCCAGCTCACGCCGGCACCGTACCCCTCCACCCTGGCCCGCCGCACGGGTGGCATCGCCTACGACCTGTTCCAAGGCAGCCTGCTGATGTACGGCGGCCTGCAGTCCGGGCCGACCCTCACCCTCAGCGACACCTGGAAATTCGACGGCACCACCTGGACGCAGCTCACGCCGGCCACCACGCCGCCGCCGCGCTGGGGCCACAAGATGGTGTTCGATTCGCGCCGCCTGCGCATCGTGACGTTCGGCGGCCGCTCGCCGACCACCACCGCGACGGCCAACGACACCTGGGAATGGGACGGTTTCGACTGGATCCGGATGTTCCCCACCGCGTCGCCGAGTGCGCGCGCGTTCTACGGCATGGCCTATGACGCGCGGCGCGGCAAGACCATCATCTACGGTCTGCAGAGTGGCGCGCCCAACGGCAACCAGACCTGGGAGTACGACGGCACCACCTGGGTGCAGGTGACCACGAGCTTCGTGCCGCCGGGACTCGAGAGTCCCGCGATGGCCTACGACCAGGGCCGCGGCGTGACGGTGATGTTCGGTGGCTACAACGCCGTGTCGCCGGGCACCATGTATGGGAACACGTGGGAGTACGATGGCGTGGATTGGGTGCAGCGCGCCCCCGCCACCGTGCCGACACCCCGCTACCGCGCCGGCATGGACTACGACAGCACGCGCGGGCGCGTGGTGCTCTACGGCGGCTTCGGTGGCGGCGCGCTGCTGGACACCTGGGAGTACGACGGCAACAACTGGACTCAGGTGCTCACTGGCGGCCCGGCCAAGTCGACCGAGGGCTATGCCGCCTACTTGCCGACCACGCGGCAGTTCGTGTACTTCGGCGGCAGCGGCCCCGGCGGCACCAACAACGAGACCTGGGTCTACAGCGGCGCGAACACGGCGATCGCGGCGAAGTTCGGCCAGGGCTGTGCCACCAGCGCGGGCGTGCCCGATCTGGCGCCGACCACCCTGCCGCAACTCGGCAGCACCTACACGCTCGACCTCACCAACGGCGCGTTCAGCGGCATCGGCCTGATTGCGCATGGCTTCTCCAACCTGCAGTGGACGCTCGGCAACCTGCCCGCCGATCTGTCGACCTTCGGCTTCGGCGGCTGCCGACTGGAAGTGAGCCTCGACACGTCGCTGCTGGCGGTGCTGAACAGCGGCGCCGCGAGCCAGTCGTTCACGCTGCCGAACAACGCGGCGTTCGCGAACATCCAGCTCTACTCGCAGGCGATGGTGCTCGACGCCACCGCGCCGAACGGCAACGGCGGCATGTCGAACGCCGTGCACGGCGTGTTCGGCAACTGAGACGGCGCGGCTCGTCTCGCTGGCTCACCGTGCCGCAGCCAGCACCCGCACGATCGCCGCAGCGCTGTCGCCGCGGCCGTACGGATTCTGCACCGTCGCCATCGCTCGATAGGCCGCCGGATCGTCGAGCAATTGGGTTGCCGCCGCGACGATCCGCTCTTCGTGCGGTCCGACCAAACGCGCCGCACCGGCCGCGACCCCTTCGGGCCGTTCGGTCTCGTCGCGCAGCACCAGCACCGGCACGCCGAGCGACGGCGCTTCCTCCTGCACGCCGCCCGAATCGGTGAGGATCAGCGTGCTCGCCCGCATCGCGGCAACCATGTCCGGATAGTCGAGCGGATCGCACAGCCGGATGCGTTCGTGGCCGGCGAGCAGGCGGCCGACCACGGCGCGCACGTTCGGGTTCGGGTGCACCGGGTAGAGCAGCTCCACGTCCGGCCGCGCCGCGAGCCGCAGCAAGGCCCGGCAGATCGCCTCGAACGGCGCGCCGAAGTTCTCACGCCGGTGCGCCGTCACCAGCAGCAGCCGGCGGCCGGGTGCCGGCGCGAACGCACCCGCAGGCACGCGCGCCGCGGCCCACAACAGGGCGTCGATCACGGTGTTGCCGACCACGTGCACCGCCGCCTCGGGCACGTTCTCGGCGCGCAGGTTCTGCGCCGCGCGCTGGGTCGGCGCGAAATGCAAGCTGGCGAGCCGGCCGACGATGGCACGGTTGCCCTCTTCGGGGAACGGCTGCGACAAGTCGCCCGTGCGCAGCCCAGCTTCGACATGGGCGAAGCGGATGCGACGGTAGAACGCTGCGAGGGCCGCCACCATCACGGTGGTGGTGTCGCCCTGGGCGATCACCCAATCCGGCCGTTCGGCCGCGAACACCGGGTCGAGGGCCGAGACCATGCGCGCGGTGAGGTCGGCGAGCGACTGGTCCGGGCGCATCAGGTCGAGATCGAGATCGGGCCGGATGCCGAAGAAGCCCAGCGTCTGGTCGAGCAGTTGGCGGTGCTGCGCAGTGGCGAGCACGCGGCAGTCGGCCCAGGGTGCTGCGCGCAGAGCGTGCACCACCGGCGCCAGCTTGACGGCTTCGGGCCGAGTGCCGACCACCACCAGGAACTTCGTGCGCTGCACCATGCTCCCGTATCATCGGCAAGCCATGGGGTCGGTGCGAAGGGAACTTGCGCGGCGCGCTCTCGGGGCGCGCGGCCAAGTCTTGATGCAGTTCGCGCCTCGGGCGCGACCTGCGCCAAAACCGCCGCGGCGCGCCGCCAGGCGCGCGGCAAGGTCTTGATGCAGTTCGCGCCTCGGGCGCGACCTGCGTCAAAACTTGCGCCGCAACGCGGGCGGCAGCCTCACTCGCCGTGGCCGACCAGGCTGCGCACCAGCTGGACCGCCTGTTTGCCGTCGAGGTCGCCGCGCTCGAGAGCCGCCAGGATCTCCTCCTTCTCGCGCTTCGCCGCCTCGAATCCGGCGCGCAGTGTCGTGATCGTGTCGTCCAGCAGGCGCCGCACTTTCGGATACGAACAGGACAGGTCCTTCTGCACCTGCGACAAGCTGCCATTGCCGAGCAGGAACGCCTCGACGAAGCGCGCCTGTTCGTCGGGCAACCGCGCCACCAGCGGGATCGCGATCTGGCCATTCACGGTGGTGCCGCAGCGCCAGCAGCGCAGCGTCTCGATGCGCATGGTGTGGGCGCAGGTCGGACAAGTGCCGAGCGGAGCGCTCATGCAGCACCCCCGCGGCCCAAGTGCCGCAAGAGGGCCAAGAACGGCGCCTTCACCACGTAGGCGAGTGCATTCGACAGGTTCGGGATGCTGCCGTTGCAGTACGGGCAAGGCAGGCGAAGCCAGTGGCCGAACGCGCTGCCCCACTGCACGCAGCTGAAGGCGCGCCGGCAGTGCGGACAATCGACGAACTGCGTGCGGCATTGCCGACAGAGGTTGACGCGCGCCGGCAGGAGCTGGCCGAGCACGAGTTCGTTGAAGGCCAGACCGGGGTTGGCGATCCAGTGCAGCATGGCGGGATGCCGCCATGTCCAGGTGTCGAAGTCCTCTGCTCGACAGGTCGGGCATTGGCCCGCATCGACGAAGCCCAGGGGTTGCAGCGGCCCTGCTTCGCGCCGCAGGCGCACGAGGCGCTCGACCATCGGCTGGAGCACGATGCGGTGCATGATCCAACCGAACGCGACGCCCGCGACGGCGCACAGTGGCAACCAGATTGCGAGGGTCTGTGCGACGGACAGCTTCCAGCCAACCGTGCCGCGGATCAGCACCATGGCGATGGGGAACGTCAGTGCGAACATGCTGCCCATCGCAACGGCGTTCCGGAGCGCGCGTTTGCGCAGTGCCGCCTCGTCCATCGCGCCACTCAGGTAGGCACGGCCCAAGTCGGGGGCGGTCGGCGCTGCGGGAGCCGCACCCGAAGGCGGCGCTGCCTGGGTCGAAAATGCGTCGCGGAGGGATGCTGCCTCGGCTGGGGCAAGCCGCCCGCTACCTTGCAAGGCGTCGATCCGGCGCTGGGTGTCCGTTGG
>JAEUHP010000110.1 GCA_016795295.1 Planctomycetota bacterium | reverse complement strand
GGCGCCAGTGCCGTCGAGCGGCCTGTTGGCCCTCGCCGCCGAAGCGCGGGTGCGCGGCCTGCTGCCGAGCCTGGGGCTGCCGCACTGGCCGATCGGGCCGCGGGCCAGCGAACGCTTCGGCCTGTTGCGCTGGTTGGCTCGCGAGCTCGGCGCGCCGGCCGGCGGCACCGGCCGTGGCTTCGCCGGGATCCAGCTCGACCATTGGCCCCGCGATCCGTCGGGGATTGCGGCGGCGATGCTCGAGGACTTCGAGCCCCATGCGTTCTTGCTGCGCGCCGGCGCCGGTGGGCCCGCCGCGGCCGCAGGCCTGCGCGCGCTGCACGGCCGCGACGGCGGCGTGCCCGGTCTCGATCTGCGCGGGGTCACCGCCCAGTTCCGCAACGGCTTCCCCGGCGCCGAGTACCCGGCGGGCGTGCTGCCGGTGGCGGCGGGGGATGGGCCCGATTGGGTGGTGCAGCAGGGGCTCGACTTCGTGCGCAACCGACTGCACCAGGGTGGCGCTCTGTGGTGGCGGCTCGATGCCCCGGCGGACCCGGCCGCGGCCCTGCCGGCCTATGCGCGCGGCATCGCGCAGGAAGGGCTGCGCGCCGCCGTGGCGATGCCGTTGGCCGCCACCGGCCAGCACGGCACGCGCGCGGCCATGGCGGCCGTGGTGGGGCTGGCGCCGAGCGAACTCGGCGCCACTGCCAATCTGCCGGCGGCCACCGTGGTGCTGCAGAACAACTGGCTGCGGCTCGCTGGCAGCGGCGGCGCGCTCGACTACGACCCGCAGGGCCTCGGCCGCTTCGACCGGCCGGGCACGGTGCGCCTGACGGCGGGCTGGCTCGGCACGCGCCTGTTCGGCAGCCGCCCGGACGGTGCGGCCGTGCTGCGTCCGCGCAGCGACCTGCTGGCGCCGGGACAGCGGCCGGCGGGCGGCTTCGAGTCCACCGCCGTGGTCGGCTCCGGTGCCTTGGCCGACCGGCGCTTGCCGCAGCGCCTGGCTGCCGCTGCTGCCCCCGAATGGCCCGCAGTGGTGCAGATCGAACTCGAACTGACCACCGGCTGCCACGCCTGCGAACTGACCCTGTTGGCCGCAACCAGTGGCGCGGCCGTGGCGGTGCGTCTGGACGGGGCCCTGCTCGCCGCCGTGCCGTGTCCAGTGCCCGGCGCGCAGGTGACCACAGCGGTGCCGGTGCACGTGGCGCGCGCCGGCCGTCGCCAGCTCGAAATCGCACACCTGTGTGGCGGTCCGGTGGCGCTGCTGGGCTGTGCCGTGCAACGCACGGACGACCTCGCTGCGGAAGCGTTCGTCGACACCGAAGCCGGTGCGCTGGCCCAGCTCGGCGAGCGTTCGGCGTCGAGCAGCCACCAGGAGCGGGTGGCGGTGCGGGCCATGGCCGACTTGCCCGGCTTCGTGATGCGCTGGCAGTGCGAACGCGCGGCCCGCAACCTGCAAGTCGAACGCACCTTCGCGCTGCCCGGCTACACGCCGTTCGTCGGCGATGGTGTGGTGCCAGAGTCCAGCGCCGAGGGCCAGCGGGCGGCGGTGGCGCTGCGCGCGGACTCCGCCGATCGTCCGGACGTGTTGGTGGTGGTGCTGCGCGCCCAACGCCACGACCGGGTGGTCGCCGCTCCTGGCCAGGTGGTGTGGAGCAGCGCGCCCGAGACCGGCGCGGTGGCGGCACTCGGCGTGTTGCTGTTGCCGCGCGCGCAGAGCCGCCAGTGGCTGCCCCATGCGGCCACCGTGCTGCGTGCGCTCGAGCAGCCGCTGGTCGCCGACCTGGGGGCTGGCGGCGAACTGACTCTGCCCGGCGAACTGCCGTTCGCCTGGCCGCGCCTGCTGCAGGTGCAACAGCGCGCGGGTTTGCCCTACGCCGTCGGTGTGGACGGCTATTGGTGTTGGCGCGGGGCCATGCCCGGGCCCGAGGACCGCGATCTGCTGCCGGTGTGGACGCTGCCGGGACAGGTGACGCGCGTGCGCACCGGGCCCGCCCAGCTCGGCACCACCCGGCCAGGCCCTGGCTGTGCTGGTCTGTTGGCGCTGCGCGACGTCGAACCGCGCGCGGTGACCGCGTGCGTGCTGCAACCGAGTCGCCTCGGCCCGCCCGCCGTGGTGCTGGCCGAAGTGCCGGGTGAAGTGCGGCTCGACGGCCGGCCGTGGGCCTACCACGATGGTGCCACGGTGTTCCTGCCGAGCCGGGTGGGCACCTACCGCATCACCTCGAGCGCGCCGACCGGCGCCCGCACGCCGACCGTGGTGGCGTGCAGTGCGCGCCTGCGCGAATGCCACTACGACGGCCTGCGCCGCGAGCTGGTGTTGGTCGCCGACAGCGAGCCCGACCGCCCGTTCGATCTGCCCTACACCGCGCGTCTTGCCGGCCCGCCGCCGCGCGCCGTCGAAGGCGGCGAAGTGGTGGCGCCGAACGAGTTGCGCTGGCCCGATGCCGAAGCCGAGGCCAAGGCGGCGGCGCAGGGCACGACGATCCGGTTTCGCCCGGGAGTGACGAGGATCCGCTATGGAAACGATGCGTAGTCTCTGGCTCACTGCCGCGCTGGCGCTCGGCGCCGCCGCGGCCACGTTCGGCTTCCTGCCCGGGGCGTGGCCCAACCCGCTGCCCGAAGGGGACGCGCTCGACGACGCGGCCCGCGGCCGCCTCGGCGCCTTGGTCGCCACCGTCGATGCGGCGTGCGCCAAAGGCGATGTGGCGGCGTTCACTGCGGCAGTGACCCAGGAGCACCGAGCCGCGCTCGTGCAACAGCTCGGTGCGGTCGAGCGCAGCCTCGACGGCGCGACCCTGCGCGAACTGCGCGCCGCCCGCCCGCAGAGCTACGAGGACTGGCTGGCGCAGCCGATGTGGGCGTGCGAAGTACGCGGGCCGCGCATCGCGATCGCGGTGCAGCGCCCGCGGGGCGACGGCGCGCAGTTGATGGCCTTCGTGTGGGACGGTCGGGCGCTGCGGCTCGACGCGTCGCGGCATCTCGCGGGCGTGCGCACGCTGGGCGAAGCTCGCGCAAAGGTGGTCGAGGCCGTCGGTGCTCCGACCGCCAGTCGCAGCCAGCGGGGCGTCACCGAACGCTGATGCGGTGCGCCCCGCGGCGGAGCCAGCACCGGTGGCGGGGCGCCACCGGCGGGGTCGTCACTTGATCGCGTCCTTCAGGGCCTTGCCGGCCTTGAACTTGGCCACCTTGCTGGCCTTGATCTTGATCGACTCGCCGGTGCGCGGGTTGCGGCCGGTGCGGGCCGGACGCTTGCGCGTGCTGAACGTGCCGAGCCCGGCGATGGTGATGCGGCCCTGCTTCTTCAGCGCGGTCTTGACGCCGGCGACGATGGCTTCGAGCGAGCGCTTGGCCGCGGACTTGGAGATCGCCGACTGCTTGGCGATGTTGGTGATCAGGTCGGACTTGTTCATGGGAGAGCGCCACGAGGGCGGGACGAAGTCTGGCGCCGAAGGCCCGCCGAGCGGAGGACCGAACTTGGCGCCGGTCCACCAATGGCACCGGCAGTTGCGTGCCGAGTCAAGCAGCGCCTAGCTGATTTGTGAGGTGCCCCGGGTTCGCCGCCATGCCGGGGCGCTGGCTCAGAGGCCCACGATGGCCGTGGCCGCCGCCGACATCGAGGCCCCGAGGGCGTTCAGCGCCGGGTCGAGCACCAGTGCCTGGGTGTGGTAGGTCACGCCGAGCAGGCCCGGCAGGTTCGGGGTGGTGACCTGGAGGCTCGCCGCGCCAGCGCTGCCGACCAGGAACGTCGAAGCGTCGGGGCTGACGCGGGCCGTGCAGTTGGGCGCGCCGAACCCGGCCAGGGCCAGCGGCAGTGGGCCGAACGCCGACTGCGTGTTGCTGAGGCCGAACAGAGCGATCGCCAGCGGCGGACTCGGCAGGTTGCCGAACGTCAGCACCGCCGTGGTGCCGAGCTGCGGCGGCAGCGAGCTGCTGTTGGTCGGCACGCCGGCGGTGCCGGCACAACCCGCGCCGAACACCGTGTAGCTGGCCAGACCCGAGTCGCTCTCGTGGGCGCCGATGCTCACCGGTGCGGTGCGCACGGCCCAGAAGTAGTCGAAGGGAGTGCTCGCCAGCAGCGTGCCGGCGGTGGCGCAGGGCGAACCGGTGCCCAGGCGCAGATCCGCGGCCGTGCTGGTGCCGGGCGCCGTGTACTGCGGATCCGCCTGGATGCTGTTGGTGTCGAAGCCGAGCGCCTGCCACGCCGCGAACTGCAGGTTGCTGCCGGCGTACACGCAGTTGTAGCCGGCGACGTTGCTCCACAGGCAGTTGTGGTCCATCACCGTCGGGCGCAGGGTGCTCGAGCACCACATGTTGAGCGCCCCGGTGGCCCCGTAGCCGTCGTAGAAGATGTTGTCGACCACCTCGGTGTTGTTCGCCGCCGCGGCGTACCAGCGCAGCGAACAGAACTGGGTCGAGGTGGTGGGGTGCTGGATGAAGACCGAGTTGTGGCGGATCTTGAGGTTCTGCCCGCTGGCGGCGTTGCCGGCGATGCCGGCGCTGATGCCGTATTGGCTGGTGCCGGTGACGAAGTTGTTCTCCAGCACGATGTCGGACCCGGCCAGGCGCATGATCCAGAAGCCGCCGCCGAGGATCTTGTTGCGGCGGATGGTGGTGTTGCTGGCCGCCACCATCACGTAGATCGACTCGTAGCCGCCGCCGAACTCGCAGTCTTCGATGGTGAGCCCGCTGCCGCCGCTCACCGTCATCAAGGCCTGACCCGAGGTTGCGACGTTGGCGAACAGGTTGCAGTGGTCGAAGCGGGTGTCGGTGGTGCCGGCTTGGATCACGATCGCATTCGGCGTGTTGGTGAAGGTGCCGCGCAGGCCGCGAAACGCCACGTTCGCGCAGCCGCTCAGCGTCAACACAGGCTGGGTGCCGCTGATGGTCGCGGTGCCCAGGCCGTCGAACACAACCGGATTGCTCGGCCCTTGGCCGGGGAACGCGCCGAGGGTCCAGGGCCCGGTCTCGTTGGCCAGCAGCACGAACGTGACCGGGGCCACGACCCCCTGGCTCTGCAGCGCGGCGAGCGCTGCCGTGAGGTTCGGGAAGGTGCCGCCCGGTCCCACCGCGTAGGCGCCCGCGAGCTGGGCGGGCAAGGCGGCGGCGAGGCAGGTGGCGAGGGCGGGGGCGAGCAACAAGCGCGGGTTCATGGCAACTCCATGGGTGGGGCTGGTACGGGGCGGCGCCGAACGGGCGACCGCAGACCTGCGAGGATTGCCGGCTTTGGGCTGGCGTCCATGGCCCAACGACGGATGGGACAGAGATGAGACGCCCGCCGCCGGCCTTGCCCACCGATGCCGTGGCGGCGTCCAGGGTTGCCAGGCTGGCGTGGCGGCGCTTCGATGCGCTGCCGTGTCCGAGTCCGTTGCCTCTGCCGACCTGCCGCCGCTGCCGTACCGCACTCCGCCGCAGTGGGCGGCGCGCTGGCTCGACCATCGCGACGAACTGCTGGTGGAGCAGGCGCACTTGGAGAAGAAGGCCGCGGCGGCGGCGCTGTCGTTCCTGTTCCGGTTGCCGGCCGATCCGGCGTTGCAGCGCGGCCTGTCGGCGCTGGCCCGCGAGGAACTGGTGCATTTCGAACGCACGCTGAAGCTGCTGGGCGCGCGCGGCATCCCGTTCGGCCCGCTGGCGCCGTGCCCCTACGCCGCCGAACTGAAGCGCGCGGTGGCCGCGACCATGCCCGAACGGCTGGTCGACGAGCTGCTGGTCTCGGCCATCATCGAAGCGCGGTCGTGCGAGCGCATGCAGTGCTTGGCCCAGGTGTTGGCCCCGGTCGATGCGGAGCTCGCCGGGTTCTACAGCGAATTGGTGGCGGCCGAGGCGCGCCACGCCGATCTCTACCAGGAGGCCGCCGCCACGCTGGTGCCGCCCGCGGTCGTGGCGCTGCGCTGGCAGCGGCTCGGTGCGCACGAGGCGCGGGTGTTGCGCGGGCTGCCGGCGGTGCCGCGTCTGCTCGGCGGCTCGGGCGACGACGCTCTGGGTGGGGGCGGTGGTGGCTGAGGGGGGGCGGCGCCGGCGGTGGTGGCTCACGCTGTGGCTGCTGCCCGGCGTGGCCTACTTGGCGACCGTGCTGGCCGGGGTGCCGTTTGGCTGGCCGTTCGATTGGCTGGTCAACGCCGGATTCACTCCGGACGAGCCGGCGCTGCGGTGTCCGGCCGATGGCCGGCGCCGCGTGGTGGTCTTGCAGCACGGCATGTTCCGTTCGTCGTGGGCGCTGCGGCGGCTCGCCCGCACCTGCGCCGAGCACGGCTACGAAGTGCACAACCTCGACTACCCGAGCACCCGCGAGACGCTGCAGGAGCACGCGGCGCGGCTCGGTGCGGCCGTCGCGGCCCTGGCGCAGAGTCGGCCGATCGACGAACTCTCGTTCCTCGGCCATTCGATGGGTGGCTTGGTGATCCAGGAGTACCTGCGCAGTCCCCAGGCCCTGCCGGTGCATCGCTGTGTCTACCTCGCGGTGCCACACCGCGGGGCCCTGCTCGCCGACCTGCGCCGGCACTGGTTCCTGTTCCGCTGGGTGATGGGCGAACGCGCCGCGGCGCAGTTGTCGCCCGGTGATCCGTTCCACCGCCAGCCGATCCCGGCGCTCGCGCAGAGTGGGGTGGTGGTCGGCGACGTGGGCGCGGGCAACGCATCGATCCCGGGCCGCGACGACCAGACGGTGGCGGTCGACGAGGCCCGCCTGCCCGGGGCGGCGGCGACTTGGGTGGTGCCCTATGGCCATACCGCGATCGCGTACCAACCCGAAGTCGCGCGCGGGGTGCTGTGGTTCCTGGCCAAGGGGGAGTTCCCGCCGGAGGCCTCGGGGCGTTAGACTGTCGCGACTCATGCAAGCTTGGCTGCAAACCTGTCTTCTCGGCGCTGGCTTCGGTGCTGCTTTCCTGGTCGGCCAGCGGGTGCCGGTGGCGGCCCCGGCGCTGGCCGGAGCGCCGGCCGCCGACGCCTCGGCCGCTCCGGCCGTGCCGGCCTACCTCGCCGCCCAGGGCCGCGGCGGTCCGATCAACCCGCCCCCGGCCCCCACCCCGACCACGGGCACGCCGGCGCCGGAAGCGGCGATGGTGTATCCCGACGATGGGGGGCAAGCCGTCGCCGGCCATGGTTTCCTGGCGGTCACCGGCAGCTACGGCATCGGCACTTCGGTGCTCTACCTGGTCGACACCGAACGGCGGCAGCTGGCCGTCTACGAAGCGCGCGGCGGGGCCGGGGCCCAGCGGCGCATCGTGCTGGTCGGCGCGCGCAAGATCGACCTCGACCTGCAGCTCGAGGGCTACAACGACCAGTCCGAATACGATTACTCGTCGCTGCGCGAACTGTTCCGAAAGCGCGGTCGCAAGGACCAGGAGCCGCGCACCGGTCTGGAAAACCCGGGTTCCAGCGGCAAGTAGTGGCTGCACAGCGCCCGTTCGTACGCTAGACTCTGCACGGCCCCTCTCCCTCGGCGTCCGCGAGGCCGCCGGTGGGGCCGTTATCCTCCCTCTCCCTTCCTCCCGCGCTCCAGAGCGAGCACCGAAACGAGGTTGCCCGTGTCCGACAAGTCCGAAGATTTCCTGTCGTTCGAGAAGGCGCTGCGCGAACTCAAGATGCGCAGCGAGGAACTCAAGAAGCTCGTGTCCGAAGGCGAGATCCGCGCCTTCCGCGACGGCGACTCGATGAAGTTCCGCAAGGAAGACGTGGTCGCACTGACGTCCAAGGCCAAGGGTGACGAAGAGCTGTCCTTCGCCGACTCGCTCGAGGACGACACCGGCATGGTGACCGAGCAGATCAGCGAAGAGGACACCCTGATCGCCGAAGACGACGCCGACGAAGCGCCGAAGGCGGGTGCGGCACGGGCTGCGCGTGGTCCGTCGAAGGCGCGCACGGCGGCGCCGGCCGAAGCGGCGAAGGAACCGGGTTGGGTCACTGCCGCCGGCATCCTGTGCGCCGTGGCGATGATCTGGGGGCTGTTGCTGGCCGTGTCGATCAGCAAGGAAGCCGACCCGAAGGACAGCATGGTGACTTCGCTCTGGGCGAAGAAGTGAGCTTGGGGCGCGGTCCTCTTGGTCGCGCTGTAAGCTTGGTGCGCCGGCGCGGATTGGTTCCCGCGGCCCTAGACTGCACCGCTGGCGCGGGAAGCGCCGCAGCGCCCAGCATATGAGCGCCCCCGCGAGCCGCAGGCTGCCGCCGCGGCGCGCAGTTTCGCGCGCGGATCCCCGCGGCAAGCCGTGGCATTCCGCCGTGGGCGCCGCTACTGTGCCGCCGCGCTGGGCGCCGCCACCGGTCGGTCGCGCCCAGCCGTCCGTTGGGGGCATCCATGAAGCACATCGTCTTGGCCGCGCTGTTCGCGACGGCCGCCTGCGTCAGTCCTGAGGCACACAAGCGCGTGGTCGGCGAGAAGGAGGCCTTGCAGGCCCTCTACGACGGCATGCGCGCCGACCACGACAAGCTCGTGGCCAGCAACGACCGTTTGCGCGCCGAGGTCGCCGATCTGCAGAAGCGCGCGCTGAGCACCGCCGAGATCGAAGAGCAGCGCCGCGCCTTGGCGCGCTTCATCGAGCAGAAGGATGCCTCGCTCGGCGCCCTCGGCAAGGACGTCGAGGTGATCCGCACGGGCGAAGGCATCGCGTACCGGGTGACCGGGGGCGTGTTGTTCGCTTCGGGGCGCGACGAACTGAGCGAAACCGGCAAGCAAACGCTGCTCGGCTTGGCCAAGGAGCTGCAGGGCAAGCGGGTGCGCGTCGACGGCCACACCGACGACGAGCCGATCAGCCGGAGCCAGTGGGGCACCAACCTGCGCCTGTCGGTGGCGCGGTCGCTGGCCGTGGCCGACTTCCTGATCCAGGGCTGCAAACTGCCGGCGGCCAGCGTCTGCGTCGCAGGGTATGGCGAGCATCGCCCGGCCCAAGCCGGCAGCGACGAGGCCGCCCGGCGCAAGAACCGGCGCGTCGAGATCCTGATGCTCGACGGCTGAAGTGGGCGCGCGGCGTCCCAGTCGGCTGCCCCTGCGGCGGTTGCGCGGCCGGTTGGCTGGCCTGCTGCTCGGTGGCAGCTGGGCGATGGCCGGCATGGCGGGGGCCTGTGCTCGCCAGGATGCGGCGACGCCAGTGCTGGCGGCACCGCTGCGCGCGGGGCGCTTTGGCTCGCTGCGCGACTTCGTGCTGGTGGCATTGCCCGGCTCTGGCCCGTCGAACCCGGCGGCACCGAACCCCGCGCGGTTCGTGTTCATCGACCGGTTCGAGGTCACCCGCGGCGATTGGTTGCGCTTCGCCGCGGCGGCCGAAGGCCAGGCTGTCGACGCGGCGGCGGCCGCGTGCGGCGGCGACCCGACCCTGCCGGTGAGCCGGCTCGACCTGCGCCAGGCCAGGGCGTTCGCGCAATGGCGGTTCGCGCGGCTGCCGAGTGCGGGTGAGTGGGCGGCCGCCGTGGGCGACGGACGGACGCGGTTTCCGTGGGGCAACCGCATCGACCCGGCGCGGGCCAACACCGGCGAGCTCGGCATCCTCGAGCCGCTGCCGGTGGGCACCTTCGAATCCGGGCGCCGCGGCCTCGGCTGGCCCTACGACCTGATCGGCAACGCCAGCGAGTGGACCGAGTCGGTGCCACTCGGCTGGTTCGCCGAGCGTTGGCCGACCGGCGACGGTGCGGGGGAAGTGCCGGGCATCGACGCCGAGCTGGCCCGCCGTCGGGTCGTGGCGGCACCCGCCCTCGCCGTCTGGCAGAGCCTGCCCGGGGTGCTGCCGGCGTTGTGGACGGTCTGCGCAGGCGGCGACGAAGTGCCGCGCGAAGTGGTGGGCGGCGATTTCCAGTCGCCGATGACCGAGCAGTCGGAGCTGGTGCTGGCGGGGGACCGTCGCTTGCGGCTGGGCCTGCGGCTCGCGGTGGCGCCCCACGAGTTGCTGCACCAGCTGGTGGAGCACAGCGGCGACGTGGCCGCCGAAGATCTCGAATTGGTGCGGCGGTTCCTGGCCCGACCCGGGCACCGGGAGGTGCTGCTGCCGCCATGGCGCCAGAGCGGCGGCGACGCGGCCACGGCCGGGGCGGCGCGGCCGCTGGTGCGCCTGCTCCGCGACGTGTTGGGGGCGCCAGAATCGCGATGAGCAGCCGCGAGCCGTTCGCTGCCTACCTGGCCAAGATGGCGGCCGTGGGCTTTCGGCCCAGCAGCGCCATGGGGCAGAACTTCCTGCTCGATCCGTCGCTGCACCGCTGGCTGGCCGCCGCTGCCGCGCCAGCACCGGTGGACACCATCGTCGAAATCGGCCCGGGCCTCGGCTTCCTGACCCGCGAACTGGCGCCGCGCGCCCGCCGCGTGGTGGCCGTGGAGTTGGATGCCCGGCTGCTGGCCATCGTCCGCGCGGAACTGGCCGACCAGCCGCACGTGGAATTCGTGCACGGGGACGCCCTGGGCGGGCCCGGGCGCAGTGCCGCTCCCGAGATCCCGGCGGCGATCGAGGCTGCACACGCGCGCGGTGGTGCGGCGCTGCTGGTGGCGAACTTGCCGTATGCGGTGGCCGGCCCGCTGCTCGCGGCGGTGGCGGCGTTGCCCGAACTGCCGGAGCGGGCGGTGCTGTTGGTGCAGCGCGAGTTGGCGGAGCGCCTGGCGGCCGGGGCTGGTACCACTGCCTACGGCGGGCTGTCGGCGACCGTGCAGGCGCTGTTCCGGGTCGAACTGCTCCGGCTGGTCGCCCCCGAGGTGTTCCGGCCGCGGCCCAAGGTGTGGTCCGCGGTGGTGCAACTGGACCGGCGGCCCGACCCGGCGCCCGAACTGGCCGCGGCGGCCGCGCGCCGCGAGTTCGCGGTGTTCGTCCGACGCCTGTTCCAGCAGCGGCGCAAAGCCCTGCGCAGCGTGTTGCCCGCCGCTGCCGCCGCGATCGGCCGGTTGGCCCCGGAGCCCGTGCCGCCGGCGCTGTCGAGCCAGCGCGCCGAGCAGCTGGGACCGGCCGAACTGATCCAGTTGTGGGCGAGTTGCCGGTGAGAGCGGCGGTGGGGCCAGGCCGGCACTCGGGCCGGGCTGGCACCTTGGCCCATCCGGTGCTCCGCGCTGCTTGACACGGACCAACGGGATGCTACAAGACGGGGTTCCACAACTCGCAGCGTCCCCCGGGTACCTACTACACCATCATCCCGGACCGGTCTGGGCCCCTCGCGGGCGCCAGCCACAGGGCGGTCGGCAGTTGGGAGGCAGTTTCCGTGCGCAGCTTCGGCAGCAGGCCGGCGGTCTGGGCACTCCAAGGACCAAACCGTCCGGGGCAGCCGCCCGCGGCCGGAGCCTGGGATACCTTTGGGTGTTCGATTTCCCCCTGAGTTGCCAAACCAGTTCTCCCTGAGCTCAAGAGCCAGGGAGTTTCGCTGGGGCGCATCTGAGACTGCCCAGGCTGGTCTCGTTCCCATCCTGCGTACCCAACCTTCCCTGTTTTCTGTCTGCCGTATTTTCGCTGGCCGCCGCTGACCATGGACCGTTTCGAGGACGCTGTGCTGCGCATCAAGGAGGCCACCGATCTGGTCGCCTTGGTCGAGAGCTACCTGCCCTTGAAGCCGCGCGGGCGCAACCTGATCGCGCTCTGCCCGTTCCATGCCGAGAGCACGCCGTCGTTCCACGTCAGCCGCGAGAAGCAGTTCTACAAGTGCTTTGGCTGCGGCAAGGCCGGTGACGTGTTCACCTGGTTGATGGAGCGGGATGGGCTGACGTTCCGCGAGGCGATGGAACTGCTGGCCGAACGCGCCGGAGTGGCGCTCGACGGGGTGTTCGCCGGCCGGGATCCGGAGCGCAGCAAAGCCGCGCAGGATGCCCATGGCGCGTTGGCCGCGGTGGCAGGTTTTTTTGCCCAGGCCCTGCTCGGCAGCGACGGCGCTCTGGCCCGGGAGTACCTGGACCGGCGTGGTCTCGGCGAGGCGATCGGGCCCTGGCGCATCGGCTACCATCCGGTCGGCGGCGCGCTGCAGCGCTTCGCCGCGGCGCAGCGGCTGCCGCGCGACGTGCTCGAAGCGGCTGGGTTGCTGCGCGGGGACCGCGAGCCGTTCCGCGGCCGCGTGATGTTTCCGATCGAAGACGAACGCGGCCGGGTGGTCGGTTTCGGTGGGCGCATCGTGCCGGGCGGGCCCGGCAGCGAGCCCGATGGCGACTACACGCCGCCGAAGTACCTCAACTCGCCCGAGTCGCCGCTGTTCCACAAGCGCCGGGTGCTGTTCGGCCTGTCCCGCGCCAAGCAGTCCGGCCAGCGGCGGCTGTTGGTGATGGAGGGCTACACCGACGTCATCGCCTGCCATCTGGCGGGTTTCCCGGGCGCCGTGGCGTCCTTGGGCACCGCGTTCACGGCCGACCATGCGCGCACCGTCGAGCGCTACGCCAGCGACGGTGTGGTGTTGATGTTCGACGGCGACCGCGCCGGCGTGCAGGCCGCGGAGCGCGCGGTGCGCGAACTGGTCGGCAGCCGCCTCGCGGTGCGGATCGCCATGGTCGGCGAGGCTGGCGACGGCTCGGCCAAGGATCCTGCCGATCTGCTGACGGCCCGTCCCGGCGAGGATCCCGAATGGGTGGCGGAGCGCCGGGTGCGGTTCGCCGACCTGGTGGATTCGGCCGAGCCGATGCTGACGGTCTGGTTCCGTCTGCTGCGGCGCCGCCTCGACTTGACCCAGGCGGTGCACATCGAAACCGCGGCGCGAGAGTGCGCCGGGGTGCTGCAGCGCATCGAGGAGCCACTGCGCCAGAGTGCCTGCCTGCAGGAGATGGCGCGGCATCTGCTGCTGCCGGTGGCGACGCTCGAGCGGCTGCTCGCGCAGGCGCCGAAGCCGGCACGGCCGGCGGACGAGCACGGGGCGCGCCCCAAGGCCAACGTGGGCCCGGTCCCGCAGCGCGGGGCGGCTGGGTTGGCCGAGCGCTCCGAGTTCGAGCTGCTGGCCTGCGTGCTGGCCAAGCCGACCCTGGTCGAGCGTTGGGAGCACGGCATCGAGCCGCCACTCGGCAACCAGGCCGTGGTCACCCTGCTGGCGATGGTGCGCGATGGCGTGGCACTCGGTCGGACCAGCAGCGCCGAACTGATGCGCTACCTGTTCGCCCGGGCCGCGGAAGCGCCCGAGCTGCGCGAACTGCTCGGTTCGGCCGACGAACGCGCCAGTGGCCTCACGGATGCCGAAGCGGTCTGCGACGGCCTGCTGGCCGGGCGGCGCCGTCTGGCCCTGGAACCGAAAAAGCGCGGCCTGCAGCACCAACTGCAGCAGGCCCTGGCGGCGGGCGACCGCGACCGCGCGGCCGCCGTGCAAGCCGAACTGTTGGCGCTGTTGCGCGCCGATCTGCCGCGGCCTGCGGCCGCACCCGGGGCGCCTTCGGCGCCGCGGGCTGCTGGCCCGCAGGGTTCGGCCCCGCCGTGAACCGCAGCCCCGACCCACACCTTCCCCCACGCACCCTTCCCCCGAGTTCCTGACCCCCCGAACTGCAGCGCGCCCGCCCGCAGTTCGAGCCACGAGACCCCCGACATGTCCGCACCGAACGAATTCGACAAGAAGATCAAGGCCCTGATCAAGGCGCATCGCAAGACCGGCTCGGTCACCCTGGCGCAGCTCAACAGCGTGCTGCCGGACGACAGTTCGTCGCCCGAGAAGATCGAAGCCGCGATCGCGATGATCGAGGAAGCCGGCCTGGACGTGGTCGAGGACGACCAGAAGCAGAAGGGCAAGAAGGGTTCTGGCCGCAAGGACGAGGAGGCCGGCGACGACGGCGACGACGGCGATCTGTCGCCCGACCTCGACCTCGCCGAGCCCACCGAAGCGGAGCTGTCGGCGCCGATCGTCGACATCACCGAGAAGATCGACGATCCGGTGCGCATGTACCTCACGCAGATGGGCGAGATCCCGCTGCTGACGCGCGAGGAGGAGATCTCGCTGGCGCGCAAGATCGAGCTCACGCGCAAGCAGTTCCGCAAGGAAGTGCTGTCGTGCGGCTTCGGCATGAAGAGCGCGATCGAGATCCTCGAGGACGTGTTGAAGGGCGAGCTCGCCTTCGACCGCACGCTCAAGGTCAACCAGCAGGATCCCGAGGTCGGCAAGGCCGACCTGTCGGACCGCCTGCCCGGCAACATCGCCACCCTGCAGCGCATCTACGAGGCCGCGCGCCAGGACTTCCAGCAGCTGCTGGCCGGCGGGCTGTCTCCGGAGCAGGCCCTGGTGCTGAAGAAGCGCATCTTCTCGCGCCGGCGCAAGGCCGTGACCCTGATCGAGGAACTCAACCTGCAGGGCAAGAAGGTGCGGCCGATGATCGACCTGCTGGAGAGCCGCATCGCCGAACTGAACCGTTTGCAGCTCCGGTTGCTGCGTTACCGCGGTGCGCAGCTGCAGAACCCCGATGCGCTGGAGACCAAGCGCCGGCTGCTCGACATGCAGGTCGACGGCCTGGAGACCTCGGAGCGGTTGCAGAAGCGCCTGGACTTCCTGCGCCAGGCCTACGCCAACTACGAGGACGCCAAGCGCAAACTCTCGTCGGGCAACCTGCGCCTCGTGGTCTCGATCGCCAAGAAGTACCGCAACCGCGGGTTGTCGTTCCTCGACCTGATCCAGGAAGGCAACACCGGCCTGATGAAGGCGGTCGAGAAGTACGAGTACCGGCGCGGCTACAAGTTCTCGACCTACGCAACCTGGTGGATCCGCCAGGCGATCACCCGTTCGATCGCCGACCAGGCGCGCACCATCCGCATCCCGGTGCACATGATCGAAACCATGAGCAAGCTGCGCAACGTCAGCAAGAAGCTGACGCAGCTCAAGGGCCGCGAACCGTCGATCGAAGAGGTGGCCGAAGCCGCGCAGGTGTCGGTCGACGAAGCCAAGCGGGTGATGAAGATCAGCAAGCACCCGATCTCGCTGGACCGGCCGATCGGCGATTCCGACGACTCGTACTTCGGCGACTTCATCGAGGACGAATCGGTGGAATCGCCGGTGCACAGCGCCAGCCGCGAGATGCTCAAGGAACGCATCGAGTCGGTGCTCAACACGCTGACCTTCCGGGAGCGCGAGATCATCAAACTGCGCTACGGCATCGGCGACGGCTACACCTACACGCTCGAAGAGGTCGGCCGCATCTTCCGGGTGACGCGCGAGCGTGTGCGGCAGATCGAAGCCAAGGCGGTCCGCAAACTGCAGCATCCGGTGCGCGCGCGCCGGCTCGGTGGCTTCTTCGACAGCCCGGCCGGCGGCGACGGCTGAGAGGTGGGGGGGTGGGGGTCCGGCCCTGCCCCGTTCGACCTGGGGTGCTGGGTGGGGGACTGGGGTGGGATCTGGGCCGCTCTGCGGCTTGCTGCTTGCGCTCGGGGCCCGGTTCGCTACTGTTCCCCGCCCCGGTCCCGTAGCCGAGTGGTTAGGCAACGGATTGCAAATCCGTTAACGGCGGTTCGATTCCGCCCGGGACCTCCAGTTTCTCGCCGGAGGGGATTTGCCGCAGCAGAGTGCGGCAGCGGAGTGCGGCAGCGGCGCCCCTCAGAAAGCAAGGCGCCACAGCGACGCTCCGCAGCAACTCAGTCGCAGCAGCTCTCGCCCTGCAGCGCCAGCCACCCGCGCCAGACCAAGAGCCCCGCCGCCAGCAGCATCGCCCCGCGCTGCAGCCAGAACAGCGGCCGCGGCCCGAACCGGCGCAGCAGCCAGCCGACCTGCGTCTGCGCCAGCATCAGCACCGGCAGCGAACCGAGCGCAAAGCCGACCATCACCACCCCGCCGCCGGCCGCCGACCCCGCGAGCCCCGCCGCACCGCAGGCCGCCCACAACAACCCGCACGGCAGCAGCGGTGTGCAGAGACCGAGCGCCAGCGCGCGCGCGCCGCGCGGCCAACTGCGGCTCACGGCGGTGGCTTTGGCCAGCAGCTTGCCGAGCCCGGGGATCGCGAGCGCGTGCCGTTCGCCGAACGACACCAGCAGCACGAGTCCGAGCGCCATCGCGAACGCCACCCAGGCCGCCGGCTGCCGCAGTTCGTCGGTGCCAACTGCGGATCCGAGCCCCCCCAGCCCTACGCCAACTGCCCCATAAGCCAGAGTGCGTCCGAGCTGGTACGAACTGGCCCCGAATGCGGTGCCATCGAACGCCAGGGCCAACGGGCCGCACATGCCGGCGCAGTGCAGCGAGTTCGCTGCGCCAAAAACGAAACTCTCGAACCAGGGGGACATTGCAGTGACCATGCGGCTTCGACCGGACGTCGTCTCGACGCAACGGTTGTCGCCCGCCCCGAATTCTGCGGGCGGTGCGGCAGGGGACGCGAGGGAAAAGCGGGCATGTAAGCACTGTGGCCTCTTGGTGCCGGGCGAACGGCGTAGCTCAGACTACTGCTGCAGCGGTTGCGAAGCGGTGCACGGCCTGCTCGACCGCGAAGGACTGCTGCGCTTCTACGACCTCGGTGGGCGCACCACCGGCGCGGTCGGCAGCGTGCCGCGGGTGCCCGACTACGACTGGTTGCCCGAAGTCGAAGCTGCGGCGGCGCTGGCCGAGCCCGGCCCGACCGTGCGGCTGTGCCTCGACGTGCAGGGCATCCGCTGCGCGGCGTGTGTGTGGCTCCTGCAGACCGTGTGGCAGCGCCAGCCGGGGGCGCGGGCGCTGCGCGTCGATCCTTCGTTGGGCCGGGCCACGCTGGTCTACGACCGCGGCAGCGCGGCGGCCCAGGAGTTCGTGCGCGCAGCGGCGCGCTTTGGTTACCCGCTGGCGAAGCAGAGCCGCAGGCCTTTGCGCGACAGCGGTCTGTTGATCCGGCTCGGCATCGCCGTGGCGTTGGCGATGAACGCCATGATCCTGGCGGTGAGCTTGTACTTCGGGCTCGACGCGGCCGTGGCCGACCAGGGGCTGCGCGCGCTGTTCGGCTGGGTGCTGCTCGGCCTTGGCACGGCGAGCGTGCTGGTCGGCGGGCCGGTGTTCTTCCGCTCGGCCCTGGCGGGCCTGCGCGCCGGGGTCGTGCACATGGACCTGCCGATCTCGCTGGGCCTGCTGCTGGCCTGGGCCGGGTCGGTGCACGGGCAGCTCACGGGCGGTGCCACCTACTTCGACACGGTGGCGATCTTCATCGCCTTCATGCTCGGCGGCCGGTTCCTGCAACAGCGCACCCTGGCGCAGAGCCGCGACCTGGTGCTCGCCGACGACGGTGCCGAACACTTGCGCGCCCGCCGGCTGCACGACGGCGCGGTGGCGGTGGTGCCGGTGACCCAGTTGCGGCCGGGTGACGAACTGCTGCTGGCGCCGGGCGATCTGGTGCCGGTCAAGGCCACGCTGTTGGACGGGCCGGGCAACTTCTCGTTGGACTGGATCTCGGGCGAGAGCGAGCCGCGCCGTTTCGCCGGCGGTGCAGAGCTGCCGGCGGGTGCGTTCCACGCGGGACGGCAGCCGCTGCGCGCCCGCGTGGCCGCGAGCTACGTCGATTCCGGGCTGGCCGAACTGCTCGAGCAACCGATCCAGGATCGCGAGGACACGCGCGGCCGGGTGCGCTTCTGGCACGTGCTGAACCGCTCCTACGCGCTCGGCGTGCTGCTGGCGGCGGCGGCCGGGGCGCTGCTCTGGTCGTTCCTGGAGCCGGCGCGGGCCCTGCCGGTGGCGATCGCCGTGCTGGTGATCACCTGTCCGTGCGCGATGGGCATCGCCACGCCGCTGGCGTTCCACCTGAGCCAGGCGCTGCTGCGGCGGCGCGGGGTGTTCGCGCGCACCAAGAGCCTGCTCGACAAAGCACTGTGCGTGCGCACCGTGGTGTTCGACAAAACCGGCACGGTGACGTTCGGCGGGCTGCGTGCGCAGCTCGACGGCACGCCGCCGGCGGAGCTGCTGCCGGTGTTGGCGACCATGGTCGCCGGCAGCAACCACCCGGTGAGCCAGGCGCTGCTCGCGGCGCTGCCGGAGCGGCCGTTCCGCCGCGATCTCGAGGTCACGGAAGTTCCCGGTGCCGGGCTCGAGTGCCGACTCGATGGGGCCTGCTACCGCGTCGGCAGCCCTGCGTTCGCCGGCGTGCCGGCGGGCCACGGCCGCGAGTGTGTGTTCGCGCGCGACGGCGAACTGCTGTTGCGGGCGGTGCTCGAAGAAGACTTCCGCGCCGGTGCCGCCGAAGAGCTCGATTGGCTGCAGCGGCAGGGGCTCGCCGTGCACCTCTTGTCGGGCGACCGCCCCGATCGGGTGCTGCGCGCCGCTGTGGCGCTGGGGGTGCCCGAAGACCGCGCGCACGGGGGCATGGTGCCGCAGGACAAGGCGGCGTTCGTCGCCGCCCACGACCGCGCCGATCTGATGATGGTCGGCGACGGCCTGAACGACGCGCCCGCGTTCGCCGCGGCGTTCTGCGCCGGCACGCCGGCGATGGACCGCCCGGTGCTGCCGGCGCGCGCCGACTTCTGTTTCCGCGGGGCGCAGGCCGGCGCGGTGCGCGCCGTGTTCGAAGTGGCCAGGCTGCATCGGCGCGTGGTGCGCACCAACCTGGCGTTGGCGCTCGCCTACAACGCCACCACGCTGGTGGTGTGCTTCTGCGGTTGGATGACCCCCGTGCTGTGCGCGGTGCTGATGCCGATCAGTTCGGCGGCGCTCGTGCTGCACACCAGTTCGGCCTTCGCGGCCGCCCGGAGGCGTGCGTGACCATCGTGCCACTGCTGCTGTTCTGCAGCCTGTTGCTGGTCGTGGGCTCGATCGTGCTGTTCGTGTTCTCGGCCCGCCAGGGCGACTGCCACGAAGCCGACCGGCTGTGCCTTCTGCCGCTCGAGGACGATCCGCCGCCGGTGGCGGCTGAGCCGTCCAACGAGTCCGGCACTCCCTCTTCGTCTGCACCTTCTTCCTCTCCCCATGTCAGGTAACCCTATGCATACTGCGTCCGTCACCGAGACCCGGACCGTCGTCTACGACGATGGCACCGTGCGCGGCTTCGTCTGGGCCAGCGTCGGTTGGGGGCTCATCGGTTTGCTCGTCGGGCTGTGGATCGCCCTGCAACTGAGCTTTCCGGTCCTCAACTTCGACCTGCCGTTCCTCACCTTCAGTCGCCTCCGGCCGCTGCACACCAACGCGGTGATCTTCGCGCTGGTCGGCAACATGATGTTCGCCGGCGTCTACTACAGCACGCAGCGCCTGCTCAAGGTGCGCATGGCGTCCGATCTGCTGAGCAAGGTCCACCTGTGGGGCTGGCAGCTGATCATCCTGGGTGCGGCCCTGACGCTGCCGTTCGGCATCACGCAGAGCAAGGAGTACGCCGAGCTCGAGTGGTTCCTCGACGTGCTGGTGGCGCTGGTGTGGGTGGCCTTCGCCGTGAACTTCTTCTGGACGCTCGCGGTCCGCAACGAGAAGAACCTCTACGTCTCGATCTGGTTCTACATCTCGACGGTGCTGACCATCGCGGTGTTGTACATCGTCAACAACCTGTCGTTGCCGGTGACGATGACCAAGAGCTACGGCGTGTTCGCCGGGGCGCAGGACGCTTTGACGCAGTGGTGGTACGGCCACAACGCCGTCGCGTTCTTCCTGACCACCCCGATCCTGGGGATCATGTACTACTTCCTGCCGAAGGCGGCGGACCGGCCGGTGTTCAGCTACCGGCTGTCGATCGTGCACTTCTGGGCGCTGGTGTTCCTCTACATCTGGGCCGGGCCGCACCACCTGCTGAACACCGCGCTGCCCGACTGGTCGCAGTCGCTCGGCATGCTGTTCAGCCTGATGCTGTGGGCGCCGTCCTGGGGCGGCATGTTGAACGGCCTCCTGACGCTGCGCGGTGCGTTCGACAAGGTCCGCCGCGATCCGGTGCTCAAGTTCTTCGTCGCCGGCGTGACCTTCTACGGCATGGCGACCTTCGAAGGGCCGCTGCTGTCGATCAAGTCGGTCAGCGCGCTCGGCCACTACACCGACTGGATCATCGGCCACGTGCACAGCGGTGCGCTCGGCTGGAACGGCTTCATGGCCGCCGGCATGTTCTACTGGCTGGTGCCCAAGCTGTTCGGCACCAAGCTGTGGAGCACCAAGCTCGCCGACTACCACTTCTGGCTCGGCATGGTCGGCATCCTGCTCTACGTCGCTTCGATGTGGGTGTCGGGCATCACGCAAGGCCTGCAGTGGCGCGCCGAGACCGTCGAGGGTGCGCTGCAGTACCCCGACTGGAACGAGATCATCGACCGGCAGCAGATCATGTACATGACCCGCAGCTTCGGCGGCGGCCTGTTCGTGGTCGGCTGGCTGTTGATGGCCTACAACCTGATCGTGACCGCGATGTCGGGCCGTGCCGTCACGGTCGAGACCCAGGTCACGGTGACCCGCACGGCCCCGGTGCCCGGCGAGCCGACCCTCACGAGCATCCTGGTCAGCAAGCCGGTGGTCGTGTCGGCGCTCGGCATGCTCGCCGCGACCTTCTTCGGCATGCCGAACGTGGGGCTCGCGGTGCTCGGCCTCGTGCTGCTGCTCGGCGTGGTCGCCTTCGCCGGCGGCATGCTGTTCCGCTCGACGCACATGGGCAAGCACCACTGGCACGAGATGATCGAAGCGCGCCCGCTGGCGTTCACGGTGCTGACCTTGATTGCGGTGCTGGTGGGCGGCATCTACGAGCTGCTGCCCGGGTTGATCACGGACAAGCAGGTGCCCCTGGCGCAGAACGGCGAAGTGTGCGTCAAGCCGTACACACCGCTGGAGCTGACCGGCCGCGACCTCTATGTGCGCGAAGGCTGCTACGTCTGCCACTCGCAGATGATCCGGCCGTTCCGCAGCGAGGCCCTGCGCTACGGCGCGCCGAGCCGGATCGAGGAGTCGATGTACGACCACCCGTTCCAGTGGGGCAGCAAGCGCACAGGGCCGGACCTGGCCCGCGTCGGCGCCAAGTTCGAAGAAGCCTGGCACTGGGACCACATGCGCAATCCGCGCACCACGTCGGGCAACTCGATCATGCCGGCCTACCCCTGGCTGTTCGATGCGGTCACCGAACCGGCGCTGGCGGCCGACAAGATGCGCGTGCTGAAGAAGCTCGGTGTGCCCTACACCGACCTCGAGATCCAGAACGCCGTCGCCGACTACCAGGCGCAAGCCGCCCAGGTGGTCGCCGCGCTGCAGGCCAAGGGCAAGACCGAGGCCCAGCCGGACCGCGAGATCGTGGCGATGATCGCCTACCTCCGGCGGCTCGGCAACAACCTGGAGCCGGCGAAGTCGCAGGCCGCGTCGGCAGGAGGCAAGTGACATGTTGCGCCAACTGTTCACCGACGTGTCTCTGTTCTCGTTGCCGGTGCTGGCGACGTGCCTGTTTGTGGCCATGTTCTTCGCGGTGCTCGTGCGCGTGAGCCAGCGCGCCCGCGCCCCGGAGTACACCCGCATGGCCAACCTTCCTCTCGACGACGATACCCGGAGCCCATCCCATGAGCGCTGAAGCAACCCGTGGCCATGCCTTCGACGGCATCGAGGAGTTCGACAACCGGCTGCCGAACTGGTGGCTCTGGACGTTCTACCTCGCCTGCATCTTCTCGGTCTTCTACTGGATCCACTACCACACGATCGGCAGTGGGGCCCTGCCCGGGGCGGAGTACCAGGCCGAGCAGCGCGAAGCCGCGGCACGGCTGGAAGCCGCGGCGGCCAACAGCCCGATCACCGAAGCGAGCCTGCAGGAACTCGCCAAGAACCCCGCCGTGGTCGAGGAAGGGCGCAAGATCTTCCAGGATCCCGCCAAGTGCGCCTTGTGCCACAAGCCGGACGGCAGTGGCAACATCGGCCCGAACCTGACCGACGACCTGTGGGTCTACGGCGGCAAAGCCATGGACATCTACACGTCGATCGCCAAGGGCCGGCCCGGTGGCATGCTGCCGCACGAGATGTATGGAGTCACCTTCGTACAGCGCGCCACGGCCTACGTGCTGTCGATCAAGAACACCAACCTGCCCGGCAAGGCTCCCGAACCGAACGCGAAGAAGGAGCAATAACGCGGCCTTGCCGCGCGTTCTCCAGCCATGAGCGAAGGCAGCCAAGGCCAGAGTGCGCAGCCGGCCGGCGGGGTCGCCGGACGGCCGGTGGTGCAGCGTGGGCAGCAGCCGATCCGGCGCCCTGACATCGACACGCTGTTCAGCATCAACCCGGACGGCTCGCGCAACGCGATCCATCCGGCCGATGTGCGCGGTCGCTTCCAGATCCGCAAGCAGGTGCTCTGGTGGCTTCTGATCGCGGTCTACCTCGTGGTGCCGTGGTTGCGCATCGGCGAACGGCCGGTGCTGCTGATCGACATCCCCGCGCGCCACTTCTACCTGCTGGGCCAGACCTTCAACGCCCAGGACTTCTGGCTGGCGTTCTTCTTCATCACCGGGCTCGGCTTCGGCCTGTTCGTACTGGCCGGCCTGCTCGGCCGCGTCTGGTGCGGCTACGCCTGCCCGCAGACGGTGTTTCTCGAAGGGGTCTACCGCCGCATCGAGCGCTGGATCGAAGGTGGTCCGGCCGCGCGCCGCAAACTCGACCAGGCGCCGTTCGCGCAGAAGTTCCCGCGGCGCGCACTGAAGATGGCGGTGTTCCTGCTGCTGTCCGCCGGCATCGCGCACAGTTTCCTCGGTTACTTCATGCCGGTGGAAGTCCTGGTCGAGGCGGTGACCTCGTCGCCGGGCAAACACCCGAGTGCGTTCCTGTTCGCGGTGCTGGCGACGCTGATCCTGTTCGTCAACTACACGTGGTTCCGCGAGCAGCTCTGCATCGCCATCTGTCCCTACGGCCGCCTGCAAGGCGCACTCTACGATCCGGACACGGTGCTGGTCGGCTACGACAAATTGCGCGGCGAGCCGCGCGGCAAAGAAGGCACGCCCGGCGCCAAGGACTGCATCGACTGCTACCGCTGTGTGGCGGTCTGCCCGACCGGCATCGACATCCGCAACGGCACTCAGCTCGAATGCGTCGGCTGCGCCAACTGCATCGATGCCTGCGACGAGGTGATGACCAAACTCGGCCGGCCCACCGGGCTGGTGCGCTACGACAGCCAGCGTGGCTTCGACACCGGCACGCGGCGGTTCCTGCGCGGGCGGGTGGTGCTCTACCTGGTGCTGATGGCGATGGGGCTCCTGGCGTTCGGCTTCGCGCTGACCAAACGCAAGCCGTTCGAAGCGAACCTGGTGCGCGGGCGCGGGCTCGCCTACACGGTCGAGGGCGAGCGGGTGCACAACGTGTTCGAGCTGCACCTGATCAACAAGCGGCCGGGGGCGCGCGACTTCAAGGTGGTGGACGTGGGGCCGGCCGGCGCGGAGATCGTGGTGGCGGTGCGGGAACTGCAGCTCGAGTCGCTGCAGGACCTGCGGGTGCCGGTGCACGTGTTCGTGCCGCTCACGGCCTGGAAGGCGGGGCTGCAGTGCCAGCTCGAAGTGACCTGTGCAGAGCCGGACGCGCCGTTGGTGCGGCTGGCGACGGCGCCGCTGCTCGGGCCGAGTGCCGGCGGGCGGTGAGGGGCGTACCAGCGCCGGTGGACGTCGGTCGGTGACGCGCGGGGCATGGTGGGGTGACTGCGGCCCGCGAGCGTGGTGGCGGGGGTTGCTGGGCAGTCGGCATTTGGCCATGATGCAGAGGGTGGGTCCAGAAAGACTGGGCCGCAATCGCAGGATCGCAGTCACAGCCAGTAGCCAGGAGGTCGGTGATGTCGGACGCGGCAATGGCAGCTTTTGGCCCAGAGGGGCCCCAAGCCCCAAGCCCCAAGCCCCAAGCCTGCAGGCATACGCGACTTGGAGGCACTGTGGTTGTCCCCGGAGTGGCAGCAAGCCGAACGGGTGATCGCGGCGCAGGCGCGTCGGGGCAGTCCAAAGTGGCTGTGCGAGGACGTGGTGTCTGAGGCGCGGTGTCGGCTGATGGAGCACTTGGCCAAGGGCGCGACGATCGACAATCTGCGCGGCTTCGCGATGACGGTGGTACAGTCGGTGGTGCGGGAGATCAGGGCGCGAGAGCGGGTCCAGATCGCGGCGCCAGACGAGGTCGAGCTGGAGTCTCGGCCACCGAGTTTCGACGAGTTGGTGGCTCGGCCCGGGTTGCCGCTGGGGTTCCTGCGGGGCGCGGTGCAGAAGCGGCTGGTAGCGCAGGTCACCGCCGGCATGGGTCTGGAGGCGATCAGCGCCAGCCTTGGGTTCAGCATCCGGGAGACGAAGCGCCAGGTGCTGCGGCTGGCAGAGTGGATCCGTGCCAGGAGAAAATCTGCGGAAATCTGCAGAAATCCGAGGCTGAATTGCCACAAACGTACTCCTAGTGGATGAGGCCCGCTAGTCGGCGACGTTCGCCGTCTGGGAGCCGATGAACAAGAGACCAGAGGTGTCATGAGCACGGACATTCCTGGCCGGCGGAGTAGCCACGGCGAGACGTTCTACACCGACTGGGGCCCCCGGGGCGGTGACTGCGCGCTGCTACGGGCACAGGTGCTGATGAAGTCGTCCTCCAGCGGGACGATCCGGATCAGCATGGAGACGCGGAGCGCGGAGGACACGGCGGCGACGACCATGGAGACGTCGTATCCGAGTTCCTCGCCGA
>JAEUHP010000040.1 GCA_016795295.1 Planctomycetota bacterium | reverse complement strand
ACCACCATCCGGTGGCTCGGCGCCGGCAGCAACGCCACGCTGGAGCTCGACCACATGCGCGTCCAGGTCGGCAACTGGTGGGACGCGGACAACCTCGGCAATCTCGGCTTCGAACTCGGTTGCCGCCATCAGGGGTCGGCGCCGAACTACTGGGCAGTGCCTGACTGCTGGTCCGGCACCCAGTTGCACTGCACGCCCGATCCGGCGGTGCTGCGCCCCGGGGCGGCGCCTCTCAGCCGCTCGATCCGCGGCCAGGCGTTCGGCGCCAGTGCCAATCTGTGGAAGAACCTCACCTTCCTGCGCGCGGGCGAGACCGTGGTGGTCCGCGGTTACGTGCGGGGGTTGGCCAGCGATCCTGCGGCGCGCGTCCAGGTGATCGTCGGCAACGGGGCCAATTTCTTCCAGGTGGCGCCGCCGAACGTGTTCTCGACGCCGTTCCTGTGCAACGGTGCCTGGAACAACTTCCAACTCACCTACACGGTGCCCAACAATCCGTCCTACACCCGGATCAACTTGGCCATGAACAACGGCGACGGCGGCCAGGTCTGGTTCGACGACATGGAGGTCGTCATCCAATGAGCCTTCTGCCATCGATCTCGTCGCGGCGGCTGGCTCTGCAGCCGGGCCTTTTGCCGCGCCTCTCCCGAGTGTCCAGAACCGCCTTGGCCGTTGGGTGGTCCGCGGCGCTGGCCTCGGCGCAGTTCGTGTGGCCCGCGGGCGCCGCGGGGCAGTCGGGCAACGCCGTGCTGAATGCACCGTTCACCACGCTGAGTGGCCAGCCGACCAACGCCACGCGTCTGATGGTGATCCTCGATCCGGCGGCCGTGCCGTTTCCGCTCGGCACCGTGGTCAACCAGATCGCGCTGCGGCGGGACGTCGCCTACACCGGCCAGAGCTACGCGGGCTTCTCGGGCACGCTGCTGGTTCGCATGGGGCGTGCCCTGGTGCCACCGGCCCAAGTGCAGGACGTGCGCTTCGCCAGGTTGTGGGACGGCACCCCTACGACGGTGTTCCCGACCGGTGCGTTCACCGTGCCTGCGGCAGCGCCCGGGGGGGCACCGCCGCCGTTCGCGGTGGTGATCCCGTTCACGCGGCCCTTCACCTGGCAAGGTGGCCCACTGGCGATCGACCTGGTGTTCACGTCCAACAGTGGCCCCACGACGTTCCGTCTGGACGGCATCGCCAACCATGCGCCGGTGCCCGGTTCCTTCCAATCGGTGGGCGGTGGTTGTGTGGGCAGCAACGGCTTCGCTCCCTACCACTACGCGTTGCCCGAGACCACCATGCCCGGCTCGGTGCTCAAGTTCGAGCTCGCGGGCGCGCGCTTGCCGCCGTCGCCGAACGCCATCGAGAGTTTCTGCTTCCACCTGCTGGGGCTGCAGAACACCACCTACCAAGGCCTGCCACTGCCGCTGAGTCTCGGTGCCTACGGCGCGTCGCCAAGCTGCCAGCTCCGGGTCGACGCGATCGCGAACATGTTGGTGTTCATGAGCAATCCGTCGGCGCTGTTCGCGCGGGCCACGAACACCTCCACGTTGCCGCCTGCGGCTTGGTTGGTGGGGGCCTCCATCTACAGCCAGTGGGTGTGCTTCGACACGGCGTTGGGCACCCCGCTGCCCGTCACGGTGTCCGACGCCCAGCGTGTGGTGCTCGGTCAGGTGGCCCCGCCGCCGCCGCCGAACGCGGTGCGCTGCCTCTGGAAATACGGTGCGACGGGTTTTGATATCGACAGTGGCCGCATGGTGTTGCACGACTATGGGCCGGTGTTGCGCTTTCAGTGAGGTGGGCTTCGCGGTCCTGTGATTGCGGTAGAGGGGAAGTCCAGGATCGCGACTTCTTCGCGTGGGGCTGTTCTGCAGCTCACAACCTGGGAGAATGCTCGGCCATTTCCTGGCTCAGCCTTTCCTACGACCACCTCACTGCATGCAATCCAAGCTCAGCTCCTCGATCCGTCTGCTCGCCATCGCCGCGTGCGTCGCCGCCTCGGCGGCCGCGCAGACGCCCCTGACCAACGGCAACCTCGTCGTCGTTCGCGTCGGTGACGGCACTGCGGCACTGTCGAACGCGTCGACGGTTTCGTTCCTCGACGAATACACCCCGGCCGGTGTGCTGGTGCAGTCGATCGCGATGCCGATCGCGGCGAGTGGTGCCAACTTCCCGTTGACCAACTCGGGCACGGCCACTTCGGAAGGCTTCCTCAATCTCTCCGACGACGGCAACTACCTGATCTCGGCTGGCTACGGCGTGGCGCCTGGCACGGCGTCGGTCGCCGCCACCCAGAGCTCCGCGGTGCCGCGGGTGATCGCGGTGACCAGCATGGCCGGCGTGGTCGACACCACCACGGCCCTGAGCAACGCGTTCGCCACCGGCAACATCCGCAGCGCGACGAGCACCAATGGCATCGATCTCTGGGCCGCTGGTTCCAACTCGAGCATCAACTGGGTGCAGATCGGCCAGACCGTCGCCACCGCGATCGCCACGGCGCCGACCAACTGCCGCGTCGTCAGCTTCTACCAGGGGCAGCTCTACGTCAGCAGCGCTTCGGGCGCGTTCCAAGGTGTGTCGCAGGTCGGCACCGGGGCGCCCACCCAGCCGGGCAGCACGACGACGTTGCTGAACGGCTTCCCCACGGTCTCGGGCCCCTCCAGCTACGACTACTTCTTCGCGGATCCGAACACGCTCTATGTCGCTGACGACCGCACCCCGCCGAGCAACGGGGGCATCCAGAAGTGGACCCAGAGCGGCGGTCTCTGGACGTTGCAGTACATCCTGACGCCCAGCGCGACCAGCGGTGCGCGTGGCCTCACGGGAGCCGTGGTCGGCGGTTCGGTGGTGCTCTACGCCACGACGTCTTCCGGCTCGTCGAACAACGCTCTCGTGAGCGTGGTCGACACCGGCCCAGGGGCGCCGTTCACGCAGCTGGCTACCGCCGGTGCGAACCAGGCGTTCCGCGGTGTGCGTCTGCTCACTGGCCCGGCGACGCTGTCGCGCGTGCCCACCGGCTGCGGTCCGTTGCAGATCCTGGCGGGTGGCAGTGGCGTGCTCGGCGGTTCGGTGTCCACCAACCTCAGTGGCTTCACCGGCCTGCCGTTCCTGCTCTACGGCCTCACCATCACGAACACGCCGCTGCCGGTCTGCGCGCAGTGTGCTCAGGGCAACGATTGGCTGGTCCCGCTGTTCGGCAGCAGTGGCACCTTCAACGTGCCGTCCAGCCCGGCGTACCTCGGCACGCGGGTCGGAGTGCAGGGCGCGGACCTCGGTGGCACCAACGCGTGCGTGGCCCTGCCGATCACCGTGTCCGACACGATCGTGATCACGATCAGCTGAGCAGAGTACCAGCTGAGCTGCGTGCAGCTGCTCGGTTCTACAGCAGCTGCTCGCGGTGCGTGTCGATCACCAGCCGGTAGCCGCACCAGCCGTTGTCGAGCACGATGTGGCTGGGCGCCCGGGTCGCCGCGGCACCCCAAGTGCACTCCACCGCGATCCGGCCGGCTGGCTGTCCGTCGCGGCGTTCGAACGTGCGGCGCACCAGGTGCCCGCCCCGCCACGTCTCGGTGACCCGCTCCGCGCCGACGTCCCCGGTGCGTTCGCCATCGGTGGGCGGCGAGCCCGCCAGCCACGGATAGAACGTGCGCTGCACGTCCAGCAGCACGAACTCCGGCGGGAACGGCATCACCATGTCGCTGTGGTTCTCGACCTTGGTGCCCGTGGCGGAGTGCTGGATGACGAAGCCGGGTTGGCCGAGGGGCGACAGCCCGACCACGGTCAACACCCCACCCCGCAACTGCAGGGCTGCGTCGAAGCCGCGCTGTTCGGCTGCGTCGCCTTGCCCCCAATGCGCGGTGACGCGCTGCTGCCACAGCACCTCGACGCCGAGGGCGGCCGGCGGGAGCAGTTCGCCCGGGTAGTCGGCCGCGGTCGGGCGCCGCTCGGGGTTGGGTGGCGTCGAGGCGCAGCCGGTGGCGAGCAGGGCGCCGAAGCAGAGCCAGCGGGTGGAGCGCGAGGTCGAACCAGCCATGCCGGCAGGCTACCCGGCGGCAGGCCGTTCGGCGACCAGGGTGCGGATTCGGGCGCCGTTCAGCCGCTGGGCGGCTGGCTGCTCGCGCGGCAGCGCGGCAGGTAGAGCGCGAACGCGAGCGCGCTGGTGATGCCCAGCAAGGCCGTGATGCCGATGCCGAACAGCGCTGGCTGCCGCGACAGCGACAGGAAGCCGAAGCCGAACACAGTGGTCAACCCGCTGGTGACCACGCCCACGCGCGTCGCCGCCGCTGCCGCGCCGCGTTCCTGCTGGTGTTCGGCGAGGAAGATGCCGTAGTCGACGCCCATGCTGACCACCATCAGCAGCGCCACCAGCGACAGCACCGTGAGCGCCACGCCGCACACGCCGAGCACGGCCACGGTGCTGGCCGCGGCCAGCAGCGCCGGCAGGCAGGCCTGTGCGATCTCGGCGCGGTTGCGGTAGCGCAGGGCCACCAGCAGCAGCACCACGGCCACGCCCGCGGCCATCAACAGCGCCATGCGCGTGCGGTAGGCGGCGAGCCCCGCCCCGAGGTCCTGTGCCACGGCGACCACGTAGGCGCCAGGAGTCGTCTCGACGCGCGCCCGCAGCGCCGCTTCGTCCTGGATGCCGTCGACGAAGGTCAAGAACGCCACCCGGCCATCGGCCAGCGGCAAATGGAATGGCCGCAGCAGGCTCTGCAGCGGCGAGGCGGCCAGCTGCGCGTGGGTGATCGGCGGCGGCGCCGGTTCGGCCAGCGCCGCCCCGAACGGCTCGAAGCGTTCGGCGACGAACCCGGCCTCGGCCAGTGCCGTGCGCAGGCGCGGCCACAGGTCGGGGATCGAACGGAACGCGGCGTCGACCGCACGTTGCCGGGCGGCACTCGGCAAGAGCCAGGCGGGGCTGCGGTAGCCGCGCAATTCGCCAGCGGCCGTGGCCTCGGCCAGGGCGGTGGCGACGGCGTCGTTGGTCTGCAAGGCCGCTTCGGCGTCGGCGCCGACCGCGGCGACGAAACGTTCGGCTTCCAGCGAGGCGACCTGCGCCAGCACCGCGCGGTCCTCGGCCTGCAAGGCGGCGTCGGGTCGGCTCAGGCCGGCCAGCGAGTCGTCGAAGTGCACCTGGGGCAGGCCCGTGGCGAGCAGCAGCAGAAGCCCCAAGGCGCCGAACCAGCGCGTGCTGCGGCGCAGGCCGGGTCGCTGGTTCGCGTGCAGGAGGGCGGCGAGGCGCAGCGCCAGGCCCGTTGGCTGCAGATCCCCGGTGAGCCCTGGCAGGAACACGAACGTCGCGCAGAGTGCTGCCAACAAGCCCACCGCCGCGAACAGCGCCAGTTCACGCAGGCCCGGGAACGACGACACCAGCAGCACCAGAAAGCCCACCACCGTGGTGGTGGCGCCGAGCAGCAGGCCCGGAGCCAGGCCGCGCAGGGTGGCACGCGGTCCCTTGGCGTCGGGTGCCATCGCCTGATGGCAGAAGAAGTGCACCGCGTAGTCGAGGCTGACGCCCACCAGCGACGCGCCGAACGCCAGCGTGAGGCCGTGCACGGCGCCGAACCACCACAGGCACGCCGCCGTGCCGCACAGAAACCCACTCGCCAGCACCGGCAGCCAGGACAGCGGCAGCCACAGCGGTGCCACGGCGCGCTGGACGAACGCCGCGACCGGCCGCGCGCTGCGGCGCCGCGGCGCGAACAGCAGCGCCAGCACCAGCACCAGCAGCAGCGAGCCGACCGACACGCGCTGCACGTCGCCCTTCATCTCGGTCTCGGCGGCGATCGCGTGCCGGTGGGCACCGCTCTGGTGCAGTGCGAGCGCCCCGTCGTGGTGCAGGGACACCTGCGCGAAGGCCCGCTGCACCGCGTCCTGCAGCGGCCGCTGCGCGCTGGCGTCGACGGCCGACGCGCGGCTGGTGAGGAACAGCACGGCGCTCTTGCCGTCGCCGCCGACGAAGCGTTCGTCGACCAGCGACAGGCCGCCGCCGGACTGGCCCATGGCGCGTTCGAACAGTTTCGGCAAGAACAGGAAAGGATCCGCCGGCGCGACCTTGCCGATCAGGCTCGACAGCGGCCGCGTCAACTGCTGGCGCAGGGCCGCGGCGGCCGCTGCGAGTCCCTCGGCCGTGCCGAGTTCGGCCGCGGCTGCCGGGGTGGCCGCGGCGAAGGCGAAGCGCCGCGGTTGGTAGAGCGTGTAGAGAGCTTCTTCGAAGCCCGGCTGCGGCCCGCCGTCGATCGACAGATAGCCGTCGGCCGCCACCGGATCCTGCCGCAGCGCCGCCTCGAACTCGCGGCTCACCACGGCCGCTTCGTCGCCAGAGCGGCAGGTCAGCAGTACGATCGAGGTGCGCAGCAGTTCGCCGGTGGCGATCTGCCGCGCCAGCGCCGCACGCGCGCCGGCTTCGCCGCCGGGCAGGAAATGCGTGATGTCGTTCGTGATCGAAAAGCGCGCGACCACGAACCAGGTGAGCAGGGCGAGGGCCAAGCCCCCGGCCAACAGCCGCGGCGCTTCGCGGCGGCTCATTTGGCGGCGATGCCGAACCAGCGCTGCTGTTCGGCCGGGTCGAAGCGCCGCTGTGGGTCGGCGCTGACGATCGTGGTCACCGTGCGGTCGCCGCCGGGTTCGTGCATTTCGATGCGCTGCACGGCTTCGCCGCGGCCGTGCAGTTCGAGCCGCGCCAGCAACTGGTCGAGGGGCTTGCCGCGCGGCACCAGCACCAGCGTCCAGGTGCGCTCGTCGCCCTCCGGCACGCGGTAGCCGAGGGTGAACGCCTTCTCCAGGCCGGCGCGGTCCGCGGCGAACACCTGCACCAGCGCGGCGACGAAGGTGCGCACCTTGTCGCTGCGCTGCAGGTCGACCACTTCGGTGCCGTCGCGGTTCTGTAGGCGCAGCTCCTTCGGCGTGATCGACAGCGTGGCCGGTTCGGGCGCTTCGACCACGCGGGTCAAGTAGCCCGGGGGCAGGAAGTACAGCCGGCCGCGGCTCTGCAGCGGCACCGCGAGCAGCGCCAAGTGCTTCTCTTCGCGGAACTCGGCTTCGAGGCCGGTGGCTCGGCCGAGCAGGGCGAACAGCGCGGCCAAGTCGGCCGGGCGCGGGCGCAGGGCGAGCTGCTCCTGGGCGGCCAGCGGCGCCGCGGCGCTCGGTGGGTTGGGTTGTTGGGGGGCCGGAGCAGCGCCCTGCCCCTGTGACCCCGCTGCGGGGGTGGCGCGCTGCGGCGCCGGGGGCACCGGGGTGTTGCCCTGGCCGAGCAGGGCAGCGAACGGCACGCTAAGCGCGCACAGGCAAGCGAGTGAGCAGCGCATCGGGGGTGGTCGGCAGCAGCGTACCGTCCGCGGCGGTGGTGGCCAGCACCGTGGTGGCGCGGGCCAGCCAGCGCCCGGTCGTCGCGTGGTGGATCTCGTAGGCGACCTTGATCAGGGGGGCCGTCGCGGTGAACCACGCCGTCACCTTCGCCACTTCGCCGAGCAGCAGCGGCGCCATGTAGCGGCAGCGCGCATCGACCACGTACATGCGGAAGCCGAGCGCGCGGATCTGCGGCACGTCGAGGTCGCGGCTGGCGAACAGTTCGCTGCGGGCCACTTCGAACCACTCGAAGTAGCGGCCGTGCCAGGCCACGGCCAGCGGATCGCAATGGTGCAGGCCGACCTTGACCGTGGTGGTGATGGCGTGCTCGGGATGGCTGCGGCGGATCATTGCGTGGGGGTGGGCTCTGCGCCGCGGTGCTTCTTGTGGGTGGCCACCGGCGGTGCCCAGAAATCGTAGAAGTTGAACCAGTTGTCGGGTGCCAGGCGCGCGAAGTGCTCGACCCGTTCGGCGTAACGCTGCACCCACTGCCGCAGGGCTCCGTCGCGGTCCTTGCGCGGCAGTTCGATGCGGTCGGCGAACTTCTCCATGTAGAGGTCGTAGCGGTTGGGCGCCGTGTAGAGCGCGAACACCAGATACACCGGGCAGCGCAGCACCGCCGCCATCAGAAACGGACCGCCGGCGAACGGCGCTTCACTGCCGAAGAACTGTGCGGTCACCACGCGGCTGTCGAGGCCGGTGCGGTCGGCCATGGCCACGACCATGCGGCGGTGTTCGAGCGCGTCCTGCACACGCGCCATCACGTCGATCGGATTGCCCGCGATGTCGATCACGCGGGCTTGGTGGCGCGGGTTCAACTGCCCCATCAGGGCGTTGATCATGCGCGCGTTCGCCACGTAGCCGAGCACTTCGACCGACATGCCCTCGCTCTCGCTGCCGTGGCTCAGCGCTTCGTGGCTGCCGAGGTGGGCGCCCAGCAGCATCGCCCCGCGCTCGTTGGCCAGCAGCGGCGCCAGCAGTTCCTGGCCGGTGCGGGTGAACGTCATGCCGCGAGTCCGGTCGGTCAGCAGGAACACCTTGTCCAGCGTGACCTGGGCGAAGTTGCGCAGATGCCGGTAGACGTCGCGAAAGCGCGCTGGGCGGCCGCGCACGCGCTCGAGCCAGGCGCGCGAGGCCGCGCGGGCGCGGCGGTCGAACAGCGCATACCACAGTGCCACCATGGCCACGATCGGCGCCGTGGCCCGTCGCCCCGCCAGGGTCGCCAGGGTGAACAGGGCCTTGATGCCGAACACCGTCCCCCGTTCGCGGGCGGTGAGCCACGAACGTTCGCCAGCCGGTTGGGTGGCCGCGGCTGCGGGATCGCTCACGGGGCACCTGCCACAGGCCCGCGGGCGAAGCGCGCCCTGCCGGAGGAGCAGCGCACACCCGCGCAGGTGATGGCGTATTCGATCTGGTCGGCGGCCGCCGTGGTGAGGGTCACCGCCAGTTCGGCACCAGGGCCGATGCGCGCCTGGAACTTCAGATCCTGCAGTTCGACCAGGTGGGCGGCCGCGCCGTGTGCCCGCTGCAGCGCCGGCAAGACCAGGTCGTGCAGCTGGACGGCGCCGTTCAGCAGCGGATAGCCGGTGAAGTGGCCGGCGAAGGCGTGGTAGTGCGCCGGGACCGTGGTGGTGCCGACCACCTGGGCGCCCGTCTCCTGCCAGTGCCAAGTGAGTGTGCGCACTGGCAGCTGGCCGTCTGGCAGCCTGTCTAGGCACCGCAGCACGGTGTCGTCGGCCACCCGGCCATCGCTGTCCCGCGGCACGGAGGGGGTCACCGCACTCACGCTGTCCCCGTGGCTGCGCAGCGCCGCGGCCAGCGCCGCGGCATCCAGTGCCGCGCCCGCAGCCAGCGCGAACGTGCACGGCGTGGTCGCGCCGGGCAGTGTGCGTTCGACCGCCGCGGCGTCTTCCGCCCCGAGTCGCCAGCAGGCGTCCAACGCTGCCGCCACACCCTGCGGCAGGGTTTGGGCTGGTTCCAACGCACTGCCATGCGCCAGGTCGACACCGCGCGCGGTGAACCAGTGCCGGCTCGGGCCGTCGAGGGGGGCATCGCAGGTGACGATGTGTTTGGGCAGGCTCGTGCAACCAGCGCGTGCCGTTCGACGCCACCACGAGGTCGGTGCGAGCCACGCGGCCGCGCGCCGGTCGGGCGCCGCAGGCGGTGCCTCCGCCTGGCCGCCGGCGAACCACACCTGGCGGCAACGCGCCGCCAAGGGGCCCAGGGTGCCGAGCGCCAGAGCCGGGCCGAACGCCGGTCGGAACAGGTTGGCCACGCTCTGCCCGGCCACGAGGTGCAGGTCGGCGACGGCGCCCTCGGTGGCGCGGGCCACGAGCTGGGCCGGCACTTCGCGCACCGTGAGGCTGCCGTCCGCCGCGAGTTCGCCCAACTGCACGGCGCCGAACGGCACCGACAGCGGGTCACCCAGCGCCGGCGCAGTGCCCAGGTGCCGCGGCACGTGGATGCCGGTGCCAGCCCCGGTGTCGTGCAGGAACGCCCCGCGGGTCGCCTTCTGCAGCGCCGCCGCCACCCCCGGGCGCCGGGCGTTCGGCGGCAGCAGCGGCACGCAGCCGCGGCGCCAGCAGGCCAGCAAGGCCACGGCGAAGGCCATGGCGTCGTGTTCGAAGGCGAAGGCGACAGAGGCGCCCTGTGGCAACTCGGCTGCCAACGCGACCACCGCCGCGGCGAGCTCGCCGCCGCGGCATCGGCGGTCCGCGCCATCGAACAGCAGGTCGTCGGGGTGCAGGTGCAAGCCGTCAAGCATCGGGGAAGCGCCGCCGCCGCAGCAACCATTCGCTGGCGAACATGCAGCCCATCGCCACGTAGAACAGCACGGTGTTGTAGAAGACCCACCACTCGATCGGGGCCAGCACCAACAGGCCGGCGGTGGTGGCGTGGGCGACGAAGAAGGCGCACCACAGGACGGTCCACAGGCGGCACCACGCGCGCTGGGGTTCGGTGAGGTCTTGCACCTGCAGGCGGGCGAAGCGTTCGATCATGGGCATGCGGCCCCGCTGCAGGGTGCTGCCGAACAGGCCCAGGAAGGCGAGGCTGATGGCCACCGGTTCGACGAACAGCCACAGGGCGGCGTCGAACGTGGCTGCGGCGAGCAGGGCCACGACGGTGAGCACGGGGGCCAGCAGCATCCAGCGTTCGGCCGCCGGGCGGCGCTGGCGGGCGAGCCACCAGGAGGCCGGGCCGAGCAGGACCAGGAGGACGGTGGCGACGAGGCGCGGGGATTCGCGGGCGACGCCGGCCCAGACCAGGAGGGGGTAGGCGCAGAACAGGGCGCCGACCAGGAGGCGCAGGGCGGGGTGGGGGGCGGCTGCGGGGGGCGGCTCGGGTGTGTGTGGGGGCGTGGTGGCCCGGGGATCGGCACTCGGCAGTGGCTCGGCGTGCCGTTCGGGCATGGGCCGAGGAATCTAGGTGGCTGGGGAGGGGGCGGCAAGGTTGGGGGTGGGCTTGGCGCGAGAACCTCGCCTTTCGCCCCCAGCTCGTCGCCGCGGCGTTGCTTTCAGAAGCCGAGCCGCAGCAGGACTGGATTCCCGATCTGCAGCACCTGGGCCGCCGGCACATACGTCGTCGGCTGCACCACCAACTGCAACCCGGCCAGCACCGGCAGGCTGGGCACCGGCAGCGCCAGCGTCGCCTGTCCCGAACTCGCTGCGAGGGCGTTCGCCGCCACGGCTGCGAATGCCAAGTCCAGGTGCAGGGCACAGCCCGGCAGGAGCGGCAGCGGCACGGCGGCTGGCAGGGACAGCCAGCCCGCGATCACCGTGCCCGGCACCGCGCCGGCCACCGACACCACACTGTTCTGGCCGAATTGCGGCGGCGTGGCCGTCGTGTTCAGCCCGCTGGGCACACCGCAACCCTGCCCGAACGGCTGCGCCGAGGCGAAGGTGAGCGCGCCGATCGAGAACACCTGGTCGCTGAGGTCGGCGAGGCCGGGATGGCCCGTCGGCTGCACGCGGACCACGGCCGTGGCGGTGCTGGGTTCGGTGACCCAGACCTGGCAACGGGTGCCGGGCACTGCACGCGCCAACGGCCGCCAAGTCGCGCCGCCGTCGATCGACAGGTCGACGTCGAAGGTGGCTTGGGGGCCGGAGGTGGTCCATTGCACCGTGCGTTGGGTGCCGGCGCTCCAGGACTCGCCGCCGTTGGGCGACTGCACGGTCACTTGGGGCGCAGGGCTGGCGAAGCAGCTGTTGTAGCCGCAGACGAGTTCCCCGTTCTGCTTGCCGATCGCGAAGTCCAGCCAATCGTTGCCGTCGAGGTCGACTGCGGTGCCGCAAACCGGCGCGCCGGCGCCGATCTCCATGGTCACCACGGCATTGGTGACGAACGGATCGTCGACGAACGCCACATTGCCGTTCCACCACTGCGTGGTGCGTGGCACGCACACTTCGAGGCGGCCGTCGCGGTCGAAGTCGCCGACGAAGGGCATGTCACCGGCGCTGATCGGCACCAGGACCGGCGCCGCGAAGGTGAAGCCGGGCTGGCCGCGCCGGAGTTCGACCTGGTTGCCAGCGGTGGCCACGTGGTCCAGCCAGCCATCGCCGTCCAGGTCGGCGAAGGCGGGGAAACCGCTGGCGGTGCCCAGTTGGCGGGTCACTGCCGGCCCGAACGAGCCGTTCGGTCGGCCGGCGGGATCCTTGGCGCCGTGGTGGACGCGGGCCCAGGCCCCGGTGCCGCAGACGAAGTCGAGCGCGCCGTCGTGGTCCACGTCGACCAGCACCACTTGGAACATCGATCCGGTGCCGCTCGGCGACACGATGGTGGGGCCGAAGGCTCCGGCGGGCACGCCGGCGTTGCCGGCGCCGCGGACCACGTGGATCTCGGTGCGGTCCAGCACCGCGACGTCCAGGATGCCGTCCACGTCGAGGTCGGCGATGCCGAGCAAGGGGGTCGGCACGGCCAACGAGGGCGTTGCCAGCAGGCGCACGTCGGCGAGCTGGAAGCCCACGGTGGTGCCCGTGGTGGCGTTGCGCCAGAACTCCAGGGCCGCCTGCCAGTGCTGTGCGGTGCCCACCGGGACCCGGTAGGCGCGCGTGACCAGCAGGTCGGGGAGCCCGTCGCCGTCGAAGTCGGCGACCTCGAAATGGTCTGCCGAGGGCCCCAGGGTCGCGGCGAAGGTGCCGTTGCCGGCGTTGCGCAGGAACTCGAGCGAACCGCCGTTGCGGTTCACGGCGAGGTCCATCCTGCTGTCGCCATCCAGGTCGAGTGGCCGCACCGCGCGCACCCAGCCGTTGGTGGGCGCGGGCGGCGTGTGGCGGGACGAGAAGTTGCCCTGCAGGGTGCACTGCGCCACGCCCAGACTGGCGAGGCAGAGGCAACCGAGGGACGAACCCAGCAGGGCCGAGCCCATGCCGGAGGGAAACGCGGAACGGAAGGTGTGGAGAAGCATCGAACCAGCCCGTGAGTTTACCGCGGGATGGTGCGTGGGAGGGTGCGGTGGATAGCCGGCTGGCCGGGTGCGGTAACCGGGGCGAATCGCCAGTCGGGTGAGGGCGGGAGGCGCCTTACGCCTGCACCGCCGACACCACCGCCTTCACCGCTCCGACCGGATTGCCGAACTTGTCGGTCGCCGGCGTCGCCACGGGCTCGTACATCATGTTCCGCCGCTGCGGCACGTAACCCGCATCCTTGATGTGGCGTTCGATCTCGGGAATCGAGGTTGGGTGCGTGCAGCCCGCCGAGCTCACCACGTTCTCTTCGAGCATCGCCGAGCCGAAGTCGTCGGCGCCCATCGCCAGCCCGACCTGGCAGGTCTTGAGGCCCTGGGTGACGAAGCTGGACTGCAGGTGCGGCACGTTCTGCAGGTACAGGCGCGCCAGGCTCAGCGTGCGCAGGTATTCGGCGACCGTTGCCTTGCGCCCGCCGCGTGCCGCCAGCAACTGGGTGCCCATCGGCGTGTGGTCCGGCTGGAACGTCCACGGGATGAACGCCGTGAACACGCCGCCGGTTTCGGTCTGCAGGTCGCGGATGCGCGTCATGTGCTCGATGCGTTCGGCGTCGGTCTCGACATGGCCGAACATCATCGTCGCCGAACCCTTGCCGCCGAGTGCCGCCCACTGGCGGAACACCTCGAGCCACTGGTCGGTGGTCGCTTTCTTCGGCGCGATGATCGCCCGCACGCGTTCGACCAGGATCTCGGCGCCGCCGCCGGGAATCGAGTCGAGGCCGGCGGCCTTGAGGTCCTGCAGGATGTCGCGGACCGGGCGCTTCTCGAGCTTGCTGAGGTGGGTGATCTCGGGCGGGCTCATGCCGTGGATCCACACCTGCGGGTAGCGGGACTTCAGGTCGCGGAACAGCTCGGCGAACCAGTCGGTCTTGAGGTAGGGGTGGTGGCCGCCCTGCAACAGCAGCTGGATGCCGCCCTTCTGCACCAGTTCGTCGACCTTCTGGTAGATGACTTCGCGCGACAGCACGTAGGCCTCGGGGTCGCCCGGGCGCCGGTAGAAGGCGCAGAAGCCGCAGTCGGTGACGCAGACGTTGGTCGGGTTGAGGTTGCGGTCGACGATGTAGGTGACCTTGACCTTGCCGTCTCTGTCTGGCGGGTTGAGGCGCAGGCGCACGTCGTTGGCCAGGAGCCCGAGGGAGGGTTGGTCCAGGCCCCGGTAGAGCAGCAGGGCTTCGTCGGGCGTGAGCTGGCCGCCGGCCGACGCTTTCTGGGCGGCGTCGCGGAGTTGCTTCGGATCGGGTCCGGTCATGGGGTGAGAAGCTAGGCCCTGGAGGGGCCGGGCGGAAGAGTGCGCGTCACTGCACCCGCAGCAGCAGCGCATTCGCCAGGGCGAACCCGGGCGCTGCCCCTGCCGGCGTTGCCGCCGGCGCGGCGAGGCCCAGGCCGGTGACTGGCCAGGGGATTCGGTCAGGCTTGGACGAAGGAACGCAGTGGTGGAACGGCAAGGGCGGGTAGTTTGCCGGAAGCTGGCCAATTCCTTCGCCATGACCGACGCACCGATTCTGGCTCCGCGCCGACTCGACCGGCACTTCCGCTGGCGCGGCACCGAGACGTCACGCCTCGAGGGCTTCTCGGACGCCGTGTTCGCCATCGTTCTCGCGCTGCTCTTCCTGCGCAGCGCGCCGCCGCAGAACTTCCACGATCTCAAGGCTGCGATGCGGTCCCTGCTGCCGTTCGCGGCGACGTTCGCCATCATCGTCTACGTGTGGTGCGAACACTGGCTGTTCACGCGCCGCTACGACCTGCGGGATCCGGCGGCGACCGTGCTCAACATGCTGCTGTTGTTTCTGCTGCTCGGATACGCCTATCCCCTCAAGTTCCTGTTCATGCTGCTGTCGGTGGCGTGGTTCGGACCGATCGGCGAACTCGACCAGCGCTCGATGCTGGTCGGCTTCACGGGGGGGCACGATCTCGCTGCCCTGTTCGTGTTCTACGGGGTTGGCTACGGAGCGATCTTTGGCACGATCGCCCTGCTCTACGTCTGTGCCCTGCGCCGGCGCGCAGCGCTCGGCTTGGACGAAGTGGAGCTGTTCTTGACGCGCAGCGCCATCGTGCAAGCACTGCTGCAGGTCGGGATCGCCTCCCTGTCGGTCCTGCTGGCCGCGATCGGGGTCGGCCTCGAAGTGGGGGTGCCGGGTTTGGTCTACGGGTTGCTCGGGATCGTGATGTGGGTGCATGGCCTGGTGGAAGGGCGCGGAGTGCGGCGCCGGCTGCGCGCCGTCGGGGGTGGGGCGTGAAGTGGCCTGCACTCGCGCTCCTGGCGTTGCTCACCGCCTGCGCGGCGCCGCCGCCGCGTCCGCCGCTGCGGCCAAACGTGGTGGTGATCTTCGTCGACGACCTGGGTTACGCCGACATCGGCCCGTTCGGCGGCGCCATCCCGACGCCGAACCTGGACCGCATGGCCCGCGAAGGCCTGCGCTGCACGGACTTCGCCGTCACTTCTGCGGTGTGCTCCGCGTCGCGCGCATCCCTCTTGACCGGCTGCTACCACCAGCGCGTCGGCATCGCCGGCGCCCTCGGTCCGGATGCCCAGATCGGCCTGCACGAGGACGAGACCACGCTGGCCGAACTGTGCCGCCAGCAGGGTTACGCGACCGCTTGTTTCGGCAAGTGGCACCTCGGGCACCACCCCAAGTTCTTGCCGCAGCAGCACGGCTTCGACGAGTTCTTCGGCCTGCCCTACAGCAACGACATGTGGCCGCTGCATCCGGCTCACGCGAACCTGCCGCCCGACAGCGCGGCGCGCAAACGCGGCTATCCCGACCTGCCGCTGCTCGAAGGCGAGACGATCGTGGTGCCGGCGGTGCAGGGCAGCGACCAGGCCCAGTTGACCCGGCGCTACACCGAACGCGCCGTCGACTTCATCACGCGCCACCGGGATCGCCCGTTCTTCCTCTACCTGCCGCACACCATGGTGCACGTGCCGGTGTTCGCCTCCGAGCGCTTCGCCGGCAAGAGCGGGCACGGCACCTATGGCGACGTGGTGCAGGAGATCGACTGGTCGGTCGGCGAAGTGCTCGCAGCCCTCGCCCGCGCGGGAGTCGACGACCGCACGCTGGTGCTGTTCACCTCGGACAACGGGCCGTGGCTGTCGTACGGCGCGCATGCCGGTTCGGCAGGGCCGCTGCGCGAAGGCAAGGGCACGGCGTTCGAAGGCGGCGTGCGCGTGCCGACGCTGGTGCGGTGGCCCGGACGCGTGCCCGCGGGCGCGGTCTGCCACCAGTTCGCCGCCACCATCGACGTGCTGCCGACCGTGGCGAAACTGATCGGCGCGCCGTTGCCGCCGCGGCCGATCGACGGGCTCGACATCGGGCCGTTGTGGTTCGGCGGGCCCGGTGCCGTGACGCCGCACGAGCTGTTTGCGTGTTACTACGACGGCGGGCAGCTGCAGGCGGTGCGCGACGGGCGGTGGAAGCTGCACTTTCCGCACAAGTATGCGACGCTCGCCGGGCGGCCGGGTGGCACCGACGGCCGGCCGGCGCCGTACACGACGGCGTCGATCGGCCGCGCGCTGTTCGATCTGGCGAACGATCCAGGCGAGACGCGCGACGTGGCGGCCGAGTTTCCAGAAGTGGTGGCGCGGCTCGAAGCGGGCGCGGCGCGGCTGCGGCGGGAGCTCGGCGATGCCTTGACCGGGACCAAGGGGCAGGCCGCGCGCGCGCCGGGGCGGCTCGGGCCGGGGGATCGGCGGCTCTGGTGAGTGGGCCGGTCGGCCGCAACTTCAGCGGAACAGGATCGCGTCCTCGCGGATCTCGCAACGCCAGCTCGGCGCTTGTTCGCGCTGCAGGGTGTCGGCGACGAACTGCACGATCTCCGCGCGGCGGGCGAGCGGTGTGCGGGTGGCTGCTTCCCAGCGTTCTGGCCGGGGCAGGTCGACGTAGCAATGCACGCTGCCGCCGCCCATCTCGTGGTCGAAGGCGATGCGCAGGTCACCTTCGACGTACGTCACCGTGCCGGCGCGGAACGTGCCCGAATACTCGAGGTGGCGGCCGGCGCGACGGGCCATCGCCGCGGCATGGGCGGCGCGCAGTTCGAGGTCCTGGCTCTGCAGTGGCCGGCCGGTGCCGTCGCGGTACTGGATCGGCGCGTTGGCAGCTTGGTTCGGCGGTGGTGGCGGCGGGGGCGGTGCTGGCTCGACGAATTCGGCTTTGTCGAGATCGAGCACGTGGCGGAAGCCGCTCCGGTGGTGGATCTCGAGGCGCCACTGCCCTGGCGGCAGGGGTGCGGTGTCGAACAGCAGTTGGATGCTGCCCGAGAGGCGTTCGGACACGGGTTGGTCGGCGAACACGGCCGAGCCGTCGCGGGCCGTGAGGCTGAGCCGGGTGTATTCGCGCCCGGGGGCTGGCAGCCAGTACTGGAGTTGCTGGCAATCCGGGTAGTGCACGAAGCGCGCCGTGGGTGCCGGCAGGTCGGCTGGGGCTCCGGGGGAGGTGTGCGCACCCAGGACGATCGGGCCGTGGTGCAGCGGCGTGGGCGCGGGTTCGGGCATGCCTGCATCAGCCGGAGCGCGGGGCAGGCGTGGCAGAGGTTGCCGCAGATCGTGCTGCTGCAGGGTGCCTGAGCCCCGCCCGTTCAGCGTGCCGGCGGCTCGGCGGTGGGGCCTGTCCCGCGCTTCTGCACGCTGCAGGCGGCCTTCGTTGGCACCAGCAGGGCGGCGAACATGCCGAGCAGCAGGGCTACGGGCAGGGCGTTGGCCAGTCCGGCGAAGCGTTCGAGCGCGAAGCCGAGCAGGGTGGCGAGGATCACGACCGCGATCCGGCGGGGTGAGGTGAGGATTCAGAGCATGTGAGCCGTTCGCCGCGTGCGGCCGCAACCAGGTGGGTGGCCGTCGCTCCGGATTGCGGGACGCGAGGCCACGGCAGCCTCGGTGCCACCGCTGTCGGTCGTATCGGATGGGACCTCGTGTTCGAGCGCGCAACACGGTCTGGGTCGCCGAGAACCCGAGCCAGGGCAAGTTAGGCTGCTTCCAGGAGTCGGGCAAGGTGCGGCAGGGAGTTGCCGCCGCGCCATCCGGCGTTCGCCAGGTGGCACCGATCGCCGGTCCGCGTCTCGAGCGGCAAGTTGCCGGTACCAGAAAATGGCGCCACCACGATCGGTGCGGCTAGCGTTGGTCGGCCAAGCAGCCTGCCTGCCCGGCTTGCCCCATGCGCCTGCCACGCCCCATCCTCCCGTTCGCCGCGCTGGCTCTGTCCCTGGTGCCGCGCGCCCAGGACCCCGAAGCCAGCCCAGAGGGCCGGACCCACTACCTGGGCCGCGCGATTGCACAGACCATGCACTGGACGGGCGCGGGCTGGCTGCTGCGCGCCACGCGGGAAGCCGAGGAGAACGGCGCGCTGCTGCAGCGCTGGCTCGCGGTCGCGCCGGGCCAGACCGTGGCCGACCTCGGTTGCGGCAACGGCTACCACACCCTGCCGCTGGCCCGCGCCGCCGGCCCCACCGGCCGTGTGTTCGGCGTCGAGTTGCAGCCGCAGTATCTGACGATGCTGCAGCAGCGCACCACCGCCGCCGGATTGACGAACGTTCTCGGCATCGCAGCGACCCTCGACGACCCGAAGCTCCCGGTCGGCTCCTGTGACCTCGTGCTGATGGTCGACGTCTACCACGAACTGTCGCATCCGGTGCGCGTCATGCAGCGCGTGCGCGAGGCGTTGCGGTCCGGCGGCCGGGTGGTGCTGGTCGAGTTCCGCGCCGAGGATCCCGAGGTGCCGATCAAGCCGGAGCACACCATGACCAAGGCGCAGATGCGGCGGGAACTGGCCAGCCACGGCTTCCGCTGCACCGACGAGTTCGATGCGCTGCCGTGGCAGCACGCGATGGCCTTCGTGCCGGCTCCTGACGACGCACGGTTGGCGGCGCGCGAAACGCTGCGCGGTGCCCTGGCGGCGGCGGCCGGCGACGACCCCCGCGTGCTGGTGCCGTTCCTGGCCGACGGCGCGAAGCTGTCGGCGCCGCTGGACGCCCAGGCGCCGATCGTGCTGCGGCGCGGTCTGGACGACAGTCTTGCCGCCGAAGTGGCCGGTCGCAACTTCGTGCTGCGCACGGACGCTGCAGGCCGGATCTTCGTTGCGCCGGCGGCTGCGGCGCCGTGGCGGCGGCCGCACGGCAGCACGCGGGCTTTCTACGCCATGCACACCGGCACCGGCGGCGGGCCGGTGGCCGACCAGGCCAGTATGGTCGGCGAACTGGGATTCGACGGGCTCGCCCATGGCCTCGACGAGCTCGCCGCGGCGCGGCTGGCCTGCGAACAGCGCGGCCTCGATCTCGGCAGTGCCTACGCGGTGTTGACGCTGCCGGCTCCGGCCGCCGCGGCCCCCGATGCGGCAGTGCCTTCGCCCTGGCTCGAACCGCTGCGTCGCGCGCTGGCCGAGCTGGCGGGCTGTCCAGGCCAACTGTGGCTGGCGCTGCGCCACGAGGGGCTCGCGCCTCGTGACCCGCGCGGCGAGGCCGCGGCGTTGGCGGCGTTGCGTTCGCTGGTGGCGGAGGCGCGCGTGCACAACGTCGCCATCGCGCTCTACCCTCACCACGATTTCTGGCTGGAGACCAGCGACGACGCGCTGCGGCTCGCCGCCGCGGTCGATGCGCCGCAGCTCGGGGTCTGCTTCAACCTCTGCCATCACCTGCGCACGGGTAGTGGCGATCCCGTGGCAGCGCTGCGTCGCGTCGCGCCGCGGCTGCTCGCGGTGACCGTGCACGGCGCCGACGCCGCAGGGCGGGACTGGTCGACCTTGATCCGGCCGCTGGACACCGGCGACTTCGATCTGCGCCCTCTGCTCGCGGCGCTCGACGAGATTGGTTTCGCCGGCCCGGTAGGCCTGCAGGGCTTCGGCGTGCCAGGGCCGGCGCGCGACCATCTGACCCGTTCGATGGCAGCGTGGCGCTCCTTGCACGCAGCCGCCGAGCCCGCGCGGCGATGAGCCGCGGTCGGGTGCCTTGGCCAGCGCACCGGCCATTTGAGCCTGCGTCGTCGTCGTGGTCGTCCTGATGGTCGCTGGCTAGAATCTGTGCGCACGGCGCGCGCTCTCATTCGGGCAGCTCGCGCCACGACCGCCTCTCTCGTGAAGGGGCATCGCCGTCCGGCGAACGGTGCCGCCTGCGAGCGCTCGACACGAACAGCCCAACAAGCCGGGCGACCAGGATCCGGATGAACCAAGCCAGCCGCGTTGTGTTGTTGACCGCCTGCCTGGCGACTGCGGTTGTCGCCCAGGCCCG
>JAEUHP010000001.1 GCA_016795295.1 Planctomycetota bacterium | reverse complement strand
CGGGATCGAGTGTCGGTGGCCAGGGTCGCCTGCCGTCTCGTGGCGGATCAGGCCGCTCGCCACCATGTTCAGGTCGCCAGCGAGTGCCGCACTGAAGCAGCATTCGAGGTGGTCCGGCTCCCATGCGTCGTCGTCGTCGAGCACAGCGACGAACACGAGGTCGGGCTGCCGGATGTCGCGGTGTAGTTGGTCGAGACCGGTGTTCCACGCGCCTGACGCGCGAGCTGGGGTGCGCCGGTTGCGCATCACGGTCAGCCGGACTCTCCCGCGGCAAAGGGCTCGGAGTCGGCGGGCCTGCTCGGCCAGGGAATCGTCCGGCAGTTCCGAGGGGGACTGGTCGACGACGACCAGAATCCGGTCGGGCAGCCTGGATTGGGCCAGGATGGACGGGATGGCGCGGAGCGCGAGAAGGTCGAAACGACCCCGGGTAGCCAGCAACGCGACGACCGAGCGCGCGTCCGGCGAACGCAGACGAGTAGCCATGCAGTTCTCCGATGAGCGAGAGACTTCGTCGACGCCGCCCAGTCGCGAGACCGAGCTATGCCTTTCAGCACATCCCTCGAACCCCAAGCAGGAGCACTCCGCTCAACAGAGCGCAGCCATCGGACAGGTCTCGCTCATCTTGAAAGACCCGGCCGTCGGCTTGGTGCCCGCTGCCCAGGAGGGCAGGGAGTCACTGTCGACGTCAGCAGGGTAATCCAGCGCCAGACCTGCGGCAACCGTTGCATCCCGTCGCGACCTCGTTCGCCACGTTGCCGCGGTGGCTAGTTCCCTTGCCGGCCTTCACGTACCGGCCGCTGTCCTCAATGTGGGCAATTAGTCGCCAAGCGCGGCGGCCACGGTGCGTTCGGCCACCGCCGCACCGCCGCGGCCGCGCGGGTGCGCTGCGCCTCGACGACGGTCTGCAGCTTCACCAGCGGCTGCCGGCCAACGGCCTCCCGCTGGCGGACAAGCGCATGGCAGCTTGCAGCGACTGCCAGGGGCCAAGGTAGTGCGTCCTGCCGGACAGTGTGACGCGAGCCATGCCGGAACTGTGCCGGCGCATGGTCGGAACGGGGGGATGGTAGGGCGACTTCGAGCGGCGAACCATGGCACCGATTCCGTTGCAGGAACCCGTCCAACCGCTGCCCTGGCTGGACAGTATCGGCTGGACAGTAGGCCTTGGTTGGGGGGCCAGGACTCGCTCGGCCTTTGCGGCCGGTTCGCCGCAACCAGCTGCTCTCGCTTCACTTAGAATTGGTCGGAGCGAGAAGATTTGAACTTCCGACCCCCTGCACCCCATGCATTCCTGGCCCTCCCGCCCGCATCCTGCGGAGCGGCTGGAAAAGGAACGGATTGGTGCGCGAATCCGAGAACAGGCCGCAGGTTACGAGCGGGCGGCGGGAGTCGCAAGGCGTCGCGCTGGATCGCGCGCCGTTGCGCCGGATCGTGGTAGTCGACGCCTTAACTTGGCAGTCCTACCAAGTGACGAGGAGCGCGAAGGGGCTCGGTGCCAGCGACGTTGACTCAACGTCACGCGCAGGGATCCGAGCCGCGTTCCCAGCCCCCGTAGGAGGCCACGACACCGGGGCGCACGAACCCGGTCGCCATCGACAGGGCGCGCCTACTTCGCTCGCAGCGGCGACCACACCATCTTGATGGCCCGCGCCAGCTCCATCGCGTCCCCTTCCGCCGAGAAGTGGCAGAAGATCAGCTCGGGACTCGTTCCGAGCATGTGGTTGTGGATCGCGACGATGCGAATGCCGTGCTTGCGGTAGGCATCGATGGCCTGCTG
>JAEUHP010000309.1 GCA_016795295.1 Planctomycetota bacterium | reverse complement strand
TTCTTCCTGGTCCTGGGCGACCATCGCCACCTGCGCCTCGAGGAAACCCTCCTTGCGGGCGCGGAAGATCGCCAGGGCCCGGTGGCTCGGCACGGTGCCGAGCGGTTCGTCGTGGCGGAAGTAGTCGCGGTAACGCTGCGCTTCGGGATCGGTCTCTTTGTCCTTGGCGACCCGCGTCGACAACAGCGCCTCCTGCTGCAGCCAGGTGCGCAGCCGGCCGAGCAAGGTTGCGTCTTCGGCGAAGTCTTCCATCAAGACGAACCGCGCGCCCTCGAGAGCCGCGGCGACGTCGGCCACGCCGCGGTCGGGGGCGACGAAACGCGCCGCCAGCACCGCGGGGTCCTGGGTCGGGTCCGCCAGCAGGCCCTTGGCCAGCGGTTCGAGACCGGCCTCGCGGGCGATCATCGCCTTGGTGCGACGCTTCTGCCGGTACGGCAGGTACAGGTCTTCGAGTTCTTGCTTGGTCGCTGCGCCGGCGATGGCCTTCTGCAGTTCGGGGGTCAGCTTGCCCTGTTCCTGGATGCTGGCCAGCACCTGTTCGCGGCGCGTGTCCAGCTCGCGCAAATAGGTGAGGCGCTCTTCCAGCGTGCGCAGTTGGGTGTCGTCGAGGCCGCCCGTGGCTTCTTTGCGGTAGCGGGCGATGAACGGCACGGTCGAACCTTCGTCGAGCAGAGCAACGGCGGCGGCGACCTGTTCGGGCCGCGCGGAGATCTCGGCGGCGATGCGGCTTTCGATGGCGGACAAAACGACCCCCTCGGGTGTGGCTGTGGTGGCGAAAAGCAGGGTTGCGCCGGCTGACCCCGGCGCGCGCGCACACTAGCCGTTGTCGGCGCGACGTCCAGCGTCCAGACGGCGCCGGCGCTGGCGCAAGCGCGCTGCCAGGATGCCGGCGAACGCCCCGGCGGCCCCGCCGAGCAGCATTTGGCGCAGCACTGGGTCTGCGGCCTGCGGGTCGGCCGGTGGATCGGCTGGTGGCCCGGCCGGCGGGTTGCTCGGTGGCATGCCCGGCGCGGCAGAGGCGGCCTGCGGGGCCACAGGGGCTGCTGGATCGGGGGCCGCACGGGTCGCCGGCGGCGGGTCCTGGACGGGCGGCGGCAGGGGCGTGGCGCTCGGCGCGACCAGCAGCAGCAGGCAGGCGAACAGCGGCATCTTGGCAAAGTGCCGTGCTGGCTTCGCCGAGTAAAGCGCCGGGTCCGCTCAGCGGCCGGCCAAGCCGCCAGGGCACTGCCAGGGTGGGTGGTCTGCCGTGGCTGTCCGTCGGGCGATCCGATGCGACGGCTGGGTGTCAGCCGGTTGCGGGCAGTTCGTGCACCGACAGCAGGCCGCGCCGACGCCAGCCGAGGGTGAGCAGCCAGGTGCGTGGGCTCGTCACCGGAGGCGGCAGGGCCGCGATGCCGCGCACGGTGATGGACTCGACGAAGCCGTCGAACCACGGCGCGGAGGTGTAGACGTCGAGCGCCTGCGGCACGGTGACCGCGCGCCCTGCGGCAGCGTGTTGTTTGCCGTTCGCGAGCACGTAACACAGGGCAGAGCGCACCGCGCGTGGTGTGGTCAGGGTGCGGTCGTGGTAACGGTCGGCGAACAGGCTGCCGCGGCGCTGCCAGACCTTGTTGAGCGCGCGTGCGATGCGGATCAAGAGCCCCTGCACGGCGCGCGCCAGCGCCTCCCGGTCCTCGGCCTCGGCGATCAGGTGCAGGTGGTCGTTGAGGATCGCGAAGTGGGTGAGGCGGAACGCTTTGCCGGTGCGCCCGGCGCGCTGCTTGGCTTGGGCGAACGCCGCCAGCAGCACCGCGCGTTCGCGCGGCTGGCGCAACTTGGGCAGCCCTTGCCGCAACTTCACGGTCACGTGCACCGGATGCCGCGCGGGCAATGCGGTGCGCTTCGTGTGCGCGATGCCGGGCCGCAGCCCCTTCGGCTTCCTGCCAGCCCCACGGCGTGCGCCGCCATGCTGGCGGAACGGCAGTTCGGCCTGCTGGGGGCTGCGGGGTCTGCTGCGGGCGGCCATGAGCTACCGAAACATGAATTAGCAGAAATGCTAGCGAAAGCAAGCACTCTCCCACCGCCACCGGCGGCCTGGGCGGTGCCTTGACTGGGCGCCGGCGGTGCCGACGATGGGGGCATGCCGAGGCCGATCTTCGCTCTGGCCCTGTTCCTCTGGTCCGTGGCTGCGCCCGCGCTCGTGGCCCAGGACGGCGAGCCACCTCTCACGCAACTCCTGCGCCTGAAGGACGATGCGGACCCAGCGGTGGTGGGCAAGGCCGCGGCGGCGCGCACCCGCGAAGCCGCCGAAGGTTTGATCAAGGCCTTCGACCTGTGCGGCAGTCTGCTGATGCGCCGCGAGATCGTGCGCAGTTTCGGCGTGTTCGACGGCGTGCCCGACGCCGAGCAGGTGGTGCTGCAGAAGGCCGCGAACGTGGCCGCCAACGCCGAGGACGTCGAGTTGCGCGATGCGGCCCTCGGCGTGCTCGGCAGTTCGCCGCGTCTGGGCAAGCACTTCTTGAAGGTGCTGGTCGACAGCGAGGCGTCGGACGCGGTGCGTGAGCCGGCGTTGCGCCAGCACGTCAAGCACGCCGCTGCGGAAGACGCCGATTGGTACCGCTACCTGTGGAACCTGAAGGGCGAGCAGCGCAAGGACAAGGACGGCAAGATCGTGGCGCTGGAGCTCGGGCCGATCCGGTTGCTGGCGTTCCAGGGCCTGGCCAAGCGGCTCGGCGAAGACGAACTGATCGAGGCGCTGCGGCGCGAGCTCGATCCGAAGATCCGCCGCGCCGCTCTGGCGGCGATGCGCGAACGCAATCTGCCCAAGACCTTCGAGATGGCGGAATGGGTGCTGCAGCGCGTCGACTTTCCGGGTGCGGACCGCGCCGAGGCGGCGCGGCTCCTGTTCGAGAAGGATGGCGCCAAGGCGGTGAACCTCACCCTGGAGCTGGTCAAGAAGCGCGACGTGACCCAAGAAGACCTGCGCACCGCCTTGGCGGCGTGTGTGGCCCAGCTCAACGACGACGCGACCAACAAGCGGATCGGCAAGCAGGTCGGCAAGGGCAAGCCGCACGAGCGCGTGTTCGCGCTGGAGGCGGCGGGCCGGCACGCGGAGCTGAAGGCCGTGCGCAAGGAACTGCAGGAGCCGACCCTCGAAGTGCGGCGGGCCGCCGTGAAGGTGCTGGTGCAGCGCGACGACCGCGAGGCGTTGCCGGACCTGCGCACCATGCTGCAGAAGGGGCGCCATCCGGGCGATGCGCGGCTGGCGATCGAGGCGATCGGCCAGCTGGAGCAGGGCAACGACGCGTGGCTGCTCGAGCTCGAGGGCTTCGCCGGGCATGCCGACGCGGACGTGCGCAACGCGGCGATCGAGCTGATCGGCACGGGCCGCTACAAACGGCAGATTCCGGTGCTGGTGAAGGCGCTCGACCATGAAGACTGGTCGACGCGCTTCGCCGCGGTCGAAGCACTGCTGCAGATGCGCGACAAACGCGGCGTCGGGCCTTTGGTCGAACGGATCGGCAAGGACCCTGGGCGCCTGGCCAAACGCATGGGCGAGGTGCTGTGGCAGCTCACGGCGCAGCCGTTCGAGGACGATGCGCGGCGCTGGCAAGCCTGGTGGCAGGACCACAAGGCGAGCTTCGAGGTGGTGGGGCAGCAGGAGCTCGACAAGGCCGAGGGCGCGCGGGAACTGGCGCGGCTCAAGGCGCGCACCCGCAGCACCGGCAAGTTCTTCGGCATCCAGATCGAGAGCCAGCGCGTGTTGTTCATCGTCGACGTGTCTGGCTCGATGCTGGAATCGGTCTACGGGCGCTACGTCGGCAAGCGCGGCGCGGCGCGCATCGACGTGGCGCGGCAAGAGCTGACCGCCGCGATCGAGAACCTCGAACCGAGTGCGTTGTTCAACGTGATCGCGTTCTCGACCGGGGTCGCCAAATGGCGCCCTGACATCAGCGGCAGCAACACTCCGGCCATGCGCACCCAAGCGTTGCAGTGGGTCGAGCGGCTCGGTGCCAATGGCGCCACCAACCTCTACGACTCGCTGAAGCAGGGCTTCGCCGACAAGGACGTCGACATGATCTACCTGATGAGCGACGGCGAGCCGACCAACGGGGAAGTGATCGACCCGGCGCGCATCCGGGAGGACGTGGCCTACTGGAACCGGCACCGCAAGGTCAAGATCCACACCGTGGCGATCGGGGCGAACCTGGAGATCCTGGAGTGGTTGGCGGCGGATTCGGGTGGCAAGCACGTGAAGATCCGCTGAGCCCCAGGGCGGTCTGGGGGCGAGTCGGTCCGGCGGGGCGGTGGACGCGGGGGGCGGTGGTGCAGGGTGGGCGCCGATTTTCGTGCGGCGCGGCCCCGGAAGATTGTGCCGTTGCCGCGGTTGCCACGTAGCATGGGCGGCTTCCGACCGACCCGATCGCCCACGCATGACTTCGTTCCGCCGCTCTCTGCTGTTCGCGCTGCTCACGGCGCTTCTTCTCGGCCGTCCGCTCGCCGCCCAGGACCCGTTCGCGGCCGAAGAGGCCGAGCTGGTCAAGAAGTGTGTGGGCACGCTGCTGTCGTTCGCCAACAACGCCAAGTCGAGCAAGGTCGGCCAGCGCGCCAAGCAGGCCTACGACCTGGTGCTCGCCTACGATCCCAACAACGGCACGGCGCGCAGCGAGCTCGGCTTCAAGAAGGAGAAGGACACGTGGATCGAGCTGCCGCCCGAGAAGCGCAAGAAGTGGGTGGACAAGGCCAACTACGAAGGGCGCTTCCGGATCATGGACGAGTGGTCCAAGACCTCGGTGAAGCTCGCCGACCAGCACAAGAAGCTCGGCCTCAAGATGAAGGAGGCGGGCAATGGCCGGGCGGTGTACCACCTCGAGAAGTCGGTGTACTACAACCCGATGGACAAAGAGGCCAACGTAGCGCTCGGCTACAAGGAGGGCCCAGGGTTCTACGGCACCGATGCGCAGATCGCGATGGCGATCAAGATGAAGGAGATCGAGAAGCGCGCGGTCGAGCTGGCGCGCAAGGAGTATCCCGTGACGCAGCTGAGCGAAGCGGACATGCCTGAAGAGCTGAAGCGCCTGCGCGATGCCGCTCCGGACTGGATGAAGAAGCCCAGCTTCGAGATCCGCGGCGCCAAATCGGCCAACTTCACGGTTTGGGTGCGCAGCAGCCAGGAAACCGCGGACAAGGCCGCGATGTGGGGCGAGCGCGCGGTGGAGTTCGGCGAGTACTTGCTCGGGGAGCAGGCGGCCAAGCGGCTGGCGTTCCGCGAGCGCGCCACCCGCAGCTATGCCTGGCAGGCGTACCTGGCCACGGGGCGGGAGCGGGAGGAGTTCCTCAAGGCCAATCCCAACACGCACCAGGGCAACGTGCAGGACGCCTTGCGGTTCGCCAACACGGTGTGGCGCTCGGCGAACGGCGTGGCACTGCTCGAGGTCGGCGGGGCGCCGCGTTACATCCAGGACAGCATCATCGCCCACGCGGTGTTCGACGGCCTGCTGGCGAACCGCAACGACGGCATGGGCCAGGGCATCGTGCACGCGATCACCTGGTACCTGAAGTCGACCTCGATCTCGCGCTGGGGTGCCTTGCCCGAGGGCACCCAAGGCGACGACGCGCTGGCCTTGCCCGAAGGCACCACCTGGTGGATGCGCGCGGTGCGCGACCAGGCCACCTCGACCCAGGATTGGCCGATGGCGCAGGTGCCGCGCGAGAAGCTGTCGCGGTTCCGCAACGACTGCCGGCTCAAGACCTGGAGCTTGACCACCTGGATGTTCGCCGCCTACCCCGACAAGTGGCTGGAGTACTTCCTGGCCCTGCCGGATGCCGACAAGGGCATCCCGACGCTCGAGCAGGTCGAGGCGATCGTGACCAAGGTGTTCGGCAAGTCGAGCGAGGCCATCGACGCCGAGTGGCGTGAGTGGGGGCGCGGCGACTCCGGCGTGGCGTTCGCCACCGGCTACGGACCGCCGCTGCTGCCCGAGCGCCCGAGCAAGGAAGAACTCGCGGCGCTGGATCGCATCAACCAGGTGCGCGCGCAACTGTGCGGCTACGTGTTCCCGCCCAGCGGCAACATGACCGAGGGTGCGTTCGGGCCGCTGCCCGAGTGCGAGATGGATGCCGAGGCTTCGTTCGGCTGCGACTTGCACACTGCGTACATCAACAAGCACCGGGAGCTGCACGAGAAGGACGGGCCGGACATCCACGAAGAGGATCCCGCGCATCCGGAGTTCACGCGGCGCGGCCAGCAGGCGGCCAGCGGCAACATCGTCACGGTGCGCGGCCAGCGCGGTGCCGAGTTCGCCCGCGATTCGGTCGACGGCTGGATCGGCGTGCCGTACCACCGCTTCCCGATGTTGGTGCACAACATCAAGCGGCTGGGTTACTCGTACGTGACCGATGCCGAGTTCTCGGTCGGCCTCCTGGACATGGGCTCGTTGGAAGAGCCGTACGATCCCAACACCAGCCCGGCCTTCGTGGTGTGGCCGCCGCCCAATCTGGTCGGGGTGCCCACGGCGTTCTACTCGGACGAGAATCCGAATCCGCTCGAGGACCAGCCCGAAGGCCAGCGCGACCCCAAGAAGTGCGGCTACCCGATCAGCGTGCAGCTGAGCAACGAGAACGCCAAACGCCTGGGCGAGGCTTCGATCTCGGTCTGGGAAGCCACCAAGGGCGGCAAGCAGCCGCCCAAGAACTTCGTCGCCAAGTCGCAGCCGGAGTTCACCGCCTGGATGGCGCGTGGCAAGAAGGAAGTGCCGTGCTACGTGCACACGCCCAACGTGCCGCTCAACAAGAAGCAGGACCGGCGCGACGTGCTGTTCGCGCTGCCCAAGGAACACCTGGACCCCAACAAGTACTACCAGGTGCGGGTGCTGCTGCAGTTGGGCGGGGCCGACCCGCTGTACTTGTTCTGGGAGTTCACCACGGGTTCTGGCGCGCGCGATCTGAAGCTCAAGTGAGCGGCGTCGCCCGGAGGACGCACAGCCGGGCGCACAGCCGGATGCGCTGCTGGGCGCGCGGTGCGGCCCGCGCCGTCCCTCGCAGGGGGAGCCGGTGGCATGGCCGACGCGTCGACGCGGGCCCGTCGCGCTTGCATTCGCTCCCCGGGTGCCCAGAATCGCAGTTTTCCCTGGCAGCCCCGACCGGGCACCCCGAAACCCAATGAGCAAGCGCGTCGACGAGATCCTGAGCTGGTACGAATCCGACAACCCCGGCGTCCTGAAGAACCTGCGCTGGATGATGGACACTGGTGCCTTGGCCGGCACCGGCAAGTTCGTGATCCTGCCGGTGGACCAAGGCTTCGAACACGGCCCGGCGCGCTCGTTCGCCAAGAACGCCGCGGGTTACGACCCGTACTACCACTTCGAACTGGCGATCGAGTCGGGTTGCAACGCCTACGCCGCACCGCTCGGCTTCCTCGAAGCCGGGGCCCGCAAGTATGCCGGTCGCATTCCGCTGATCCTGAAGCTCAACAACAGCGACTCGCTGTACAGCTCGCCCGACCCCAAGCCCGCGGTGACCGGTTCGGTGCGGGATGCGCTGCGTCTGGGTTGCGCGGCGATCGGCTTCACCATCTACCCGGGCAGCAACCAGCGCGATGCGATGTACATGGAGCTGCGCGCCATCGCCGAAGAAGCGAAGGCGGCGGGCCTCGCCGTGGTGGTGTGGAGCTACCCGCGCGGCAGCGCGCTCAGCAAGAAGGGCGAGACCGGGATCGACGTCGCCGCCTACGCGGCGCAGATCGCCGCCCAACTCGGCGCCCACATCATCAAGGTCAAGCCGGCGTCCGAACACCTGGAGCAGGACGCGGCCAAGAAGGTCTACGAGAGCGAGAAGATTCCGGTGGCCACGCTCGCCGAGCGCACGCGCCATGTGGTGCAGGCAGCCTTCGGCGGCCGGCGCATCGTGATCTTCTCCGGCGGCGAGGCCAAGGGCACTGCGGAAGTGCTGGCGGAGATCCAGGGTCTGGCCGACGGCGGCGCCTTTGGTTCGATCATGGGGCGCAACGCGTTCCAACGGCCCAAGGCGGACGCCCTCAAGCTGCTGAAGTCGGTGCAGGACATCTACCGCGCCGCGAAGTGACGGGGTCCGGCGGGCGCTGGTGCGTCCGCTGGCTCGCGGGCTCACTGCCTCGCTGGCACTGGCTCGCTGGCACTGGCTCACTTGCCCGCCGCATTACGGCTGCGCTCTTGCGCCTCGGTGGCGGTGACCAGCGCCTGGAAGTCGGCGCGCTCGGCCACGTGCAGTCCAGCACCCGCTTCGCGCAGACTCGACGCGGGCAAGGGTGCTGCGGCTTGCAAGCGGGTCAGGGCCGCGACCACGCCGTCGAAGTCGTCGCACATCATCTCGGCCTGCGCGAGCACTTGCAGCACCAAGGGCAAGCGGCGCGGGCCGAGCGCATCCTTGCGCCCTGCGGCCAGCGCCTGTTCGTAGTTGTCGGCCGCACCGCGCCACGCCGCGCGGGCTTGGGCCCAGCGCTCACCCTTCCAGTGGTGGATGCCCAGCTCTTGCTGGAGCGCTGCCAGATCGAGCCGGTAGTAGGGATCCGTTGGCCGGGCGGCGGCGACCTCGGCCTGTTCGGCGATCGCTTGTTCGAGCAGTGCCACGGCTTCGTCTTTTGCCCCTGCGGCGAAGCGTAGGCCGGCGAGCTGGCGGCGGAAGGTCGACAGCTCGCCGCGGCTCTCGGCGGCTTCGGGGGCAGTTTGGAGCAGCAACTCGTGGCTTTGGATCGCTTCGCGGACCAGGCGCTCGGCCTGGTCCTTCTGACCGGCTTGCTGGACACCGACCGACGCTTGGAACAGCATCACGCCCAGGTCGCGCCGGTACGCGGTGCGTTCGGGATAGGCTGTGGCCAGCTCGCGTAGGGTGGCCAGCGCCGGTTCGCGCTCGGCGGCCGCCACGTCGTGCTGCTGGCGGCGCACGGCGAGTTCACTGCGCGCGAAGTGCACGCGGGCCAACTCCAACTGCAGGTTGGGTTGCCGCGGTGCCTCGGCGTCGAGCCCGGCCAGGAGCTCGGTCAGCGCCGTGTATTCCGCCGCCGCTGCGTCGAGTTGCCCCTCGTCGCGCAGCAGCGCGGCGCGGTTCATGCGCATGCGCGCACGGTCGATCGCCAGCTCGACCTTGGTGCCGGCGGCGGGGGACGGCTCGGGCTCGATCGCCAGGGCGTGCTGCAGTTCGCGCAGGGCGCCCTGCCGGTCACCGTTGCCCGCCAACACGCGCGATTGGTTGTTGTGTGCCGTGGCCAGGGCCAGGGCCACCCTGGGATGGGCCTTGGCGAGATCCACGGCACGCGTCGCGGTGATCAGGCGCTGCCAGTGTTCGACCGCCTCGGGGATGCGGCCGAGGCCGGCGCAGGCGCTGCCCAGAGTCAGCCACAGGGCACAGTGGTCGACCAGCAGTTCGGGTTGGTCGGGTGGCTCCTGGCGCAGGTTCGCCAGCACCGGCTCGATCGCGGTGAGATCGTGCAGCACCCGCTCGTTGGCGCCACACGCTTGGCGCACCTGCGCGGCCTGGATGGCGCCGCGGATGTAGAGCACCTGCACCTCGCGTTCGCCCTGGTTCTGCCGGTAGAGGTCCCCGAGCAGTCGTTCGGCGGCATCGAGCTGCTGCAGGCGTACCCGGTCGAGCCCGGGCGCGTTCTGCAGGGCCGGATCGCGCACCTGGGTCAGCATGCGGTCGATCGCCGCGGCGGCGTTGCGCAGGTTGGCCCGCGCACTGGTTTCGGCCTCGAGCCGCGCCAGCTGCATGGCGAACGGCACCGCCCCGGCGGCCACCAGCAGGATGGCGAGGGCGGTCGCAGCGGTCGGCCGGCGCCGCACCCAGCGCGACAGGCGGAGCCAGGGGCCGGCCGGGCGGGCCAGGATCGGTCGGTGCGACAGGAACCGTTCGAGGTCTTGGGCGAGTTCGCTGGCGCTCTGGTAGCGCCGCCCGGGCTCGCAGGCCATGGCGCGGCGGCAGATGGTCTCGACGTCGCGCGGCACTTCGGCGCCCCGGCTGCGGATCGGGCGGGGCACCCCGGTCAAGATCGCGGCGCGCAGCCGTTCGCTCGAGGCGGCGTGGAACGGCGGTTCCAGGGCCACCAGTTCGTGCAGGGTGACCCCGAGCGCGTAGACGTCGGTGCAGGGGCCGACCGGGCCGTCCTGCAACTGCTCCGGCGCCATGTAGTGCAGGGTGCCGAGCTGGGCGCCCGTGCGGGTGATGCGCAGCGTGCCCTCGGCGGCGGCGAGACCGAAGTCGAGCAACAGCACCCGACCGTCCGGGGTGATCATGGCGTTGCTGGGCTTCAGGTCGCGATGCACCACGCCCCGTTCGTGGGCGTGTTGCACGGCCCGCGCCATGCGCGCCACCACCCGGCAGCAAGCCTGCACCCAGGTGCCGGCGAACGTCTCCGGCAGCGGACTCGGCACCGGCACGGCGGCGCGCGCGGCGGCCGCTGCCGCCAGATCGGCGCCCAGCAGATCCGTCGGATGTCGGTCGTGCACGGCCAGCAGTGCGTCGGCCAGGGAGGCGCCGCGCACGTGTTCCATGGTGAAGTAGTGGATGCCCTCGGCTTCCCCCACTGTGTAGACCGGTACGATGCCGGGGTCCCCGAGCCGGGCGATCGCCTCCACTTCGCGGCGGAAGCGTTCGCGCGCGCCGGGGAAGAACCGCTGCTCGGGGCGCACCAGCTTGAGGGCCACGGTGCGGCCCAGCGAGGCCTGTTCGGCCAGGTAGACCACGCCCATGCCGCCCGCGCCGAGCCGCCGCAGCAGACGGAACTCGCCGAGCCGTTCGGGCAACTCCGCGCTGGGTTCAGGCTCCAGGCTCAGCAGGCCGGCGCGCACCAGCTTGTCGAGCCGCAGGCGCAGTGCCGCGGCGTGTTCGGGATGGGCGGCCAGCAGCGCTTCGAGGGCGTCGCTGCAGCGCGCGCCGACGGCTTCGATGCAGGCGGCGAGCAGGCGGCGGAACGTCTCTTCGGGTGCGACGTGGGTCGGGTCGAGCGGTGCGGGATCCGTCATTGCGCGAGCCGCTCCATGGTATCCTACTGCCCGGATGCCGGACGATCTCGAAACCTTGTTGCACCGCGCCAGCCAACGCGACGAACGCGCGGTCGCCGAGCTGCTGGAGCAACACCTGCCGGCGCTGCGGGCGTTCGTGCGTCTCAAAGCGGGACCGATGTTGCTGGCCAAGGAGTCGTGCAGCGATCTGGCGCAGTCGGTCTGCCGGGACGTGCTGGAGAACGCCGACCGGTTCCGCTTCGGCGGGGAACCGGAGTTCCGCAAGTGGCTGTTCACCACCGCCATGCGCAAGATCGCCGACCGTGCCGAACACTGGCGCGCCGGCAAGCGGGCCGTGGGGCGCGAGCAGGGCGGCTTCGACGAACAGGAAGTGCGCGGCTACCAGGGCATCTACACGCCGAGTGGGCAGGCCGCGGCCCGCGAAGAACTGTCGCGGGTCGAGACCGCGTTCGGCCGCCTCGACGCCGACAAGCAGGAGGTGATCCTGATGCACCGTCTGATGGGGTTGTCGCACGCCCAGATCGCCGCCGAACTGGGCAAGAGCGAAGTGGCGGTGCGGTCCATGCTGAGCCGCGCCCTGGCCGAATTGGCCGAAGCGCTCTGACGGTGGGCTCCGGCGCGCGGCACGACGCCAAGTTCGGCATGACCAATCCTACGAGCGCTGGCGCAGCGGCGGGGCACGGGGCCCGGACGTCCGGTTACGTGGGCCGGCTCGCGCCGAGCCCGACGGGGGCCCTGCACCTCGGCAATGCCCGCACCTTCCTGCTGGCGTGGCTCGCGGCGCGCAGCCGCGGCGGCACGCTGCGGCTGCGGATCGAAGACATCGACGGCCCGCGCATCCAGGCGGGTGCTGCCGCTGCCACGCTCGACGACCTGCGCTGGCTCGGCCTCGACTGGGACGGGGAAGTCTGGGTGCAGAGCCAGCGTCTGCCCGTGTATGCCGACGCGGTGGCTCGCCTGTTCGCGGCCGGACATCTCTACCCGTGCGTCTGCACCCGCGCCGAAATCGACCGCGCTGCGTCGGCGCCGCACGGCCCGGAGGACGATGGGCCGGTCTACCCCGGCACGTGCCGGGGCCGCTTCCCATCGCTCGCGGCGGCGCGGGCCGCCACGGGCCGGGAGCCGGCGCTGCGGTTTGGCGTGGCTGCTGCCGCGTTGCCGTTCGTCGACGGCTGCGCAGGCCCGCAGGCGGGCATCTTGCGCGGCGACTTCGTGGTGCAGAAGCGCGACGGCGGCCCCGCGTACCAGCTCGCTGTGGTGGTCGACGACCACGCCCAGGGCATCACCGAAGTGGTGCGCGCCGACGACCTGCTGCCGAGCACACCGCGCCAACTCGCGCTGTACCGAGCACTGGGGCTCCAGCCTCCTGCGTTCCGCCATGTGCCGCTGGTGGTCGGCGGGGACGGTCTGCGTCTGGCCAAGCGCCACGGCGACACGTCCCTGCGCCACCTGCGCGCCCAGGGCGTTGCCGCAGCCGCCGTGGTGGGCCACCTCGGCTGGCTCGCCGGGCTCGTGCCGCGCGGCACCTCGTGCCTGCCCGCGGACCTGCTACCGGGCTTCGCCTTCGAACGGTTGCCCGCCGGGCCGGTGCGCGGCGACGAGCACGGCCTGCTGGGCTGAGCGCCGCGGGGTCACTGCGGGTTGGGGCGTGACCCGGCCTCCGGCAGCACGCCCGCGGCGCGCAGTCGGCTTCCGGTGGCGGCCAGCCGTTCGGCGGCTGCCGGATCGGTGGTGCGGCCCACCAGAGTGGCCTCGGCGAGGCGCAGGGCCAGGGCAGCGAACCGCGCCTCGGGCACAGCACTGCCGGCCACCGCGAAGGTCTCCAGGGCCGCGGCAAACGCCGCGTAGTCGGCACCTGGGCTGTCGTTGGCGTGCATCAGGGGCTCGAGTGCTGCCACCACGGACTTGCTGCGACCGCGGGCTGGCTCCTCGAGAGCGGCCGCCGTGCGCACGAGTTCGGCGAACTCGGCCGGCGCGTGGCGCAGTCCAGCCAACGCCGGGTCGGCCGTGGCTCCGCGCAGCAGCAGCGCGCCACCGCTGGCCAGGACCAGGAACAGGGCCGCCGCGGCCCATTGCAGTCGCTGCCGGCTGCGGGCTCGCCGCCGGCGAGCCGCATGGACTTGTTCGAGGTCGTGCCGGCAACGCGCCGCGAGCGTGCGCCAGTGCTCGACCGAACGTTTGAGGCGCGCCGGCGGTTCCCCACCGGTGGGAGCTTCCGGGAACGAGGCGCCGAGGTCGCGCAGGGCCGCTTCGGCGAGCTGCAGGCGCTGTTCGGGATCGGCAGTGGCGTCGAACTGCTGCTCGGCCTGGTCGGCGCGTTCGAGGGCCAGTTGGGTGGTCACCGCGCGCAGGTCGCGGCCGTGCAGATGGCCGCGCTCCGCCGGCAGGTGCAAGGCCAGGAACTCGAGGCAGTCGCGGCGTTCGGCCAGCACTTGCAGGCGCATGGCGAAGGTCGCGGCGGGATCGTCCTGCAGAGCGGCATAGCGCGTTTGCAGTTCGATGTTGCGCCGCACCGCGGCATCCACTTCCTGCTTCTTGCGGCGGGCCTCGGCGAGTCGATCGCGCAGCTTGCGGTCGACGTCGACTTCGTTGGCGAGGTCGAAGCCGTGCTCGGCGCGCTCGGCTTCTGGTCCGGCGACGTCGCCGACGGCGCGCTCCATGTCGAACAGGCCCGTGGTCCAGTGGCCGCGCGAGATCGCCTGTTCGGCGCCTTGGGCCAATCGATCGCGGGTGGCGCGGGCCTGGTCGAGGGCGAGGCGCAGGGCTTCGATGCGGTCGAGCAGGGCGCTGCGCGGCCGGCCCGGCCGGTCGACGAACGCTTCGAGGTTGCGCCACCCGTCGAGGCGGGCCAGCGTCTGTTGCAGCGGGCGGACCGGCACCGGCACGAGGCGCAGCTGCTGGTCGGCGAAGGCCAGCAGTTGCCCGGCCCGTTCGCTGGTCTGCTCCAGACTGTGCTGCAGGGCACCGCGCCCTGCGGCGATGGCTGGTTCGAGGTGCGGGAACTCCTCGGCGAGGTTGTCGAGGGTCAGCAGCAGGTTGCGCAGCCCAGTCCCGCTGGTGGCGCCGTGCGGCGGTGGGTTGCCGAGCGCCGTGGCACAGCGGGCCAGCAGGTTGCGCAGCGGCCGCAGTTCGGCGTCGGTGCCGATCGGCCCGAGGCGTTCGGGGCTGCCGTCGGCACGGGCGATGCGTTGCAGGTAGAATTGCCAACGGTGCAGCCGGTCGCGATGGCGCGCCACGCTCGGCGCCGCACCGCCATAGCGCTCGGCCATGGTGGCCACGGCGCGTTCGGCGGCGACGAGGTCGAACGCCTGCTCCGCAGCCTGCACTGCGGTGCTGGCGGCCAGCAGTTCGTGTTCGAGGGCGGCGACCCGTCGGCTCTGCTGCTCGAGGCAGGCATACGGGGTGCGGTGCAGGGGGCCGAGCGCACGCAGGTCTTCGGGTGGTTCGAGGCGCAAGCCGCCCGGAATGCGACCCAGACGCAGCACCAGCTCCTGGCAGTCGAGGAGCAGCGCTTGGGCCGCCGCGAACTCCTCCTTCTGCACCAGAGTTGCGGTGCGTTCGATGGCGCTGGCGATCTGCTGGGCCGCCGTCGCCGCCAAGTGGTCGCGGTCGGCCAGGAGGACGGGGTGGCGCGGGGTGCAGCGCAGCAGCCGTTCGGCGCGCAGCAGCAGCGCCAGCAGGACCCCTGGTGGGTTCGGCGCCTGGTGGGTGGCCGCGTGCAGACGGTGCCGCCGCGGCTCGTTGCGTTCGAGGCGCCGCAGCCAGCGCTCGTCTGCCGGCGAGGAAGCCAGCGCGGACCGGGCCGAGCTCTGGTCCGGAAGCTCGCCGCGCAGCAGCCGATCGCGGCGTAGTTCGTCGGGGTCGTCGGCCAGGGCGGTGGCGAGCTGCTGCAGCTCCTCGGCGAACTGCGCCGCCGTCGGGCGCTGCTCGGCCGGACCCAGGGCGCGCGCCAGCAAGCGCAACACGCGCGGGTCCTGTGGCACATGGGCTGGGCCACCGCCATCGAGCAGCCACCGCAGCGTCGCCGCCAGGCCGTAGACGTCGCGCGCGGCGGTGGCGGCCGCTCCAGGGGTGGCTTCGGGAGCGGCGAAGGCCGTGGTGCCGGCGGGCCAGTGGGGTGTGCCGATGGCGGCGGCGTGTTCGAAGTCGAGCAGCAGCACCGTTGCGGGCGTGGCCAGCAGGTTGTGCGGTTTGACGTCGTTGTGGCACAGGCCGCTCGGGGCGCCCGGAGCGCGCAGGGCGTGCAAGCGGGCGAGCGTGTTGGCCACCTGGGCGGCCATTGCCAGCGCCTCGACCGCTGGGAGCGCCCCCCTGTGGCGCACCAGGCTGGGCAGATCCACCCCGGCGCCGAACGCCGTGTGCAGGCAGGGGCGGCCACTCTGCGGGTCGAGTCCCGTGCCGAGGTGGGCAACCACGCCCGGCCCGGCGGCGAGCTGGCCCAGCTCCTGTTCGCGCTCGGCATCCGCGGGCGCGCCCCGTTCGAAGACCTTGCGCACCACGGCTTGGCCGGTGGCCGGATCCACCGTGGCCAGCACGGTGCGCTCGGCGGTGGCTTGCAGCAACCGGTCGGTGCGAGGGGGGGAATGGGTGGAAGCCATGGCAGGCGACGCGGCTGCCGCGCTCGGCACGTCGCAGTATACCCGGGGCTGGCAAGCCGGGTGCCTGTCGGAAAGCCGACGCAGGGGCTCCCCATGGCGAGGAGAGCCGACGATACTCCGACGCCATGCCCTTCCGACTCGAAGTGACCGACCGCGCCGGCAACCGCGAGATCGACGTCGACGCCGACAGTTTCTGGATCGGGGGTCCCGAGGCCGAGTGCCCCGTGACGCTCGACGCCGCCGGTGTGGTTGGGCGCCTGCTCGAAGTGGCGCGCGACGAGCACGGCCGTCTGCGGGTGCGCGCCGAGCCCGGGTTGCCGTTCCCGATCCGCTCGGCGACGGGCTCGGTGGGCAGCCGATTCGAACCCTGCCTCGACGGCGACGTGCTGAACCTGGGCCCGGCCCTGGTGCGCCTGCGCTACCTCGCCGAACCGGGGCCGGGCAGTGCTCGCGAACTCGATCCGGCCGCGCTGACTCTGGCCCCGGGTTCCCCGGTGGGGGCGTGGTACCAGACCTTCATGGAGATGGCGGACCACCTCGAAGGCTTGAAGGCGCCCGAACAGATGGTGGCTGCGGCGATGGCGGCGATCCTGCGTGCGACCGGTGCGGATCGGGTGCACGTGGCCCTCGACCTCGACGAGCACGAAGCCAGCTACCACATGGCGCGGCCCGAGGACCGGCGGCCGTTCCGCACCAGCCGCTCGCTGATCGATCAGGTGCGCACCAGCGCCCGGGTGGTGCACGTGCCGGTCGCCGCGGCGGACCCGGTGGCGCGCACCTTCCACTCGGTGCGCAGCGAGGGCATTTCTTCGGCGGTGGCGCTGCCGGTGCGCGCGCTCGGCAAGACTCTGGGGGTGATGTACGCCGACTGCACGCGTGCTGGGGCCGTGCTCTCGGCCGAGGATCTGCAGCGCGTGGCGTTCTGCAGCCGCATGCTGGCCACCGCACTCGGCAACCGCGTCCTGGTGCGCAGCTTGTTGGCCCACGACGGGGCGCCCTCGGGTGGCCACTGGGCGCTGGCCACCACCAGTCCGGCCTGCGCGGAGTTCGTCGAACGGGTCAAGCTCTACGCGCCGGCGGACTACACGGTGTTGTTGCGCGGCGAGACCGGCACCGGCAAGGAAGTGGTCGCACGCGCGCTGCACGATCTGTCGCGGCGGCAGCGGGGCCCGTTCGTGCCGGTGAATTGCGCGGCCATCCCCGAGCAGTTGATGGAGAGCATGCTGTTCGGCCACGAGAAGGGTTCGTTCACCGGCGCGCAGCAGGCCCGCCGCGGCCACTTCGAAGAGGCGCACGGCGGCACCATCTTCCTCGACGAGATCGGCGACATGGCCCACGAGCTGCAGGCGAAGATCCTGCGGGTGCTGCAGGATCGGGTCGTGACGCCGATCGGCGGCCGGCGCCAGGTGCGGGTCGACGTGCGGATCCTCGCAGCGACCCACCAGGATCTGGAGCGCATGGTGCGCGAAGGGCGGTTCCGTGAGGACCTGTACTACCGGCTGCGCGAACTGGAGATCGTGCTGCCGCCGCTGCGCGAGCGCCGCGAGGACCTGCCCCTGTTGGTCGGGCGGTTCCTCGGCGAAGCGGCGGCCGAACTCGGGTATCCCGAAGCACCGCAACTCACCGAAGAAGCCCTGGCCCGGCTCTACGCCGAGCCCTGGCGCGGCAACATCCGCGAACTGCGCCATGTGGTGAAAGGGGCGGCTCTGCGCAGTGGTGGGCGACCGCTGCGGGTCGAACACCTGGATCTCGACCGTGCCCGCACCACCTTGCCGGACCAGCCGCAG